>JBBSLB010000046.1:0-14535 GCA_038255675.1 Mycobacteriales bacterium
ACCTCCTCGTTGTTGCTCCTGGACACTTCGAGCAGCCGCACGAGCTCTGCAGGGCTCATGTCGTGGGTGGCCTGGCTGCAGTAGATGACACGCTTCATGGCTGCCTCTTGGTCGGGGTCTGGGACTGCGGGGCCGATCGGACCGCCGCCTGGACGCCCCGGATAGTTCTTTCGGTCGTGGGCCACCGACCTTGAGCGGGCCGAGAGCGGCACAGGAGGGCTCGAGCCGTAGGCGTCAGCGGGTGCGCCGTGGCCGGGCCCGCTTCACCGCATACATCGCTTCGTCGGCCCTGCGCAGGACAACGGGCGGGGCCTCGCCGGCAGACGCCAGCGTCATGCCGACGCTGCCCGGGACGCTCAGCAGGTGGCCGTGGACCAGCTGCGGTTCCGCCAGCGCCTCGGAGACCAGCTCACGCAGCCGCCCCAGCGCCTCGGCTGACGGGCGGCGGGCCAGGACGGCGAACTCGTCGCCGCCCAGCCGCGCGACCACGTCCTGCGGCTCCACGACGGTCCGCAGCCGGTGCGCCGAGGTGAGCAGGACCTCATCGCCCGCGTCGTGCCCGTAGGTGTCGTTGACCCCCTTGAAGCCGTCGAGGTCGAGGAACAGCACACCGAGCTCCGCGACGCCCCCGCGCTTGGCCAGCGCCGTCTCGAGGCGCCTTTCGAACAGCCTGCGGTTCGCCAAGCCCGTCAGCGGGTCGTGGGCCGCCTGGTGGGCAACGAGCTCCTCGGCGGCCTTGCGACGGGTGATGTTGACGTGGGACACGACCGCGCCGGGGACCACTCCGGAGAGCCGAGTGATCCGCAGCAGGAACCAGCGGCCTACCGCCGGTGACGGGCAGGGGTACTCCAGCTCGCTGTGGCCCGTCTCGCCAGCGAGCACCGCGCGCAGACCGTCAGCGACCGTGACCGCGTCCGTGGATCCAGCCTTCGCGGCCCGGCTGCACACGGCCAGGTAGTCCACCCCCACACCGGTCGTCTCGGGGCGCCCGCCGTTGTCTGTCGCAAACATCCGCCACGCGTGGTTGACCGACACGATGCGGCCGGTCGCATCGACCACCGCCGTCGCGTCGGGCAGGGAGTCCAGCACGTCGGTGGACAGCCCGGAGCCCATCAGTCCGGCCACGTCGTACGCGTCGATGGTCATCGACAACACCTCCGGTCGCACGATCGACGGCAGTCGCGCGGAACTGAAGGTCAAAAGCAGGTGCGGCTCTCGGCGGGTGGCGCCGCGTGACGCTAGGCGCCCTCGGGTGCGACCTCGTCGAGCACCGGCTCCTCGGTCCCGGGGACCGTCGCGTCCTCGGGCACGTCGACGCTGCTGACGACCTCGAACTCGTCGTCCTCGACGGCCATGCCGGCGTAGCTGGACTCCTGGTTCTCCACGACGGTCTCGCTGTGGGCACCGCAGCCGTGGGTGAGCGCGACCACCCGGCCGTCGTCGGGCGCCATCGCGTTGGCGCAGGCGCCGAAGACGGTGCCGAGCGCACCGGCCAGCGGGACGAGGAAGCCACAGCCGTCGCAGCGCCCCGGCGCAGCCTTGGCGATCGGGGCGTCCGGCCCGGCCGGTCCTTCGTACCAGCGCTCGGCGGCATCGGCCCGGCCGTCGAGCGACAGCACCCGTGGGCGGCCCAGGCCCAGCTCGCGGTGCAGCTCGAAGGGCAGCCGCTCGGCCTCCACATCGGCGTACGACGGGACCAGGCGCGGGTCGTCCTGTCCGGGCGGCAGCAGGTCGCCGGGTGAGAGGTCACCGGGCTGGACGCGCTCGCTCCACGGCACCCAGGCCGGGGCGAGCAGCGCGCCACCGCCGGGCAGCAGCACCACCTCGTCGACGGTCACCTGCTCCGCGCCGTCGGCGCGGGCGACCACGACGGCCCAGCGCCAGCCGCCGTACGCCGGGTCGGTCGTGGCGAAGGAGTGCGTGGCGACAGCACCACCACCGGAGTCGGCCGGCTCGGGCTCGACGCCGAGGTGGTCGCCGACCGAGCTGCCGGCGGCCTCGACGGCCGCGGCCCGGGCGAGCTCGACCGCGGCGGCGCACACCTCGTCGAGCGCGGACGGCTGCTCGCTGGCGGGCGACGGCACGAGGTCGGTCGTCTCGCTGGAGGTCACGGCGGGGGGCTCCTCGGGGGCGGCGGTGGCGGCCGGGACGTCGGCATCGGCCAAGGGGCTGAGGACCTCGTCGCGCACGGCCGCCAGCACGCCGGATACCTTCTTCCCGACGGCCAACAACCTGCGTCCTCTTCCTGGCACTCCACGAGTCTTCCAGACTCCGCCCCCGACAGACTCGGAGCACCGATGACCGCCCGCCGACGACTGCTCGCGGCCGCGTCAGCGACCTTCGCGCTCGCGGCCCTGACCGGCTGCGAGAAGCCCGCGCCGATCGTCACGCTCGTCAGCGGCGGCGAGAGCGTCTACGCCGAGGCGGCGACGTACTGCTTCGACGAGGACAAGACCCTCGACGACGGCGGCTGCGCCGAGCGCGAGCGCGAGGTCGTCGAGATCAGCACCCGCCCGGGTGAGGTCGTCGGCGTCGACGTCGCCAAGGCGCTTGCCGACCGGGGCTGGGAGCTCACGCTGATCGACCCGACCGGTCAGGTGCAGAACCAGCGCACCGGCCAGCTCGACGAGGACCACTACTTCAGCTTCACCGCCCCGAACCTCTCGCCGGCTGGCTACGACGTACGGGTGCAGACCGTCGTCGAGGACCTCGACGAGGACGGCCAGCCGCGGCTGGACGAACAGGGCCTGCCGGTCACCGTCCCGACCGGCGAGTGGCGCTTCCGGCTGGTCCCGCGGGCCTAGCTGCGGGCGTCAGCCCTCGAGCTCGGTCGCGATCGCCCGCATCACCAACCCGACCCGCTTGCCGGTGTCGCGGTCAGGGTGCTTGCCCCGGCGCAACGAGGGCTGCACCTTGGCCTCGAGCAGCTTGATCAGGTCCTCGACCATGCCCTGCAGCTCCTCGGCCGGACGGCGCGCAGAGGCCAGCGTCGGCGGGGCGTCGAGGACGGACAGCGACAGGGCCTGCTCGCCGCGCTTGCCCGCGGCGACGCCGAACTCCACGCGGCTGCCGGCCTTGAGGTCCTCGACCCCGGCGGGCAGCGCGGAGGACGGGACGAAGACGTCGCCACCGTCGTCGCGGGACACAAAGCCGAAGCCCTTGTCCTTGTCGTAGAACTTGACCTTGCCGGTGGGCACGGGACCTCGTCGAGTCGCAGGGGCGGGACCCGCCCAGGCTACGTCGCGACGGCGCGACCGGGCCCGTACGCTCGCCGCCATGACGGGACGCCACGCCGCTCCGGCGCAGTCCGCGCCCGGGGAGCGGCTCGTCCGCGTGGGCGCCGTGCTGTTCGGTCTCGGGGTGCTGGGGGTCATCGCGGGTGTCGTGCCGTTCCTGCTCGGCCGCGACGACGCGCCGCTGTGGACGACGCTGGTCGCCTCGCTGCTGCCGGTCGGGCTAGGGCTGGCCCTGCTCGGCCTGCTGCGCGGGGCCCGCACCCGCCGCCGCGAGGGCTGACCCGGAGTTCATCGACCCGGAGCGGAACTCCCGCTTCGTCACGGCCGCGAACCCCTCGAGCCGGACCACCGCGAGCGCCGCGTCGTCGCACCGCGCCAACGCCGCCGGGTCGAGCTCGACCCGCGCCTGACCCTCGCCCAGGTCGCGCACCCGCAGATCGACGACCGGACCGAGGTGCGCGCGCAGCGCCCGCTCGGCCCGGTCCACCCGCGCCAGACCGGACGGCGTCACCTGCAGGCCGTACGCGATGCGGCTGGCCAGGCAGGCCAGCGCCGGCTTGTCGGCCGTCGTCAGCCCCCAGCGGCGGGACGCCTCGCGGATCTGGGCCTTGGTCAGACCGGCGTCAAGCAGCGGGGTGAGCGCGCCACGCTCGGCCGCGGCGCGGATGCCCGGGCGGAAGCCCGCGACGGCGTCGTCGGCGTTGGTGCCGGTGGCGACGGCCGCCAGGCCCAGCGCCGCGGCCAGCGGTCGGAGCGTGTCGAGCAGGGTGGCCTTGCAGTGGAAGCAGCGGTCGGCCCCGTTGGCGACGTAGCCCTCGCGCGAGAGCTCGTCGGTCTCGGGCGTGACGTGCCGTACGCCGAGCGACGCCGCGAAGGCCTGCGCCGCCGGCAGCTCGTCGGCGGCCAAGGACGCGCTCACCGCGGTCGCCGCGACGACCCGGTCCGGGCCGAGCGCGTGGGCGGCAGCCGCGAGCAGGAAGGCGCTGTCGGCGCCGCCGGAGAAGGCGACAAGCAGGCCGTCGACCGCGCGCAACGCCGCCTCGAGCGCGGACAGGCGTCGGTCCAGGTCGTCGGGCACGCTCCCGACACTAGGGCTGGCGAGGCAGGTCAGCCCTCGCCGGCCTCCAGCTGCTGGCCCGGGCCGCGCGGCGCCTCGATGCCGGTGTCGACGGGTGGGGCCGGCGACGCCTCGGACTGCTCCTGCGTATGGTCCGCGTCGCCCAGTGCCCGCGCGAGCGGATTGGTGACGCCGGTCAGCTCCTCGGTGGACGTGGCGCCCTCGGCGGTGCTCTCCGCGGAGCCCTCGTCGACGCCCTCGGTGGCCACTAGGTCCTCGCTTGGGTTGGTCATGGAAGCGTCCTTCCCGACCTGCCCGGGACGACACCGCCGCCTAGTGTTGGCCGGATGGACGCCGCCCGCAGCCTGGCCGACTGGCTGCGCGGCTGGCCCGACGAGCGGCTGGCCACCCTGCTCGTCGCCCGTCCCGACCTCGCCGTCCCCGTCCCGCCCGACGTCGGCGTGCTGGCCGCCCGCGCCGCCGTCCGGCTGTCGGTGCTGCGCGCACTCGAGCAGCTCGACGCCTTCGTCCTGGCTCTGCTCGACGGGCTGGTCCTTGCCTCCGGTACCGAGACCGCCACGCCGTACGACGACCTGCTGGCCCTGGTCGGCGAGGCCGCCACCGCCGAGCAGGTCGCGGCGGGGGTGGGTCGGCTGCAGGACCTCGCGCTGGTGTGGGGCTCGCGCGCGTCACTGCGCGTCGTCGGGCCGGTCCGCGACGTCGTCGCCCCGGCGGCGGCCGGTCTGGGTCGTCCGGTCGCGACGCTCCTCACCCGGCTGCGGGTCAAGGACGTGGCACCGGTGACGCAGACCCTCGGGGTGGACGGCGTCGGCGGCCTGGTCGACCTGTTCAACGATCCGGCCCGGCTCGGCGCGCTGCTCGCCACCGCCGGACCGGACGAGCGGCGAGTCCTCGAGACGCTCGCCGCCGGCTCGCCGCTTGGGCAGGTGCGTGAGGCGATGCGGCCGGCGACCCCCGCGACCGCCGACTCCCCCGTCCGCTGGCTGCTCGCCCACGGCCTGCTTGTGCCGGTGGACGACAGCACCGTCGAGCTGCCGCGCGAGGTGGGCGTGCTCGTGCGCGGCGAGCGGGTGCTCGGCAGTCTTCATGCCGATCCACCGAAGCTCGAGACGACCGCCGTCAAGGGCCTGGACGACGCCGCCGCGCACAGCGCCGCGGCACTGGTGGCCAAGGCCGAGGGGCTGCTCGAGCTGTGGGCGACGACCCCGCCGTCGGTGCTACGGGCCGGCGGCATCGGCGTACGCGAGCTCAAGCGGGTCGGCAAGGAGCTCGACCTGCCCGAGCCATCCGTCGCCCTGCTCGTCGAGGTGGTCGCCGCCGCCGGGCTGCTCGACCAGACCGCGGGACTGGACCCGGAGTGGGTGCCGACCAGCGCGTACGACACCTGGCTCGCCGTTCCGCCCGAGCTGCGCTGGATCGCGCTGGCGCAGGCGTGGCTGGCGATGCCGCGGTTGGCAGCGCTGGCCGGGGAGCGCGACGAGCGCGACAAGGTGCTCGCCCCGCTCGGCCCCGAGCTGGAGCGACCTGCGCTGCCCGCCGAGCGCCGCCGGGTGCTCGATCAGCTGGCCGAGGTGCCTGCCGGCCGGGCGGCCGGCCGCGAGAGCCTCACACGGCGCCTGGTCTGGTCGGCGCCCCGGCGCGGCGGGCGGCTGCGCGACCGCGTGCACGGCTGGACCCTCGACGAGGCCGAGCTGCTCGGGCTGACCGGACGCGGTGGGCTGTCAGCCGCTGCGCGCGCGCTGCTCGCCGACGACGAGAAGGGCGCCGCGCGGCTGCTGGGCGACCGGCTCCCCGAGCCGCTCGACTACGTGCTGGTCCAGCCCGACCTGACGGTCGTGGCTCCCGGCCCGCTCGAGCGGGGGCTGGCGCAGGCCGTCTCGCTCGTCGCCGACGTGGAGTCCACCGGCGGCGCGACCGTCTACCGCGTGAGCGAGACCTCGGTCCGCCGGGCTCTTGACGCCGGGCGCAGCGCGAGCGACCTGCACGAGCTGTTCCGCACCCGGTCGCGCACCCCCGTGCCGCAGTCGCTGACCTACCTCGTCGACGACGTGGCCCGCCGGCACGGCCGGATGCGGGTCGGCCTCGCGAACGCCTACGTCCGCTGCGACGACGAGGCGCTGCTGTCGGAGGTGCTGGCCGCCAAGCGGACCGGGACGCTGCGGCTGCGCCGGCTCGCGCCGACCGTTCTGGTGAGCAGCTCGCCGCTCGACGTCGTGCTCGAGGCGCTGCGCGCCGCCGGCTACGCCCCGGCGGCAGAGGCGCCGGACGGCGCGCTGCTGCTGGCCCGGCCACAGGCTCGACGCACCCAGCTGCGGCCCCGTCCGCACCGCAGCACCGAGCACTCGTTGGACGCCGAGCATGCCGCGCTGTCCGTGACCGCCTTGCGCGCAGGGGATCTCGCGGCTCGCGCCGCACGACGGGCGCCGGTGACGACGACTCGCTCCACCACCGCCGACACGCTGGCCTTCCTCCAGTCCGCCGCCCGCGAGCGGCGCCAGGTGTGGCTCGGCTACGTCGACGCGCAGGGCCGGGCGACCTCTCGGGTCGTCGAGCCGCGTGGGGTGGAGGGCGGCTTCGTCACCGCCTGGGACCACCTGCGACAGGAGGAGCGCACCTTCGCGCTGCACCGCGTGACCGGCGTCGCCGACGTCGACCCGGATGCCGCACCGTGTGACGCTGGGTAGGAGCGAGCCATGACCGCACCCCACAAGCCCGGCTGGCACCCCGACCCGGATGCACCCGCGACCCTGCAGCGCTTCCATGACGGCGAGGGGTGGACCGACCAGAGCCGCCCCACCGGCTACGTCACCCAGCCCGGCGGACCGTCGCCGGTCGCGACCCCCGCCCCGGACAGCACGCCGGTCTTCGGGGCGACGCCCCCGCCGGTGCCCGAACCCGGGGAGGCCCGCCGCCGGATGACGACGGCGACTGTCGCCGTCGCCGTCGCCGTGCTGCTGACGCTCGTTGCCCTGGTCGCGGTGCTCGCAGGCGTCGTCTAGCGCCGGGCCAGCCGGTCGTCCAGCACCCCGAGGACCGCGCCGAAGACGACGTGCGCGGCGATCATGACCCCTGGCCGCTCCGGCCGGTCCTCGCTCGCCGTCGGCATGATGCCCAGCGCCGGCACCCAGCCCTGGTACGCCGAGGACCAGACGGCCAGCCCCGTGACGACGCCGCGCAGCCACGGGGGGCCGAGCTTCGGCAGCAGCGCGTAGCCGGCCCCCGCCACCGCGCCAAAGGCGACGTGCGAGACCGCCGCCATGACGTCCGCCTGGTGCTCTGTGGGGTCCGCGCCGACGGCGTGCGCGGCGTGGGTCGCGATGACGTCCGGCGGCTGCGCGCCCATCTGCTTGCGGAAGGCGAGCATCACGCCGCTCATCGCGACGGTCGCCACCGAACCGGCTGCTGCTCCTCGCAGGAGTGGGTGCATGCGGGACCAGTGCCCCGTGAGGGATGACCGGCACCTCTCCCGGCGTTGGACACTGTCGTGGTGAACCCCCCCGACGGCCCGCTCATCGTCCAGTCCGACAAGACCCTCCTGCTGGAGGTGGAGCACCCGCTCGCCGCCGAGTGCCGGATGGCGATCGCGCCGTTCGCGGAGCTCGAGCGCTCGCCCGAGCACGTGCACACCTACCGCCTGACCCCGCTCGGCCTGTGGAACGCCCGCGCCGCCGGCCACGACGCCGAGCAGGTCGTGGACGCGCTGGTCCGCTTCAGCCGCTACGCCGTGCCGCACGCGCTGCTCGTCGACGTCGCCGACACGATGGACCGCTACGGCCGGCTGCGGCTGGAGCAGGACCCGGTGCACGGGCTGGTGCTGCGCACGACCGACCGGGCGGTGCTCGAGGAGGTGGTGCGCAACAAGAAGGTCAGCCCGATGCTGGGCGTGCGCCTCGACCCGGAGACCTGCCTCGCGTTCCCGTCGGAGCGCGGCCGGCTCAAGCAGGCGCTGCTCAAGGTCGGCTGGCCCGCCGAGGACCTCGCCGGCTACGTCGACGGCGAGGCGCACGAGATCGGCCTGGTGCAGGACGGCTGGGAGCTGCGCGACTACCAGTCGCTCGCCGTCGACGGCTTCTGGCACGGCGGGTCCGGCGTGGTGGTCCTGCCCTGCGGCGCGGGCAAGACCTTGGTCGGCGCAGCGGCGATGGCCCGCGCCGGCGCCACCACGCTCATCCTCGTCACGAACACCGTCAGCGGCCGGCAGTGGAAGAGCGAGCTGCTCAAGCGCACCACCCTGACCGAGGAGGAGATCGGCGAGTACTCCGGCGAGAAGAAGGAGATCAAGCCGGTCACCATCGCGACCTACCAGATCATGACCACCCGCAAGAAGGGCGAGTACGCCCACCTCGAGCTGTTCGGGGCCCGCGACTGGGGACTGGTCGTCTACGACGAGGTGCACCTGCTCCCCGCCCCGGTCTTCCGGATGACCGCCGACCTGCAGTCCCGCCGCCGGCTCGGGCTCACCGCGACGCTGGTGCGCGAGGACGGCCGTGAGGGCGACGTCTTCAGCCTCATCGGGCCCAAGCGCTTCGACGCGCCGTGGAAGGACATCGAGAGCCAGGGCTGGATCGCCCCCGCCGACTGCACCGAGGTCCGGGTGACGATGACCGACGCCGAGCGACTGGCGTACGCCACCGCCGAGCCCGAGGAGAAGTACAAGATCGCCGCAACGGCGCACACGAAGATCGCCGTGATCCGCAAGTTGGTAGAGCGGCACGACGACCAGGTGCTCGTCATCGGGGCCTACCTCGACCAGCTCGAGGAGGTCGGCGCTGCGCTGGACATGCCGATCATCCAGGGCTCGACGAAGAACGCCGAGCGGGAGCGGCTGTACGACCTGTTCCGCCGCAAGCAGATCCCCGGGCTGGTCGTGAGCAAGGTCGCGAACTTCTCCATCGACCTGCCCGAGGCGACCATCGCCATCCAGATCAGCGGCACCTTCGGCTCGCGGCAGGAGGAGGCCCAGCGCCTGGGCCGGGTCCTGCGCCCGAAGGAGGACGGCCGCACCGCGCACTTCTACTCCGTCGTCAGCCGCGACACCCTGGACCAGGAGTACGCCGCGCACCGGCAGCGCTTCCTCGCCGAGCAGGGCTACGCCTACACGATCGTCGACGCCGACGACGTCCTCTCGAGCTGAGCGTGCCGCACCCGGCGCTGGCCGACGCCCGCGCGGCACTGCGGCGCGACCTGGCCACCCCGCTGTGGGAAGCAGCGCTGCAGGACGCGGTCACCCAGCGCGCCTGGTGGCTGTCGCAGTGGGCGGACGGCGCGCCGCACGTCCTCGGGTTGGTGGCTCAGGACGTCCAGGAGGCGGTGCACGAGCTCGATCCGATGTGGCCGCGCTGCACCGAGCCGACCTGCCCGGCGCGGGACGGCCACGCGTTGTTCGTCGAGCCCGATCTCGGCCCGGACCCGTTCTGGACCTGCCACCGCACCGGCCTGCCGGTCGCCGCAGTGGGCCATCTGCACGGTTGACCCGTACACTTGTTCCACTTCTAGGGAGGTGGAGTCCGTGGCGTGGTTGCTGCTCGTCCTTGCCGGTGTCTTCGAGATCGGCATGGCCCTGTCGCTCAAGGCCAGCGAGGGATTCACCAACGCCCGCGCGTCCGTGGCCTTTGGCGTCTTCGCCGTGCTGAGCTTCGGCCTGCTCGCCACGGCTCTGCGCGATCTGCCCGTCGGGACCGCCTACGCCGTCTGGACGGGCATCGGCGCCGCGGGCACCGCGCTGCTCGGGGTGGCGCTGCTCGGCGAGTCGGCCACACCGCTGCGCCTGGCGTCGATCGCCCTCATCGTCGCCGGGGTGGTCGGCCTGCGCGTGGCGAGCCCGGCGTGAACGTCCGAGGCCAGCGGCGCCTGCTCGTCCTGCGCGCTGCGGCGGCGGACCTGCTGCTCGACGAGGGCTTCGACGCCGTCACCCACCGGGCGCTGTCGGCCCGATCGGGTGTGCCCCTGGCGAGCACGACGCACTACTTCCCCACCGTCGAGGCCCTCGTCCTCGCGGCGGCCGGGGAGCTGACGCAGCGCTGGCTCGACCAGGCCCGGGCCACCGCCCAGGCGCTGCCCGCGCGCAGGACCAGCCCCACCGCGGCCGCCCGCGCGCTCGCCGAGGTCGTCCTCGGCCCGGCACCCACGGTCGCCGGGCTGACGACGTTCTACGAGCGCTACGTCCAGGCCGGCCGCGTGCCGGCCCTGCGCGACCAGGTCGCCGCCGGGAACGCCGAGCTGCGAGCCCTCCTCGCGCAGGCGCTCGCGCGGTGCGGCCGCCCGGTCACCCCTTCCGGAGGTCGGCTGCTGCTCGCCGCGCTGGACGGCCTCGTGCTCGCGGCCGTCGCCGAGGGCGCCGAAGACCCTGTGGCTGTCGCGATACGTCCGCTCGCGCGCCTGCTCGACGAGCTCAGCGGCTGAGCTGGGCCGGCACCACCCGCACCGGGAACGGGCGCAGGGCGTCGAACACCTCGTCGCCGTGCACCTGCGCCACCTGCTCGTAGCGCCCGTCGACGAGCTCGAGCGCAGTGAGCACGAGGTCGTCCGGCTCGACCAGCCAGTACGACGGCACACCGGCCTCCTCGAGCACGCGGCGCTTGAGGGTCAGGTCGACCGCGCGGGTGCTGGGCGACTGCACCTCGACGACCAGCAGCGGCACCCCTGCCAGCCGCCGTCCGGTGGCGTCGGCGCGGCGGACCACCGTGATGTCCGGCGCGACCTGCCGGACCGGCGAGAGCCGGACGTCGATCGGCAGGAACACCTCGAGATGGTCCGGCACGGCATCCTCGAGCACACACAGCAGACGTGCGTTCACCCGCTGATGCTGCAGCGACGGCTCAGCGCTCACGAGCAGCGCCCCGTCGATGAGCTCGTAGCGGACTCCGGTCCCCTCGGGGAAGGCGTCCAGGTCGTCCACCGTCCACGGTCCGGCGGGGATGGTGGTGGTCATGGCACTCATGGTGCGCCCCCCAGGTCGGCATGTCACCACCGTGGCCGGGCTGCCACCCTCGCGCCAGGCCGCGACGACGACCTGTGGACTACGAGAGCCGCCGTTCCAGATCTGCGTACCGCTCTGCCTGGTAGGGGGTCTCGGTCATCGCAGGTCGGACACCACGGGCGCAAGACGAGCCCAGTCCTGCGACGGCGCAGTGAAGGCGTCCGGTCCGAGCACCTGCAGGCAGACGTGGTCGGCGCCCGCGTCGAGGTGGGCCTGCACCCGCTCGAGGATCGCCTCCTCACCGCCGACGACGAGCGCGTCCTTGAGCCGGTCGCTGCCGCCCCGCACGGCGTCCTGCTCGGCGAAGCCCTGGCGGAACCAGCTGTTCCGGTAGTTCGGCAGGCCGGTGTAGATCTCCAGGTGCCAGTGCGCGCGGCGGCGCACCTCGTCCCGGTCGGCGGACAGCACGACCGCCTGCTCGACGGCCAGCAGCGGCCCCTCGCCCAGGACCGCACGCGCGGAGGCAGTGTGCTCCGGCGTCGTGAGGTACGGGTGCGCGCCCTGCGCGCGGTCGCGCGACAGCTCGAGCATCTTCGGGCCGAGCGCCGCGACCACCCGCGGCGGCGGAGTCTGCCCGCCGGCGGCAAGATAGGGCGCGGCGTCGAGCGCATCGAGGTAGTCCCGCATCGCCGCCACCGGCTTGCCGTAGGAGTGTCCGCGCATCCGTTCGACGAGCGGCGCATGGCTGACACCCAGGCCCAGCACGAAGCGGCCCGGGAAGGCCGCCTCGAGCGTTCGCGCACCGGCGTTGGCCGACACGGCGTCGCGCCCGTAGATGCTGGCGATACCCGTGGCGACCGCCATCCGGCGGCTCGCCGCCAGGTAGAGGCAGGCGGCGGTGAAGGCCTCGCGGCCGTACGCCTCGCCGAACCACAGGGCGTCCCACCCCTGCTCGTCCAGCGCGGCGACCTGGTCCTGGGCGGCCGGCACCTCGAGCGCGTCGAGGGCGGCCGTCCAGATCCCGACCGGCCCGGGCAGGAGCGACGGCATGCTCAGCCGTAGACCAGGCGGGTGACCCAGTCGGCGACCAGCGCCGGCTTGGACTCGCCCTCGATCTCCACGGTCAGGGTCTTGGTGACCTGCAGCGTGCTGGGGTCCTTGGCGTCGACGGCGGTCAGGACGCTGGTCGCGCGGATCTTCGAGCCGACCTTGACCGGGTTGACGAAGCGGACCTTGTCGAAGCCGTAGTTGACGCCCATGACGATGCCCTCGACCCGCTCGGCCGGCGTCGGGATCGTCTCCGACAGCTTGGTGAGCAGCGACAGGGTGAGGAAGCCGTGCGCGATCGGCACGCCCCACGGCGACAGGGTCTTGCAGGCCTCGGGGTCGACGTGGATGAACTGGTGGTCCTCGGTCACGTCCGCGAACGCGTCGATCCGCTCCTGGGTGATCTCGAGCCAGTCGCCGCTGCCCTCGGTCTGCCCGATCGCCGCCTGGTGCAGCTCGTACGCCTTCTCGCCGTTCGTGGCCATGCGGGGGTCCTCCTGCGGGCTCGGTGGTGTCGTGCGAAGGATCGCAGAGACCGCTCAGCCGCCGTCGACCAGGGCGACGACGTCGAGGGCGCAGCCGTAGGCCAGGGTGACGCCGGCTCCGCCGTGGCCGTAGTCGTGCACCACCCGCCGGCCGTCGGCGAGCCGGCCGGCCTCCAGCCGCACCGCCGGCCGCGTCGGGCGCAGCCCCACCTTGTGCTCCAGCACGCGGGCGCCCGCCAGCTCCGGCACCAGCGCGGTGCAGCGGCGGAGCACGGCCTGCGCCGTCGCCGGGTCGGGGGTGAGGTCCTCGCGGCCCTCCTCGGCCACCCCACCGAGCACGACCGTCTGCCCGCGCGGGACGACGTAGGTCAGCGCCGCCGGGTCGTCCTGGGCGAGCAGCCAGTCGGTCAGCCCGACCTGCGCAACGACGACGACCTGCCCCCGCACGGCCTGCAGCGAGGCGTCGCCGGTGAGCTCGCGGGCGCCCAGGCCGGCGCAGTCGACGACGACGTCGCCGCCGGCCTGCTCGAGCACGGTGAGTGGCTGGACGCGGACCGGTACTCCGCGTTGCGCGAGGAGTCCGACCAGCCACGGCAGGTGCACACCCATGTCGACGACGGGCGCGGTCAGCCGCAGCCCGTCGGCCCAGCCGGGCGGCAGCTCGTCCACCGGCACCCGCTCCAGGTCCGGCACGGCGTCGCGCCACCACGGGTCGGGCGTCGGCGTGCGGAACAGCTCGCGCCCGGGTCGCAGCACCACCCCGGCCGCAGGCTCGAGCGCCGCGAGCGCCGCGAGCGCAGTGCGGCCGGTCGCGGCCCAGCGGGTCACCTCCCGCTCGGGCAGCGCGCGGTAGGGGTACCACAGGGCCGCCGCCACCGCGGAGGTCGTCTGCAGCGACGGCGTGGCGGTGAGCACCTCCACGTCGTGGCCCGCCTCGGACAGCCGCAGCGCGCTGCTCAGCCCGACGATGCCGGCTCCGACGACGACGACGTGCACGGGCCGACCCTGCCACGCGCGTCCTCCCCTGCCAGGGCCAAGCCCGTACCCAGGGATGTCACAGCGTGGCCCAGCGCCCGGTCCTGGTGATCACCAGGAGGTTCACGCCTGACCCGCCCCGCATGTCGGACGTGATCATCCTGATGATCACCAACGGGGGCGGGCGGGGGCGGGCGGGGGCAACGGGGGCGGGCGGGGGCAACGGGGGCGGGCGGGGGCGGGCGGGGGGGGGCGCGAACGCCGACGGGGCGGCCCCTCCGTGTGGAGGGACCGCCCCGTCGGGACGAACGGGTCGGACTAGAAGTCCATGTCGCCCATGCCGCCACCCGGCATGCCACCGCCGCCGGCGCCGGCCTTCTCCGGCTTGTCGGCGATGACGCACTCGGTGGTGAGGAACAGCGCCGCGATGGAGGCGGCGTTCTGCAGCGCCGAGCGGGTGACCTTGGCGGGATCGATGATCCCCTCCTTGATCATGTCGACGTACTCGCCGGTCGCGGCGTTGAGGCCCTGACCGACAGGCAGGTTGCGGACCTTCTCCACGACGACGCCACCCTCGAGGCCGGCGTTCATGGCGATCTGCTTGATCGGGGCCTCGAGCGCCAGGCGCACGATGTTCGCACCGGTGGCCTCGTCGCCGACCAGGTCGAGCTTCTCGAAGGCGGTCGTCGAGGCCTGCAGCAGCGCGACGCCACCACCGGCGACGATGCCCTCCTCGACAGCGGCCTTGGCGTTGCGGACGGCGTCCTCGATGCGGTGCTTGCGCTCCTTGAGCTC
>JBBSLB010000047.1:0-14506 GCA_038255675.1 Mycobacteriales bacterium
CTGGAGGCCACGACGGCCCTACGGCGGGCGTTGAGCGAAGGCGAGCTGAGGCTCCACTACCAGCCGGTCGTCGACCTGGCTGACGAGCGGCTGCTCGGCTTCGAGGCGCTGGTGCGCTGGCAGCACCCCGAGCAGGGGCTCCTGGGGCCAGGGGCGTTCATCGCCGACGCGGAGGAGACCGGCCTGATCGTGCTGCTGGGCGAGTGGGTGCTGCGGACGGCCCTGGAGGAGTCCGCCCGCTGGGCGGTGCCCGGGGCGGCATCGGCGGTGACGCACCTGTCGGTGAACGTGTCCGCCCGGCAGCTGGACGAGCCTGACCTCCCCCGGGTGATCGCCGCTGCCCTGGAGGCCACCGACTTCCCTGCCTCGGCGCTCACGCTGGAGATCACCGAGAGCGTCGTCATGCGGGACGTGCTGCGCAACGTGGAGCAGCTGCGCGCGCTGCGCGAGATCGGCGTGGACCTCAGCATCGACGACTTCGGCACCGGCTACTCCTCGCTGGTCTACCTCAAGCGACTGCCCGTCACGACGCTGAAGATCGACCGGGAGTTCGTGGACGGCCTCGGACAGGACCCGCACGACTCGGCCATCGTCGCTGCGGTCATCGCCATGGCCCGCGCGCTGGAGCTCCGCGTCGTGGCCGAAGGCGTGGAGACGCCGCGCCAGCTGGCCGAGCTGCGACGGCTCGGCTGCGACGCCGCGCAAGGGTTCCTGTTCTCACGCCCGGTCCCTGCCGAGGAGGCAGCGCGCTGGGTGCAGGCAGGGCGTGCCCCGACCCGTGCAGTGGTCACCCCACCCCCTGCGGGTCGGCGGCCGGCAGGCGCACCGTGAGGCAGGAACCAGCGCCGGGAGCGGTGTCGACGTCGACGGTCCCGCCGTGCGCCGCGACGATCGCGGCGACGATCGACAGACCGAGCCCGCTACCGGTGCTGGAGCTCGCGCGGCTGCACGAGGCGTCCGCGCGGTAGAAGCGCTCGAAGGCCCGCGCCGCGACCTCAGGCGCCATGCCTTCGCCGTCGTCGCGCACCTCGAGCACGACGTGGTCGCCGAGCACCACCGGCAACCCCTCACCGGTGTCAGCCCGCAGTCGCACGACGTGGTGCGCGCCGTGCACGGTCGCGGCGGCGGGCCCGACGTCGGTCGCGACGCTGAGCAGGTCCACCGGCTCGAACCGCAGCGGGCGGGCCTGGTCGAGCCGGGCGAGCAGCAGCAGGTCCTCGACCAGCAGGCCCATCCGTGCGGCCTCGTCCTCGATCCGGCGCATCACCCCGCCGAGCTGCTCGGGGTCGCGCGCCGCCCCCTGCCGGTAGAGCTCGGCGAAGCCGCGGATCGAGGTGAGCGGCGTACGCAGCTCGTGACTCGCGTCGGCGACGAACTGCCGCATCCGGGCCTCGGACGCGCGCGCCTGCGCCTCCGACCGCTGCTGCGCGGACCACGCCGTCTCGAAGCGGTCGACCATCGCGTTGAACGACGCCGAGAGGCTGCCGACCTCCGTACGCGGATCGGCAGCGGGAACGCGCACGCTCAGGTCGCCGGCCGCAATCGCCTCGGCGGTCTCCTCGACCCGCCTGAGCGGGCGCAGGCCGCGACGGACCGCCCAGGCGGCGAGCGCACCGCCGCCGGCCAGCGCGAGCAGGCCCACCGCAGCATTGATGACCACCAGCCTCGACACCATCGCGGCGACCCCGGACAGCGGCACCGCCGCGACGAGAGTGCCGCCGGAGGCGGTGTCCGCCGCGAGAACCCGCCAGGGCAGCCCGCCCTCGACGTCGTCGACCTCGGTCGGCCGGTCCGGCAATCGGCGCGGGTCCGCGACGTCCGGCCCACCTGAGCGTCGCAGGGCGGCGGAGGAGTCGGCTCGCAGCTCGCCGTCGGCGTCGTACAGCAGCACCGTCACCGCAACATCGCGCCGCGGGCCGGGCCGGCCGGGCGCTGGACCGCCGCGCCGGTCCAGCGGCGCTGCGACGGTCTCGCGCAGCTGCGTGTCGAGCCGGTCGACCAGGTAAGGCGCGGCTCCGACTGGTCCACCTCCTTGCGCAGGTAGGAGACGTAGGACTCCACGACGTTGCCGTCGCCGCCGAAGTCGTCGTGCCACACGTGCTCGAGGATCTGCCGCTTGCTCAGCACCCGACCCGGGTTCTGCAGGAAGTAGCGCAGCAGGTTGAACTCCGTCGGCGAGAGCTCGACCTCGCGCTCGCCCTCCCACACCTCGTGCGCGTCGTCGTCGAGCACGAGGTCGCCGTATGCCAGCCGCGCGGTCGCCGGCTCGGCCGCCGCCACGGCGGGGCCACCGGTACGACGCAGGACGGCGCGGATGCGCGCGACGGCCTCCTCGAGGCTGAACGGCTTGGTGACGTAGTCGTCGCCGCCGAGCGTCGGCCCCGTTGGTCGCCGTCGCCACCTGGAAGCCGGCGAAGCGCAGGCTCACCGACAGCAGCTCGAGGATGTTCGGCTCGTCATCCACCACGAGCAGGCGCGCCTCGGGCTGTGCGGGGGTCATGCGCGGACTCCCTCTCTCGGTGCGGCCCAGGCTGTCGTGCCTTCCTGTGCGTCCCCTGTGAGCAGACCACGGCCGCCACGGTCAGACGGGCGCGTGCGAGGCGATCCAGGCGTCGATCTCGGCCCACCTCTCGTACAGCCATTCCTCCTGCGCTCGGCGCTCCCGGGGCACCACGTCGGCCGGGACGAACCACCAGCGCAGCCGGACGGTCTGGTCCATCGGCAGGCCGTCCCACAGGTCGGCCACGGTCGACAGGTGCTCGAGACCGGTGTGCGCGACGAAGACGACGTCGGCATGCGGCGCGGCCTCGAGCGCGGCGGCGACGCCGCCCGGGCGCGGAGCAAGCACGTGACGCATCGCCTCCGCCCGGCGCGCCTGCTCGAGCAGGCCCTTGCCGCGCAGCCGGTCGATCGCGCGCAGCCGCCGGGACTCCGAGAAGTTGCTGCCCTCGGGGAAGATGAGCAGCGCGTCCTCCTGACCCATCCCGGTCGCGAGATCGGCTATGAGACGGGTCATCTCACCAGCCGAGCCGAGGAACGCCGAGGGGACGCGGTTGAGGTAGACGTCGAGCAGCGGGTCCCACTGCAGGACGTCCTTGAGCACGATCCGCGGTCGCCGCTGGTGGTCGCGGTCCATGAGCGTGCGCACCAGCAGCAGCGAGTCGCCCGGGCCGGCGTGCCGGCTGAGCACCACCATCGCGTTCGAGGACCCCGGCACCCCGTCGTGGAGCGGCGACCAGGACACGCCGTCGGTGTCGAGCTGCAGGTGGAACACCCATGTCGCCGTGGCCAGCAGCTCGGCGAGCAGGCCGCGCAGGACCGCGTAGTGCGCGCGCTGGAAGGCCGGCGAGTGCAGCCTCCAGCCGAAGCCGCTGGCGACCCACAGCACGAGCGCGACAGCGAGCCCCACCACCTCGAGCAGCAGGTAGACCAGCGCGAAGCAGAGCATCCGCAGCACCCGCCAGCGGCCCGGCAGCAGCGACGACGCGAGCACCGAGCCCAGCACGAGCAGCGGCAGCAGCGTCACCGCGAAGACCAGCCCGAGCAGGACCAGGAAGGACAGCGGCCGGCGCACCCAGCGCGGCGGCAGCGGGACGGTCACGGCAGCCCCGCCAGGTAGTCGGCGGTCGCGTCGTGCGCGCGCTCGACGCGGCGGGCGACGCGGCGAAGGTCGCGGTAGCGCAGCGCCGCCAGCCCCTCCGGCGGGTCGTCGCCGTTGGGGAGCACGTGCACGACCACGTCGTCGGGCAGCCGAGCCATGTCGCTGGCGAACCGGTGCCGCCGGGCGATCTCGAACGCGACGAGCGCGACCTCCCACGGCCGGGTGGGTGCGGTCAGCGGCCGTTCGATCCGGCCCACCTGCAGCACGTAGACGGTCCGCGCGCCGAGCTCCACGGCCCGGCTCACGGGGATGCTGTTCACCAGCCCGCCGTCGAGGAAGTGCTCGTCGCCGATCCGCACCGGTGCCAGCAGGCCGGGCACGGCCGCGGACGCCATCACCGCGTCCGACAGCGACCCCTCGGTGAACCAGTGCTCGGCGGCCCGCTCGATGGACGCGGCGACGCACTGGAACGGGACGGCGAGGTCCTCGATCCGCGCCACGGTCAGGTTGTCGGCCAGCAGCTGACGCAGCGGCCCGCGCCCGTGCAGATGGGTGCGGCTGCGGACGGCACGGCCGACCCGCTGGGCCACCGAGCCACTGAAGACGCCGCCGTCGGCCGACATCTGCCGCCACAGCTCGGCCAGCCGCACCGTCGTCTCGACGGTCGGGTCCGCCGCGACGAAGGCTCCGTTGAGCGCGCCGACCGACGTGCCGACCACCAGGTCAGGGGTGATCCCGGCCTCCAGCAGCGCGCGCAGCATGCCCACCTCACCGGCCCCGAGCACCCCGCCGCCGCCGAGGACGAAGGCGACGTCGTGACCGGTCATGCGGACGACCTTCCCACCTGCTTCAGGCCGGACCCGCGCGCGTCGATGGGACCAGAGCCCCGACCTGCCCCCTTCGACCAAGGACGGCCCTTCGTGCGACTCGCCCGCTGCGCGCGTGTGCTCGCCTGCGCGCTGGTTCTCGCAGCGGCGGCCACCACCCCCGCGGCGACGGCGGCGGCCGAGACGTCCACGTCGGTCGAGCAGCAGGTCGAGCAGCTGCGCGCCGAGGTCGACCGGGTCGGCCAGGAGCTCGAGCAGGGCGCGGTCGCCTACGAGCAGGCCGAGGACGAGCTGGCCCGGCTCACCCAGCAGCAGTTCGCGGCCCGCGCGGACCGGGAGGCGCTGCTCGATGCGTCCGACCAGGCCCGCACCGCCCTGCAGGGCCTGGCCCGCGCCGCGTACAAGGGCGGGATGCCGCCGATGGTCACGGCGCTGCTGTCCGGCGACCCCGGTGCGGTGTCCGACCTCGCGTACGTCCAGCGGTCGGTCAACCGGCTGGGCGCGACGCGCACCGACGCGACGCGGGTCCTCGTCGAGCAGCAGGCCGGCGCGACCGTGGCGCTGGAGCGCTCTGACGACCTGCGCCGGCAGGCCCTCGCCCAGCGGCAGGCGCTGGAGGTGCAGCGCGTGGAGCTGGCCGGGCGCACCACCGAGCTGACCGCCGAGCTGGCCCGCGCCGGCGCGCGGCTGGTCCGGGTGCGCGCCGCCGAGGAGCTGGCCGAGCTGGAGTCCCGGGCCCTGGCCTCCCGAGAGGCCGTCGAGCGGGCCGCGCAGCTGGCCGCCGAGGCGGCCGGCGTCGCGTACGTCCCCGGTGCCGCGACCTCCGGCGGCGACTGCCAGGAGCCTGGCGGGCGCGCCGAGGCGAACGGCTTCTTGTCCTCGGGCTCGCTCTGCCCGCTGGAGACCGCATCGGGGCACCGCCTGCGCACCGACGCCGCGCGGGCGTTGGACGCGCTCAGCCGCGCCCGCCTGGCCGCGACCGGCGCGCCGCTGTGCCTGACGGACTCCTACCGCGACTTCCCCTCGCAGGTCGACGTCTTCCGCCGCAAGCCGCACCTCGCCGCCACCCCCGGCCGCAGCCAGCACGGCTGGGGCCTGGCCGTCGACCTCTGCGGCGGGGTGCAGACCTTCGGCTCTGAGGCGCACCGCTGGATGCAGGCCAACGCCCCGGCCTTCGGCTGGGTGCACCCGGGCTGGGCCGGCATCGGCGGCAGCAGGCCCGAGGCCTGGCACTGGGAGTACGTCCGCTCCTGACCGACGGCGGCTAGCGTCGCGCTGGTGACGGTGCTGGCGCGGTACTCCGCCGTGCTGCGCGGCCAGGGCACCGCCGTCCCGCTCGTCGCGAGCGTCGTCGGCCGGCTCTCGCTCGGCATGACCGGGTTCGGCCTGCTGCTGCTTGTCCGCGAGACCACCGGGTCGTACGCCTCCGCCGGACTGGTCGCCGGGACCTACGCCCTGTCGTTCGGCGTCTTCGGGCCGTCGCGGGCGCGGGCGGCGGACCGCAAGGGACCTGTCCGAGCACTGCTGCTGACCGCGGTGCTCTACCCGCTGGCGCTCGCCCTTCTGGTGGGGCTCGCCGCCGCGGGCGCCCCGACCTGGTCGCTGCTCGTGCCGGCCGCACTGGGCGGCGCGGCCGTCCCGCCGCACGGCCCGGTCATGCGGGCGCTGTGGGGCCAGCTGCTCGAAGGGCCCGCCCGGGCCACGGCCTACTCGCTCGAATCTGTCGTGGTCGAGCTCTGCTTCGTGCTTGGGCCGCTGCTCACCGCTCTGCTGTCCTCCGCCTTGCACCCGGGCGCGGCCGTGCTGGTGGCCGGCGCCCTGGGTCTGGTCGGCGCGCTCTGGCTGGCGTCGACACCGGCGGTGCGGGCGGTGCGCCCGCACCCCGAGGCCGGCTCCGGCAGTCGAGCCGGGCCGCTGCGCTCGGCGGCCGTGCGCGCGCTGCTGCTGACGGTGGCCGGCATCGGGCTCGGCTTCGGCGCGATCGAGGTGGCCCTGCCGGCCTACGTCGAGGGCCGCGGCGGGCAGCCCGCTCAGGCCGGTGTCCTGCTCGCGGTGTGGTCGTTCGGCTCGATCATCGGCGGGCTCGTCTACGGCGGGCTGCACCTGAGCACCCCGCACCGCCGCCAGCTGCCGATGCTCGTCGGCGCGCTCGCGGTCGGCAGCGCGCTGCCGCTGCTGGCCGGCGGGCCAGTCGCCATGGGCCTGGCGCTGTTCCTCTACGGCCTGACCATCGCGCCGTTCAGCGCGTGCAACTCGGTGCTGCTCGGCGAGGCGGCGCCTGCCGGCACGACGACCGAGGCCTTCGCCTGGAACAGCAGCATGATCTTCGGCGGTGCGGCGCTCGGCAGCGCCGTGGCGGGCGTGCTGGTCGAGCGCTCCGGCGCCGTCGCGGCGCTGGCCGTCACCGCCGCCGCCGGACTGCTCGCCCTCGCCGCGGCCGTGTCGGGACTGCTGCGCCTGCGGGGTTCTGAGCCCTCTCGGACCTAGGGTCCGAGGCGTGGTCCGTGCCCGCTCCGTCCTGCGTCGCGGCGGGCTCGTCCTGGCCCTCGCGGCGGCCTTGCCGCTGGCGCCGGTCCCGACCGGCGCGCAGGCTGCCGACCCCGTCGCGGTCGCCGAGCGGGAGCTCGCCGGAATGCGCGCGGAGGTCGACGCGGCGGCGCAGGTGCTGTCCGACGGCACCCGTCGGCTGGAGGACGGACGCGGCGAGCTGGACCAGGTGCAGCGCGAGCTGGCCGAGGCGCAGGCCGAGGCCGAGGCCGCGCAGGTCCGGTCGGCGCAGGCGCGTGAGCGGATCCGGATCATCGCTGCGGCGGCTTACCGCTCGCCCGTGCCGGACGGCTTCGCGCTCGCCCTGGCCGGCACGCCGGACGGCTTCGTCGACGCGGTCGTCGCGCGGGCCGACCTGGATCGCGTGCGCGGGAGCTCCACCGACGTGCTGCGCGCCGCGACCGCCGAACGGGTGTCCGCCCTGGGCGCGGTGCGCACCGTCGAGCAGCTCACGCAGGAAGCCGCCGACCGCGAGCGCGACCTGGCCGACCAGGTGGCGGCCCTGCGGGCCACGGCCGATGCGACTGCAGCCCGGTTGGCCGCAGCGTCCGCCCGCCTCGAGGCCGCCCGGGCCGCGCAGGTCCGCGCCTCGCGCAGCCGCGGCAGCGTGGCCGCCACCTGCGCCGGTCCGGTCCGCGGCGGCGCCAACGGCTTGCTCGAGGCCGGCTCACTGTGCCCGCTCGACGGCGCGCCCGGCCACGCGCTGCGCGCCGACGCGGCCAACGCCTTCAACCGGATGAGCGCCGCGGCGCTGACCGAGAGGGGCAGCCGGCTGTGCATCACCGACTCCTACCGGTCCTACGCCGGGCAGGTCAGCGTCTTCCGCCGCAAGCCGCAACTGGCCGCCGTGCCCGGTACGAGCCGGCACGGCCTTGGGGTCGCGGTGGACATCGGCTGCGGCGGGGAGCGGTTCGGCTCCAGCACCTACCGCTGGCTCACGGCGAACGCCGGGCGCTTCGGTTGGATCCACCCTGCCTGGGCCGAACCGGGCGGCTCGATGCCGGAGCCGTGGCACTGGGAGTACACCGGCCGGTAGCGCCGTCGGGGCGGGCAGCTACCGTCCATCGCGAAGGGTCGAGCCGACGATGGAGGACCGACCCCGTGCGCCTGCAGCTGCTCACCCCGCCCGCCCTGGTGACCGTGGTCGAGGGCGGAGCCGCTCGGTCGGGGCTGCTGCTCGCCGTGCGCGGCGACCGCCGCTACGTCCAGGTCAGCCGCGGCGCCGGCCTCAACCACCTGCGCTGGGTGCCGGCGGGAGCGGTCCGGCCGGGCTCGCCGGAGGTCGTCGAAGCGGTGCTACCGGGGGGCGACGAGCAGGCTCTGGGCGCCGACGCCGACCGGGCCGTCGAGGTCGGACAGCACCGTCGTCGCGAGCCCCGCCCCGCCCCGCGAGATCGCGGTCTGGGCGTCCACGCACACCCAGTCGCCAACGGCCTCACGATGCAGGTGCACGGTGAGCTCGGGGTTGATGAAGTGCCAGCTCAGGTCGAGCTCGCTGCTCAGCCCGTTGCCGCTGTCGGCCACGGCGAGCACGCGCTGCAGCGGGCTCGGCTCCTCGTCCGGCACGAGCGGGTGCAGCAGCCGCGACCAGACGGTGGCGGGGCCCTGCACGTCGAAGCGACCCTCGACGAAGCGCCACTCGACCGCCGACAGGTAGCCGTCGATCCACCCGCCGCTCGGCAGCTCGCTCGGCGTGGCGTCGGGGAGCGGCGGCAGGCCCGCGTGACGCGGTGCGACACCCTCCTGCTCGGTCCGGCGCACCCGCCAGGCCGCCGCCCGGGCCGCGTCACGGCCCGCTGCGGACAGCACGGCCTCGACCAGCTCGACGCTGCGCCCGGGCCGCAGCACGCGCGAGCGCACCTCGAGCTCCCCGACGGGCACCGGCCCGAGGATCTCGACGGTCATCCGGGCCACGAAGGCGTCGTCGCGCGGCTCGCACCGCTCGACCGCACGACCCAGGAGCGCCGCGGGCGGACCGCCGTGCTGGAAGCGCGCGTCCCACGGACCGGTCGTGTGCACGGTCGAGGACCAGCGGCCGTCGCCGAGCGGGAGGTAGAAGGCGTCGTCGGAGGAGGGCACGCCTGGACCGTACGGTGAGCCCCATGCGCGCCGTCACCCTCCCGTCCTACGGGGACGCCTCCGTCCTCACCCTTGCCGACGTACCGGACCCGGAGCCCGGACCCGGCGAGGTCCTCGTCGACGTCGTCGCCACAGCCGTCAACCGCGCAGACCTGCTGCAACGGCAGGGGTTCTACAACCCGCCGTCGGGCGCGTCGCCCTACCCCGGTCTCGAGTGCAGCGGCCGCATCGCCGCGCTTGGCGAGGACGTCACGGGGTGGAGCGTCGGCGACGAGGTGTGCGCGCTGCTGGCCGGGGGCGGCTACGCCGAGCGGGTCGCCGTCCCGGCCGGCCAGCTGCTCCCGGTCCCGGCGGGCGTCTCGCTGGTGGAGGCGGCCGCGCTGCCCGAGGTCGCCTGCACGGTCTGGTCGAACGTCTTCGAGCTCGCCGCGCTGCAGGCCGGCGAGGTGCTGCTCGTGCACGGCGGCACGTCCGGCATCGGCACGCTGGCGATCCAGCTCGCGGTGGCCCGCGGTGCGCGAGTGCTGTGCACCGTCGGCTCGGCGGAGAAGGCCGCGCGCGCCGAGGATCTTGGGGCCGAACGGGCGATCCGCTACCGGGACGAGGACTTCGTCGAGGTCGTCAAGGAGCTCGGCGGCGCCGACGTCGTGCTGGACAACATGGGCGCGACCTACCTGGCCCGCAACGTCCAGGTCCTGCGCACCGGCGGGCGGCTGGTCGTCATCGGCCTGCAGGGCGGGACCAAGGGCGAGCTCGACCTCGGCGCGCTGCTGTCCAAGCGGGCCAGCGTCGCTGCCACGAGTCTGCGGGCGAGGCCGGCCGAGCAGAAGGCGGCGATCGTGGCCGCCGTCCGCGAGCACGTGTGGCCCCTCGTCGCGGCCGGCCGGGTGAGACCGGTGGTCGACCGCGTGCTGCCGCTCGAGCAGGTGGCCGACGCGCACCGGCTGCTCGAGGCGAGCACGCACGTCGGCAAGGTCGTGCTGTCGGTCAGGTCGGCGCAAGCGCCTGTTCGCTAGCGGATCCCGAGACCGCCCGCGGCGACGATCGCGGTCGACAGCGGGCGCACCAGCTCGCGCAGTCGCGCGCAGCCGTCCTCGCCGAGGTGCTCCCAGGCGGGCAGCGCCAGCTCGTCGGTGCGGTCCTCGATGCGCTGGCGCACGGCACGGCCCTCGTCGGTGAAGCCCTCGCCCTCATCGATCCACCCGCGCGCGCGGAGCCGGGCGAGCGCGGCGTCCCACTCCTCCGGCGAGTAGCCGCGGGTCTTGCGCAGCGGCTCGCGGGTCCACGTGTCGCCCTGCGCGACGTGCATGACCGCGGCCTCGAGGCCGGTGATGCCCTCGACCACCAGCGCGGCGATGTGCCCGTCGCCGCGGAACTCGCGCAGCAGCGTCACGGCGTGGAACAGCTGCAGGTGCGGCTCCTCCGGCCACGGCAGCGCCGCGTTGCCGGCGTAGAGCGGGCGCCCCTCCGGGGTGCACCCCTCGCTGGCGGTGCGCGCGAGAGCTACTGCCTCGACGATCCCTGGCCCGTCGACCAGCGTCTCACCCATGCGTCGCAACGCCCGGTCCGCGGCGCGCAGTCGCGCCTGCACCAGCTGCTCGGGTGACGCGATCTCCCACGCCCGGTCCATCCCGAAAGCCGCCGCCACAGCGGAGAAGTTGAAGAACGCCGCCTGCACCACGGACGCAGGGACCGCGCCCAGCGCCGCGGCCCGAGCGGGGAAGTAGCCGGCCGCGCGGTTGGCCTTCAGGTCGAAGCCGAGGGCGGCGTACTCCTCCTGCGCCTCGGGCGCGAAGTAGACCATCGCGTGCACCGGCTCGAGCGTCTTCCAGCACGTGCGGCTGACGGACGGTTCCACTCAGACCTCCTGCAGGGCGGCGAGGAGCCGGTCGACCTCGGCGGCCGTCGTGTAGCAGACCACACCCGCGCGTACCGCTCCGCCGGAGGAGGCGAGACCGAGGGCCGTCATCAGCTCGACGGCGTAGTAGTCGCCGGCCCAGACGGCCACGCCCTGGTCGCCGAGCCGGGTGCTGATCTGCTGCGGCGTGTGTCCGGCGACGGTGAACGCGACCGTCGGGGTGCGGCGGGCAGGTGAGCCGACCAGCGCCACGTCGTCGTTCGCGGCCAGTCCGGCGAGCAGGCGCGCGAAGACCTCCTCCTCGTGCGCGCGCACCAGGGCCATCGCTGACAGGACGCGCTCGCGCCGCGTCACTCCGGCGCCGTGCGAGGCGATCCAGTCGACGGCTGCGGTGACGCCCGCCAGGGCAGCGAAGCTTGGGGTGCCGTGCTCGAACCGGTCCGGGACCGCGTCACTGCTCGGCAGCAGCTTGTCGGGGCGCAGGCTCTCGAGCAGCGCGGGATCACCCACGGTGAAGCCGATGTGCGGTCCGTACCACTTGTAGGCCGAGGTGGCGTAGAGGTCGGCCCCGAGCGCCTGCACATCGGTCGGGAGGTGCGGCGTGGCGTGCACCCCGTCGACGTGCACGACCGCTCCCACGGCGTGTGCCCGGTCGGCGATCCCCCGGACGTCCGGCCGGGTCCCGGTCGCGTTGCTCGCCGCCGTCACGGCCACCAGGCGCGTCCGCTCGTTGACCAGCTGGTCGTACTGCTCCGCCGGGAGCTCAGCGGTCGCCGGGTCGACCTCGGCCCACCGCACGACGGCTCCCGCACGCGCGGCGGCCTGGACCCACGGTCGTACGTCGGCGTCGTGGTCGAGCCGCGACAGCACCACCTCGTCGCCGGCCGACCAGGTCTTGGCCAGCGCTCCCGCCATGACGTAGGTGTTCGCCGTCATCGACTGGCCCAGGACGACCCCATCGGGCTCACCACCGACGAGGTCCGCCACGGCCTCCCGCGCAGCGTCGACGAGCGCGTCGGCCCGGCTGCTGCTGGCGAAGGGCCCGTGCCGGTTGCTCACCGCGGAGCGCATCGCGTCGTGCACGGCGGCGCTCACCGCGTCCGGCACCTGGGTGCCGCCCGGCCCGTCGAAGTGCGCGAGCCCCTCCGCCAGCGCCGGGAAGTCCCGCCGCACCGCCTCGACGTCGTACGGGTCAGCGAGAGCCATGCGGCCAGCCTGCCCGACCAGGTGCAGCCGGCCGGCGGTGGGGCAGGATCGAGGGCATGAACGAGCCAAAGGAGCAGCAGGTCGTCGTCATGGGCGCGGACGGACAGCCGTTGGGGTCGGTGACCGTCAGCGCAGACGGCTCGGTGGAGCCGTCGCGACAGCAGAGCCCGGCCGACCTGATCGAGCAGCCGGCCAAGGTCATGCGGATCGGCTCGATGGTCAAGCAGCTGCTCGAGGAGGTCCGTCAGGCCCCGCTCGACGACGCCTCACGCACCCGTCTGCGGGAGGTGCACGAGAACTCGATCACCGAGCTGGCCGACGGCCTGGCGCCCGAGCTGCGCGAGGAGCTGGAGCGGTTGACGCTGCCGTTCAGCGAGGACTCGATCCCGTCCGACGCCGAGCTGCGCATCGCCCAGGCCCAGCTGGTCGGCTGGCTCGAGGGGCTGTTCCACGGGATCCAGACGGCGCTGTTCGCCCAGCAGATGGCCGCCCGGGTGCAGCTCGAGCAGATGCGCGGCCGGGTCGCCCTGCCGCCGGGTGCGCCCGAGGGCGGCCCGCAGCTCCCCGGCCCCGGCGCGCACGGCACCGGCCAGTACCTCTAGCGGTTCAGAACCACCGCTCGAGGACCTGCGCGACGCCGTCGTCGTCATTGGTCGCCGTCACCTCGTCGACCACCTCGAGCACCTCGGGGTGGGCGTTGGCCATGCCGACCGCATGACCCGCCCAGGCGAGCATCGGTAGGTCGTTCGGCATGTCGCCGAACGCCACGACCTCCCCCGCGCCCACGCCGCGCTCCTCGGCCAGCGACGCGAGCCCGCTGGCCTTGCTGATGCCGGCCGCGCTGATCTCCAGCAGACCGCCGTCGCTGGAGTGGGTCAGCTCGGCGGCGTCGCCCACGCAGGCCCGCGCCGCCGCCAGCAGCTCATCGCTGCCGAGCTCCTGCGAGCGCGCGAGCAGCTTGATGGCGCCCCCGGCCACCATGACCGCGATCTGCTCGACGGCGACCTCGCCGTTGTCCCACCGGGTCACGTAGGCGTGCTCGCGCGCGAAGCCGCCGGGTGTCCCGTCGACCGGGCCCTTCTCCACCGCGAAGGCGATGCCGGGGATCTCGCGTCGCAGCGCGTCGACGACGTCGAGCGCCGCCCGCGCGTCGAGCAGGTGCGCGCGCACGACCCGCTCGGTGTGCAGGTCGTAGAGGATCGCGCCGTTGGCGCAGACGGCCAGTCCGTGGTGGCCGATCTCGTCAGCCACCAGCGACATCCACCGGGGCGGACGCCCGGTGACCATGACGAACGTCGTGCCCGCGGCCTCGAGCCGTTCCACGACCTCGACCGTGCGCCCGCTGATGCTGCCGTCGCTGCGCACCAGCGTGCCGTCCAGGTCGGTGGCGACCAGCCGCGGCGCAGACCCGACGGTCATCGCGGCAGCAGCTGCTTGCGACCGGCGAGGTACGGGCGCAGCGCCTCGGGCACGTGCACCGAGCCGTCGGCGCGCTGGTGCACCTCGAGCAGGACGGCGATGGTGCGGCCGATGGCGCACAGCGTGCCGTTGAGCGTGGCAACCGGCTTGTTGCCGCTCTCGCCCCGCGTGCGGATCCCGAGGCGGCGCGCCTGGAAGTCCGTGCAGTTGCTGGTCGAGGTCAGCTCGAGCCAGCGATCCTGCGAGGGCAACCACGCCTCGCAGTCGAACTTGCGGGCCGCGGAGGAGCCCAGATCGCCCGCGGCAACCTCGATCACGCGGAACGGAAGCTCGAGCAGGCTGAGGAACACCTTCTCCATCGCGAGCAGCCGTGCGTGCTCGCGCTCGGCCTCGGCCGGGTCGACGTAGGAGAACATCTCGACCTTGTCGAACTGGTGCACGCGGATGATGCCGCGCGTGTCCTTGCCATGGCTGCCGGCCTCGCGGCGGAAGCAGGAGGAGAAGCCGGCGTAGCGCAGCGGCAGCTCGTCGAGCACCTCACCGGAGTGGAATGCGGCGAGCGGGACCTCGGAGGTGCCCACCAGATAGAGGTCGTCGCCCTCGAGCTTGTAGACCTCGTCGGCGTGGGCGCCGAGGAAGCCGGTGCCCTCCATCGCCTCGGGCCGCACCAGCGCGGGGGCGATCACCGGGTTGAAGTCGTTCTCGACCGCCTGACCGATCGCGAGGTTCACCAGCGCCAGCTCGAGCAGCGCTCCCCAGCCGGTGAGGAAGGCGAAGCGGCTGCCGCTGACCTTTGCGCCGCGCTCGGTGTCGATGGCCCCGAGGGCGGTGCCGAGGTCGAGGTGGTCCTTCACCGCGAAGTCGTACGTCGGGACCTCGCCGACCTGCTCGAGCACGACGTAGTCCTGCTCACCGCCCTCGGGCACCCCGGCCAGGACGACGTTCGACACGGCCAGGTGGGCGGCGCGC
>JBBSLB010000048.1:0-14280 GCA_038255675.1 Mycobacteriales bacterium
CGTGGTCGGCGCCGGGACCCTCGGGCGGCGGATCGCGCTGATGCTCGCCACCCGCGGCGGCGAGGTGCGGATCAGCGACCCTTCGTACGACCAGCGCAAGGCTGCCGTCCGCTGGGTGCAGGACCAGCTGCCCGAGGTCGCCGAGCGGGTCGGCGGCACCCCGGGGTCCGTCCGCGCCGTGGACGACCTGGAGCAGGCGGTCGACGACGTCTGGCTGGTCGTCGAGGCGGTGCCCGAGCGGCTCGAGGTGAAGCAGCCGCTGTTCACCGAGCTCGACCGCCTCGCCCCGCCCGACGCGGTGCTCGCGACCAATTCCTCGTCCTACCCGTCCAGCCGGCTGGTCGACGCCGTCCGGCGGCCGCAGCGGCTGGTGAACACGCACTTCTACATGCCGCCCGAGCGCACCGCGGTCGAGGTGATGTCCTGCGGCAGGACTGACCCCGCCGTGGTCCGGCTGCTCATGGACGTCCTGCCCGACTACGGGCTGCAGCCGTTCCAGGTGCGCCGAGAGAGCACCGGCTTCATCTACAACCGGATCTGGGCGGCCATCAAGCGCGAGGCGCTGGCCGTGGTCGCGGAAGGCGTCGCGACGCCGGAGGAGGTCGACGAGCTGTTCCGGCTCAACCTCGGCACCGACCGCGGTCCGTTCGCGCGGATGGACGCCGTCGGGCTCGACGTCGTGCTCGACATCGAGGAGCACTACGCCGCCGAGCGGCTGGGGGTGTCCGACGGACCGCGACGGCTGCTGCGCGAGCTCATCGCCGAGGGCCGGCTCGGCGAGAAGACCGGGCGCGGGTTCTACGACCACCCGCGCTAGGTTCCGCCGCATGACCGACACCACGTGGATGGACGCCACCGCCCAGGCCGAGCTCGTGCGCACCGGGCAGGCCAGCCCGAGCGAGCTGGTCGAAGACGCGATCGCGCGGATCGAGCGGGTGCCGCAGATCAACGCCGTCGTGCACGACCGCTTCGCCGCAGCGCGCGCCGAGGCGGCAGGCGAGCTGCCGGACGGGCCGTTCCGCGGGGTCCCGATGCTGCTCAAGGACCTGGGCTGTCACGTCGCGGGGGAGGCGACGAACTACGGCACCTCCTTCCTGCGCGACGCCGGCCACGTCTGGCCGACCGACAGCCACCTCGCCTCGCGCTTCCGCGCCGGCGGCCTGGTCTTCCTGGGTCGTACCAACGTCCCGGAGTTCGGCACCACCGTGACGACCGAGCCGGTCGCGAACGGACCGTGCCGCAACCCCTACGACCTCGGCCGCTCGACCGGCGGCTCGAGCGGCGGGTCGGCAGCCGCCGTCGCCGCCGGGCTGGTTCCGGTCGCGCACGCCAACGACGGCGGCGGCTCGATCCGTATCCCCGCCAGCGAGTGCGGGCTGGTCGGCCTCAAGCCCACCCGGGCCCGGGTGTCGCAGGGCCCGGACATCGGCGAGGGCTGGGCCGGCGCGACCATCGACGGCGTCGTGAGCCGCACCGTGCGCGACAGCGCCGGGATCCTGGACGTGATCGGCCGGCCGATGCCGGGCGACCCGTACTGGGCGCCGCCGCTGGCCCGCCCGCTGACCCAGGAGGTCGGCGCCCCGGTCGGCCGGCTGCGCGTCGGTCTGCTCGACGCCCCGCCTGCCGGCAGTCCCTACCTGTCCGACGACGAGTGCAAGCAGGCCGTCGCGCGCACCGGCCGGCTGCTCGAGCAGCTCGGCTGCGACGTCGAGATCGCCCACCCCGAAGCCATGTTCGACGACGGCTTCAACTCGCCTTTCGTCACGACCATCGCGGCTGACACGGCGCTGACGATGCAGGCGCTCACCGAGGCGCTCGGCCGGCCGATCACGGACGCCGAGCTCGAGCCGCGCAACGCGTTCTACCGGCTGGTCGGTGACGACCTGCGCGCCAAGGACTACCTCGCGGCGCGGATGTGGCTCGGGGCCTGGGTGCGCCGGATGTCGATGTGGTGGGCGTCGCCGGAGGAGGGCGGCGAAGGCTTCGACCTGCTCGTCACGCCCACGGTCGGCGCTCCGCCGCCGGAGATCGGCTGGATGACCGGCAAGGACGAGGGCCAGCGGATCGCCAGCTACATCCCGTACACCGCGCAGTTCAACGTCACCGGGCAGCCGGCGGTCAGCCTGCCGCTGCACTGGACGGCCGACGGGCTGCCGGTCGGGGTGCAGGTCGTGGCGGAGTTCGGCCGCGAGGACGTGCTGGTGCGCGTCGCCGCCGCCCTCGAGCAGGCGGCGCCCTGGGCGGACCGCCGGCCCGGGGTGAGCGCTTAGGCCGACACCGGCGCGCGGATCACGGACACGCTGAGCACCGCTCCCAGCCCGGCCACCGCCGCGGCGAGCACGAAGGACGCGGTGAAGCTGCCCGTCGCCTCGGCCAGCACGCCGCCCAGCGGCGGCCCGCAGAGCTGCGCGACGCCGAAGGCCAGGGTGCACCGGCCGAACGCCCCCGCGAACTCCCGCGGAGTCAGCGAGTCGGCCAGGTGGGCAGCGATGACGGCCGGCAGCCCGGACATCGTCAGTCCGAAGACCACGGCGGAGATCGAGGCGAGCGGCTCCACGCCCAGCGGCACGAGCAGGATCGCCGCCGCCATCGCGGCGTAACCGGCGACCAGGCAGCGCCCGCGACCCCAGCGGTCGGAGGCCGGGCCGAGGAGCACCCCACCGCAGATCAGCGCCACCCCCACCAAGGTGTAGACGACGGCGGCATGGCCGGCGGAGAAGCCTGCGTCGTCCTCCAGCGCGGTGACGAGATAGCTCGTGTAGACCGAGTACGCCAGTCCGTACGCGGCATAGCCACCGACCACGCCGGCCCAGCCCGGCACCCGGCGGAGTGCGCCGGTGCGGACCGCGGCCTGCTCGCCCGGGTGGACGGCCGGGCGCAGGTAACGCAGGCAGAGCAGCAGGACGACCACGGCCACGACAGCCTCGACCAGGTAGACCGTCCGCCAGGACGAGTCACCGCCGCGGGACTGCAGCACAGCAGCGAGGGCACTGGCGAAGACGATGCCGCCACCGATGCCGGATCCGCTGATGCCGATGGCCGCGCCGCGGCGGGAGGGCCGGACGACCGAGCCCGCGAGGCCCGGCGCCGGCACCCAGATGAACGCGCCGCCTACCCCGGTCAGGGTGAGCCCGACGGCGAGCGTGGCGGCGCTGTCGGCCTGCCACAGGACGAGCAGCCCGGCGCAGCTCCCCAGCAGCCCGGCACGGATGAGGGCCGCGGGGTCAGCCCGTCGGGACAAGACGCTGACGGCCAGGGTCCCCAAGAGGTAGGCGGCCACGTTGGCGGTCCCCACGAGGCCGGCGAGTGCGTAAGAGTCGAGCAGGTCACGGTTGATCGCTGGCAGCAGCAGGGCGTAGGAGAACCGACCGAACGCCTGCGCCACCCCCGCGGCCAGCGCAACCAGCACCACGAGGGACCGCGGACGCACCTGCTGCACGGTCGGCCCCTCCGCTCTGCTGACGTGCCCCCGGGCCGCAGTCTGCCCGGACGCGACCGCGACCCCTCCACGACGCGCCTTGACTTGATCGAGTCAAGAAGATGGGCCACACTGCGGGGCGTGCCTTCCCCCAGCGACGTCGAGCGCGAGCTGCGCGGGGCCGCGCTGCGCGTGACCCGGCCGCGGGTGGCCGTGCTGTCCGTGGTGCACGAGAACGCGCACGCCGACACCGAGGCGGTCATCGTGCTGGCCCGCACCCGGCTGGGTGCGGTGTCCCACCAGGCGGTCTACGACGTGCTGCGCACGCTGACCGACGTCGGCCTGGTCCGGCGGATCCAGCCGCCCGGCTCGGTGGCCCGCTACGAGGCCCGGGTCGGCGACAACCACCACCACGCGGTCTGCCGCTCCTGCGGTGCCATCGCCGACGTCGACTGCGCCGTCGGCCACACGCCCTGCCTGACCGCCTCCGACGACGCCGGCTTCGACATCGACGAGGCCGAGGTCGTCTACTGGGGCCACTGCCCCACCTGCGCGACCACCCCCGAGACGTCCTGAGTCCAGCCGCACGACAGCAGAGAGGTACGACGTGACCGACCCCGACACCGCGAGCACCAGCGAGAGCGAGAACCCGGCGATCCCCGCGCCGGAACCGCAGGTCACCAACCGGCCCCGCACCAACCGGGACTGGTGGCCCAACCAGGTCGACCTGCAGGTCCTGAACCGGACGGACCCGGCTGCCAACCCGCTCGGCGAGGACTTCGACTACAAGACGGCCGTTCAGTCGCTGGACGTCGCTGCAGTCAAGGCCGACCTGGCACAGGTCATGCGCACCTCGCAGGACTGGTGGCCCGCGGACTGGGGCCACTACGGCGGCCTGTTCATCCGCATGTCGTGGCACGCCGCCGGCACCTACCGCAGCGCCGACGGCCGCGGTGGAGGCGGCTCCGGTGAGCAGCGCTTCGCGCCCCTCAACAGCTGGCCGGACAACGCCAACCTCGACAAGGCCCGCCGGCTGCTCCTGCCCGTCAAGCAGAAGTACGGCCGCTCGCTGTCCTGGGCCGACCTGCTCGTGCTCGCCGGCAACGTCGCGCACGACGACATGGGGCTCAAGACCTTCGGCTTCGCCTTCGGCCGCGAGGACGTGTGGCAGCCCGAGGAGGTCTTCTGGGGTCCGGAGGACACTTGGCTGGGCGACGAGCGCTACAGCGGCGACAACCCACTCGATCTCGCCGAGGGCGACTTCGGCGCCGTGACGATGGGCCTCATCTACGTCAACCCGGAGGGCCCGCAGGGCCAGCCGGACCCGGTCGCCTCCGCGCACGACATCAAGGTCACCTTCAGCCGCATGGGCATGAACAGTGAGGAGACCGTGGCCCTCATCGCCGGCGGTCACACGTTCGGCAAGAGCCACGGCGCCGGTGACCCCACGCTCGTCGGTACCGAGCCCGAGGGGTGCCCGGTGCACTCCGGCGGCATCGGCTGGAAGAGCCAGTTCGGCAAGGGCATGGCTGAGGACACCATCACCTCCGGCCTCGAGGGCGCGTGGACGGTCAACCCCACCCAGTGGGACAACGGCTACTTCGACCTGCTGTTCAAGTACGAGTGGGAGCTGACCGAGAGCCCCGCCGGCGCCAAGCAGTGGAAGGCCAAGGACCCGGCGCCGGAGGACCTTGCCCCCGATGCGCACGTCCCGGGCAAGAAGGTCCCGACGATGATGGCCACCACCGACGTGGCGCTCATCGCCGACCCGGAGTTCCGGACGATCTCCGAGCGCTTCCACAACGACCCGGCGTACTTCGCCGACCAGTACGCGCGCGCCTGGTTCAAGCTGCTGCACCGCGACATGGGCCCCAAGAGCCGCTACCTCGGGCCGGATGTGCCGCAGGAGGAGCTCATCTGGCAGGACCCGGTCCCGGCCGTGGACCACGACCTGATCGGCGGGTCCGACGTCGACGAGCTCAAGCAGCAGATCCTGGCCTCCGGCCTGACGGTCTCCCAGCTGGTGCACACGGCGTGGTCGGCTGCTGCGTCGTACCGCACCACGGACAAGCGTGGCGGTGCCAACGGCGCGCGCCTGCGCCTGCAGCCGCAGGCCTCCTGGGCGGTGAACGCCGGCACGGACGAGGTCATCGCGAAGCTCGACGAGGTCCGGCAGGCCTTCAGCAAGCCGGTCTCGCTGGCCGACACGATTGTGCTCGGCGGCTGCGCCGGCGTCGAGAAGGCCGCGGCGGACGCCGGTGTCGAGATCACCGCCCCGTTCACCCCGGGTCGCACCGACGCGTCGCAGGAGATGACCGACGTCGACGGCATGAAGTGGCTCGAGCTGCGCGCCGACGGCTTCCGCAACTGGACCACGCCGGGCTCGAAGCTCGCGCCGGAGACGCTGCTGATCGACCGGGCCTACCTGCTGGAGCTCACCGCCAAGGAGCTCACCGTGCTCGTCGGCGGCCTGCGCGTGCTCGGCGCCAACACCGGCGGCGTCCAGCACGGCGTGTTCACCGACACCCCGGGTGTCCTGTCGCAGGACTTCTTCCGCAACCTGCTCGACCTCGGCATCAGCTGGCGCACCTCGATGAACGACGAGGGCGTCTACGAGGGGCTGGACGCGGGCGGCAACGTCGTGCGCACCGCCACCGCCGCCGACCTGGTCTTCGGCTCGAACTCGATCCTGCGCGGCATCGCGGAGGTCTACTCCTCTGACGACGCCAAGGAGAAGTTCGTCCGCGACTTCGTCGACGCGTGGGACAAGGTCATGATGTTGGACCGCTACGACGTGAAGTAGTCGCCCGTCCGGGCGCCCCGGCCCCGCCGATCCGTCGGCGGGCCGGGGCGTTCGTGCGTCCGGCGTCAGCGGACGCGGTGCGTCTTCCGCCAGGCGCTGTAGGACCGCAGCGAACCGCTGCCCGGCCGCACCAGCCACGGCCACGGATGGGTAGCGGCCACGTCGACGCGGGCGGCGCGGCGAGCGAAGCCGGGGACCGGAGCGTGCGTCACCGCCAGCCGCCGGCCGGCCAGCTCGTCGACCGGGTCGCCGCGGCGCACCTCGATGTCGAGCTCGGCGAGCGCCTGCGCCAGGAAGACCAACCGGATCCCGGCCAGTCGCAGCCCGCGCAGCAGCGGCTCGTCGAAGACGAACACCCGTGGCAGCTGAGGGTGGGCGAGCAGCGCCGGATCGGTGGCGCCGAGCGACTCGGCAGTCAGCCAGACCGTGCCGGGCTCGTCAGTCACGACCGCCGTGACCGGCCCGCCGTCGGTCGTCCCGTCGACCAGCCCGTCCGGCGGCACCACCCGCGCGCCGACCTGCGCCTCCGGCCACTCCTGCACCGGGCAGCGGGCACGGAGCGGACAGCCAGCGCACAGCTGCGGTGCCCGCTTCTCCACCTGCCAGCGCGAGAAGCCGTACGGCTTGCCCGAACCGGTGCCGACGGTCCACTGCCAGCCAAGGCGGTTGGCGGCGCGGGAACCGTCGAGCAGCCGGCGGTACAGCGCGTCCTCGCCCTCGCGCCAGTCGTGCCCGGCGCGCACGCTCCACTGGCTCGCGACCCACATCCGGGTCTGGTTGACCAGCCAGCCATCTGTCTCCAGCTCGTCGCGGACCAGGGCCATGCAGGCCATCTCCCGCGGCCACGGGTCGGGCCAGCGCGGCGGCCGCGGCTGCTCCACCCGGTAGTCCTGCGCGGTGCGCGCACCGAGCCGGGCATAGACGTGCCGGGCGTACTCCTGCCACAGCAGCTCGTCGCGGTACTTCTCCCGGTCCCGGTACGGCGCGTCCCCCGCTGCCGCCCACAGCTCCGGAAGGGTGAGCAGACCGTGCCGGACGTAGGGCGACATCCTGGTGGCGCCGCGCTGCTCCACCGGCAGGACGGTGCTGCGGCGGGCGGCGTAACCGGCCAGGTCGAGCGAGGCGAGCGCGGCATCGGCAGCGGCCTGCCCGCCGACGATGCCGCTGGCACGGGGCGGTTCGCTGCACAGGTCGCCGAGGTGGGCAGCGACCCAGTCAACGGCGGCGTCACCGCGTGGCGGTGGGGGCAGGGTCGGCACGCCAGCCACAGTCGGTCAGTGCGCTCCCCGGCGCCACCGGGGAATCAGCCGACGCGCATCTCGCCCAGCTCGGACCAGTCGTCCTGCTCGAGCTCGACGTTCACGACGCGCGGCGTCGCCGTGAGGTACCGCGGCAGCTCGGCCTGCGCGTTGCGGAAGTGGTCGGACTGCACGTGCTGGCCGCCGGCGGCGCCGTCCCGGAAGGCCTCGACGAGGACGTACTCGCTCGGGTCCTCCAGGCTGCGCGACCAGTCGAAGAACAGGCAGCCAGGCTCCGCCCGTGTGGCCTCGGTGAAGGTACGGCTGAGCTGCGGCCACTGCTCGGCGTGCTCGGGATGCACGGAGAACTTCGCGGTGATGAAGATCAAGGGGGCTCCTCGGGCGCGCGGCGAGACAGTCCCGCCTACGGTTCCGGTCATGATGCTCCTCCCTGCGTCGGTCGCCGACCTGGGTGCAGCGCTGACGGCCGCGCTGCCGGAGGGCAGGGTGGTCCTCGATCCGCAGGTGCTCGTCGCCTTCGCCCGCGACCGGGCGGCCTTCCCCGTGGCGGGGGCGCCGTTGGCGCTGGTGCGCGCCCGCGACGTCGACGACGTCGTGGCGACGCTGCGCTTCGCCTCGACGCACGGCGTTCCGGTGGTGCCGCGCGGCGCCGGGACGGGGCTGACGGGCGGCGCCAACGCCGTCGACGGCGGGATCGTGCTGAGCCTGGCCGCGATGGACCGGGTGCTCGCGGTCGACGTCGCCGGACGGACGGCGACCGTCGAGGCCGGGGTCCTGACCGCCGACCTTGCGGCCGCCGTCGCCGAGCAGGGTCTCTGGTACCCGCCGGACCCGGCCAGCCGGGCCATCTCGACGATCGGCGGCAACGTCGCGACCAACGCCGGCGGGAGCTGCTGCTTGAAGTACGGCGTCACCGCCGACGCCGTCGCTGCCCTCACCGCGGTGCTCGTCGACGGGACCGTCGTGCGCACCGGCAGCACGACGCGCAAGGACGTCACCGGACTGGACCTCACCCGGCTGCTGGTCGGGTCCGAGGGCACGCTGGCGGTCGTCGTCGAGGTGACGGTGCGGCTGCGGCCCCCGCCCCGGCCGCCGGCGACGGTGGTCGCCTCGTTCCCCGACGTCGCCGCCGCCGGCCAGGGCATCGTCGCAGTCATGGCGACCGCGGAACCGTCGCTGCTCGAGCTGCTCGACCACACGACAGTGGCTGCGGTGGAGGCCATGACGCACATGGGCCTGGACGCCGGCACCGGCGCGCTGCTGCTGCTGCAGTGCGACGGCGCGGACGCCGCGGAGCAGGCCCGGCTGTGCGCGCTGGCCTGTGAGGGGGCCGGCGCGTCGTACGTCGCGTCGACCGACGACGCCGCCGAGGGCGAGGCGCTGCTCGCCGCCCGGCGCGCCGCCTATCCGGCGCTCGAGCAGCTGGGGACGACGCTGCTCGACGACGTGTCCGTGCCGGTGCCACGGGTGCCCGACCTGGTGCGCGCCATCGAGGTGATCGCGGACGAGTGCGGCGTCGTGATCGGCACCTTCGGTCACGCGGGCGACGGCAACCTGCACCCGACCGTCGTCTACGACGCGACCGACCCGGCGCAGGTGCGGGCGGCCCACGAGGCCTTCGAGCGGATCGTCATGGCGACCCTGGCGCTCGGCGGCACGCTCACCGGCGAGCACGGGGTGGGGCTGCTCAAGCAGCCCTACCTCGACCGGCAGCTGGGGTCGGCGGAGCGGGCGCTGACGGCGCGGATCAAGGCGGCGTTCGACCCGGCGGGGCTGCTCAACCCGGGCAAGGGGCTGTGACAGCCGCCTGCCGCAGCACGACGTACCGTGCTCGGATGCGGCGGCCGGTCATCGGGATCACGACCTACCGGGAGCCGGCGCTCTGGGGCGTCTGGCAGCGACCAGCCGACCTGCTCGGCGCGGCGTACGCCGACGCCGTCGCCGACGCGGGTGGCGCACCGGTGCTGCTGCCACCGCTGCCCGACGTCGCCCTCGACGCCCTGCACGCCGTCGACGCTCTGGTGCTCGCCGGCGGCGCGGACGTCGATCCGCAGCGCTACGGGGCGGTGCGGGGCGCTGCGACGGGCCCGCCCCGGCCGGACCGGGACGACGCGGAGCTCGCACTGGCCCGCGCGTGCCTGGAGCGCCAGGTCCCGCTGCTGGCCATCTGCCGGGGCATGCAGGTGCTCAACGTCGCGCTCGGCGGCAGCCTGGTGCAGCACCTGCCCGACGTGGCCGGGACCGCGGCGCACCGGGCCGGTGACGCCCGCTTCCACGAGCGCACCCTCGACGTCGCGCCCGACAGCCTGCTCGGGGCCCTGGTCGGAGACCGGCTCGATGTGCACTGCTACCACCACCAGGCGGTCGACCGGCTCGCCGACGGCCTGCGCCCCGTCGCCTGGAGCGAGGACGGCCTCGTCGAGGCGGTCGAGCCGGTCCAGCCCGCGGGGTTCCTGCTGGCTGTGCAGGCCCACCCCGAGGAGTCGGCCGACCGGCGGCTGTTCGCCGCTCTGGCCGACGCGGCGTCGCGGCGCCGCGCCTCGAGCTAGGTGTCCGGCCCGAGGAAGCCGCGCAGCAGCGCTGCCGTGCCAGCGAGGTGCTCGGCCATCTCGCGTCGCGCCGCCGCCGGATCGCCGCCCAGGATGGCGGCCACCACACACGCGTGCTGGTGGTCGGAGTGCTCGATGTTGGGCGGCAGCAAAGGGATGAGCTCGAGCAGCGCGTTGAGGCGGCTCCGCACGTCCGCCACCGCGCTGACCAGTGACGGTGAGCCGGCGACCTGGGCCACCGCCAGGTGCAGGCGGCTGTCCAACCGGCGGTAGTCGCTGAGGTCGGCGGCGGCGCACTCCGCCGCGCACACCGCCAGGTGCTCGCGTTCGGCCCGACTCAGGCTGCGCGCCGCGGCGGTCTCCGCCGCGCCGCTCTCGAGCACCATCCGCAGGACCAGTACGTCCTCCAGCTCCCGCGCGAGATCCCGGTCCGAGCCTGGGGCCGACGGGCTCGCGGCGGGCAGCGTCCCACACACGAACGTGCCGCCGTACCGGCCACGGCGTGACTCCAGGTAGCCGGCGGACTGCAGCGTCCCCACCGCCTCCCGCAGAGTGGCCCGGCTGACGCCCCAGCGGTCTGCCAGCTCGCGCCCTGACGGCAGCCGCTCCCCCGGCCGCACCACACCGAGCCGGACGGCCTGCAACAACCGGCTCACGGTCTCCTCGTAGGAGTTGCCGCCGCGGACCGGCCGGAGCAGGACGTCATCGGTCAGGCCGGCCGCGCCCTGCTCCTGCGGCGCCACCGCGCTCAGGAGCCGGCGAGCTCCGCCTCGGCCTGGCGGATGGCCGCGAACTCCTCCTCTGGCGCGGAGGCAACCAGGTGGTGCCGGCTGTAGAACCAGAAGTAGGCGATGGCTGCCAGGAACAGCAGCGCGGTGATGCCCGCGGCCTTCTGGTCGACGAAGAAGGTGGCGACGACCGCCGCCCCGGCGAGCACCAGCGCTACCCACGTCGTGACGACGCCGCCCGGTGTCCGATAAGGACGCTCGAGGTCGGGCTCGCGCTTCCGCAGCACGATGTGCGAGAGCATCATCAGGACGTACGACACGGTCGCGCCGAACACCGCGATGTTGATGAGAAGTGCGCCGTCCTCGGTGATGGCGGCGAGCAGGAAGCCGACCAGCCCCGGCACCAGCAGGGCGATGTAGGGCGTCTTGCGGCCGCTCGTCCGAGACAGGACCCGGGGGAGGTAGCCCGCGCGGGACAGCGCGAACAGCTGGCGGGAGTAGGCGTAGATGATGGAGAAGAAGCTCGCCACCAGACCGGCCAGGCCCGCGTAGTTCACGAAGTCTGCGAGGAAGGTGTCACCGCCGTAGGCCTCGCGCAGCGCCAGCGGCAGCGGGTTGTCCGACTCGGTCAGCGCTGCCGCGCCCGCACCACCGGCGGCCGTGAACAGGATCAGCGCCGCAGTGACGAGCAGGAACATCATCGCGGCGATGATGCCCTTGGGCATGTCGCGCTTGGGGTCGCGCGACTCCTCCGCGGCGAGGGGGACGCCCTCGATCGCGAGGAAGAACCAGATCCCGTACACGAAGGCGGCCAGGATCCCGGCGTAGCCGAAGGGGATGAAGTCACTGGCCCCGGCGGCGGTCGTCGGCGCGATGTCGAACAGGTTCGAGGTGCTGAACTTCGGGATCATCCCGACCACGAAGACGACCAGCGCGACGACGGCGATGGCGGTGATGAGGAACATCAGCTTCAGCGCCTCACCGACGCCGTAGAGGTGCACGCCGATGAACAGGGCGTAGAAGGCGAGGTAGATCGGCCAACCGCTGGTCAGGCCGAACAGTCCCAGCGCCTCGACGTAGCCGCCGATGAAGACGACGATCGCGGCGGGCGCCATGGCGTACTCGATGAGGATCGCCGTCCCGGTGGCGAAGCCGCCGAGCGGTCCGAGCGCACGCCGCGCGAAGCCGTAGCCGGCCCCGGCCACCGGCAGGGCCGAGGCGAGCTCGGCGAGGCCGAAGACCATGGCGGTGTACATGATCGCCATGAGGACGGTGGCGATGAGCAGTCCACCCCAGCCGCCCTCGGCCAGGCCGAAGTTCCACCCGGCGAAGTCGCCCGAGATGACGTAGGCGACGCCCAGGCCGGCCAGCAGGACCCACCCTGCGGCACCCTGCTTCAGCTGGCGCTGCTCCAGGTAGTCCGCACCCACCTGCTCGTACTCGACGTTTCGCTTGCCACCGGCCACAACGGGCACTCCCTGTCCGGCACCGCGACCCTGCGCGGTGCATTGGGCTGTTCCGGAACCTATGCGCGAACGGCGGAAGAGTGATCGCGCACCGGCCTGCCTGTCAAGCACCGACCAGCAAGCGGACTCGGAGACTCAGGGGCGTTGACGCTTTGCGTCAGCGCGTGTTGCATGACCCGCCATTGGGCTCGCAGCGCTCCGATGACGCGGCCGCCCAGCCGCCCTACCCCACCCGCTCCGCTCGACCGAGAAGGTGCCATGAGCCCACGCGAGGGACTGCTCAGCATCGACCAGCTGCGCCGAGAGGTGGACGCGGGCGAGGTCGACACCGTCCTGGTCGCCGTGCCCGACATGCAGGGGCGCCTGCAGGGAAAGCGTCTGCACGCGCGCTTCTTCCTCGACACGGTGGTCGAGCACGGGACCGAGGGCTGCAACTACCTGCTCGCCGTCGACGTCGACATGAACACCGTCGATGGCTACGCCCTGACGTCCTGGGAGTCCGGCTACGGCGACTTCGTGATGCGCCCGGACCTCTCGACGCTGCGCCGCATCCCGTGGCACGAGGGCACCGTCCTGCTGCTGTGCGACCTCGAGACCGTCGCCGGCGGCCCGGTCGGACCCTCACCCCGGCAGATCCTGCGCGACCAGAGCGCGCGGCTGACCGAGCGCGGCTGGAGCCCACGCGCCGGCACCGAGCTGGAGTTCCTGCTGTTCCGGGACACCTACGAGCAGGCGCAGCTCAAGCACTACGCCGACCTCGTGCCGGCCAACCTCTACAACATCGACTACTCGCTGCTCGGCACCGCGCGGGTCGAGCCGCTGCTGCGCCGCATCCGCAACTCCATGGCGGGCGCGGGCATGCTCGTCGAGTCCGCGAAGGGCGAGTGCAACCTCGGCCAGCAGGAGATCGGCTTCCTCTACGACGAGGCGCTGATCACCTGCGACAACCACAGCGTCTACAAGACCGGCGCCAAGGAGATCGCGGCCCAGGACGGCGTCAGCATCACCTTCATGGCCAAGTACGACGCCCGTGAGGGCAACAGCTGCCACATCCACTTCAGCCTCGCGGACGACGAGGGCAAGCCCGTCTTCGCCGGCGAGGGCAAGGGCGACCACGCCGGCTTCTCCCCCGTGCTCGAGCACTTCCTGGCCGGTCAGCTCGCGGCGATGAAGGAGCTCACACTGCTGTTCGCCCCAAATATCAACTCCTACAAGCGCTTCGTGCCAGGCAGCTTCGCCCCGACCGCCGTCCGGTGGGGGCACGACAACCGCACCTGCGCGCTCCGCGTCGTCGGACACGGACCCTCCCTGCGGTTCGAGAACCGCTTGCCCGGCGGCGACGTCAACCCCTACCTGGCCGTGGCCGCCATGATCGCGGCTGGGCTGCACGGGGTGAAGAACGAGCTGCCGCTCGAGCCGCCGTGCCGCGGCAACGCCTACACCGAGGACTCCGAGACGGTCCCGCACACGCTGCGCGACGCACTCGAGCTGTGGGAGGGAAGCGCGCTGGCCCGTTCGGCCTTCGGCGACGAGATGGTCGACCACTACGCGAACATGGCGCGGGTCGAGCTGGTCGCGTTCGACAGCGCCACCACCGACTGGGAGCGCGAGAGAGGGTTCGAGCGCCTGTGACTGCGTTGCAGCACGAGGTCGTCAACCCGGCGACCGAGCAGGTGATCGCCACCGTGGACATGCTCGACGAGCAGCAGACCGACGCCGCCATCGCGCGCGCCGCCGCGGCCTTCCCCGCCTGGCGCGACCTGGCGCCCGCGGACCGCGCGCGGCTGCTGCGCCGGTTCGCCGACGCCGTCGACGCCGACGTGGAGCACCTCGCGCAGCTCGAAGTGCGGAACGCGGGTCACACCCTCGGCAACGCGCGCTGGGAGGCCGGCAACGTCCGCGACGTCCTGCACTACTACTCCGCCGCGCCAGAACGCCTCTTCGGTCGGCAGATCCCGGTGGCCGGCGGCGTCGACATCACCTTCCGCGAACCTCTGGGCGTCGTCGGCATCATCGTGCCGTGGAACTTCCCGATGCCGATCGCCGGTTGGGGGCTC
>JBBSLB010000049.1:0-14042 GCA_038255675.1 Mycobacteriales bacterium
CCGGGGGCTAGCGTCCGGCCCATGACCTTCTCGTGGCTGACGCGCAGCGCCGACGGCGCGGTGCCGGGCACATGAGCGTGCTCGCCCTCGACGTCGGCACCACCGGCGTCACGGCCCTGGTCGTGTCCGAGACCGGAGCGGTTCTCAGCCGCGGCTACGAGGAGTTCCCGCAGCACTTCCCCCGGCCGGGCTGGGTGGAGCACGAGCCCGAGGAGATCTGGCAGGCGACCCTCGCCGCGGCCCGAACGGCGCTGGCAGCGAGCTCCCAGCCGGTGACCTGCGTCGGCGTCACCAACCAGCGCGAGACGGCCGTGCTGTGGGACCGCAGCACGCTGGCCGCGCCCCGCCGCGCGATCGTGTGGCAGGACCGGCGCACCACCGCGCTGTGCGAGGCGCGCAAGGACGCCGGGCAGGAGGAGCGGGTCGCCGAGCTGACCGGCCTGCGTGTGGACCCGTACTTCACCGCGACCAAGCTCTGCTGGCTGGCCCAGAACGACCGGCGGAGCTGGGCCGGCGTGGTCGAGGGCAGCACCGTCGTCGGCACCGTCGACGCCTACGTCGTGTCGCGGCTGACCGGCGGCCGGCGCTTCGTCACCGACGCCTCCAACGCCAGCCGCACCCTGCTGTTCGACCTGCGCGCCGGCGCGTGGAGCGAGGAGCTCTGCGAGCTGTTCGGCGTGCCGATGAGTGCGCTGCCCGAGGTCGTCCCGTCCTACGGCGAGGTCGGCCGGACCGACCCGCAGGCCTTCCTCGGGCTCGACGTCCCGGTGGCCGGCATCGCCGGCGATCAGCAGGCCGCGCTGTTCGGGCAGGGCTGCTTCGAGGCCGGCCGCAGCAAGTGCACTTATGGCACAGGCTCTTTCGTGCTCGTCAACACGGGCGCCACCCCCGTGCTGTCGGACCGCCTGCTCACGACCGTTGCCTGGATGGAGCCGGACGGGTCGCTGGTCTACGCCCTCGAGGGGGCGGTCTTCGTGACCGGCGCGGCCGTGCAGTGGCTGCGGGACGGGCTGCAGATCATCGGCAGTGCGGCGGAGGTCGAGGCCCTGGCGCGCACGGTGCCACACAGCGACGGGGTCGTCTTCGTGCCGGCGCTCACCGGGCTCGGCGCACCGCACTGGGACCCCGACGCGCGCGGCACGGTGCTCGGCATCACCCGCGGCACCACCCGGGCCCACCTCGCCCGCGCGACGCTGGACGCCATCGCCTTCGAGGTCCGCGACGTCGTGGACGCCATGACCGACGAGGCCGGGCTGGCGGTCCCAAGCCTGCAGGTCGACGGCGGCGCCTCGGCCAACGACCTGCTCTGCCAGCTGCAGGCCGACCAGCTCGGCGTCGCGGTGCAGCGCCCTCAGGTGCTCGAGACGACCGCCCTGGGGGCCGCGTTCCTCGCCGGGCTCGGCACCGGGGTCTGGTCCTCGCCCGCCGAGCTCGCCGACGTGTGGCAGCTCGACCGCCGCTTCGAGCCGACCGCCGGCGTGCGCGACGACGGCACGCATGCACGCTGGTCCGAGGCCGTCCAGCGGGCGAGGGGCTGGGCCTCGGACGTACCTGGTCAGAACTGACCATTGAGACAGCACCCGATGCGGTCGATGGTCTGCTCGACGCAGTCACGTCCGGCGTACGAGGGGGTCGCAGGTGCGTGAGCTGGACGAGGACACGGCAGAGCGGGCGGTCACCGCGCTGCTGCGCGACCCGGCGGCGAGGGTGGGCGCCATCGCCCTCAACGGCCTGTTCACCGACCTGCCCGCCGAGCTCGCCCACCTCGAGCCGCGCCGGATGGCGGGCCGGTCAGCCCTCGACCTCGTGCAGCCGGGCGACAAGGGCGCTGTCATCCTCGCCTTCGAACGGGCAACGACCGACGGGGGCTCGCAGGTTGCCGTCGGGCTCCGCAAGCCGTCTGCTTCTCCTAGCGGCACGCTCCACTTCGCCGACCTGCGCGAGCGGCTCGGTGTCGTCGTCGGCGTGCTCGTGCCGTCCGCGCAGCCGGCGCGTCTGGCCGTCGCCCTCCCCGACGGCGACCTGGCCGAGCGCCCCCGCTTCGCCCGGGTCGCCAAGAACGAGTTCTCGCGCTTCGTCGAGGTCGACGACGCGTGGTGCCAGATGCTGGGGTGGTCGCGCGAGGAGCTCATCGGCTCGCGCTCGCTGGACCTCATCCACCCCGACGACCAGGACCTGGCGGTCGCGTCCTGGATGGACCTGCAAGGCACCCCCGGCCTCGGCCGGCGCGTTCGGCTGCGGCACCTGCGCAAGGCCGGCGGCTGGGCGTGGTTCGAGGTCACCAACCACAACCTCATGGAGGACCCTGAGCACGGCTGCGTCCGCTGCGAGATCGTCGACATCAGCGAGGAGATGGCGGCGCACGAGCAGGTGCGCGCCCGGGAGCAGCTGCTGCACAGGCTCGCCGAGGCGCTGCCCGTCGGCGTCGTCCAGCTCTCCGCCGACGGCGGCGTCGTCTACGCCAACCGCCAGCTCCAGGAGCTGCTGGCTCTCCCCGTCTCGACCCTCGCGGACCTGCTGGCAGCGGTCGCCGCCGACGACCGGGCGCGCGCCGAGGCGGCGTTCCTGTCGGTCCTGGACGGCGCCAGCGAGGCCGACGTGGAGGTCGCCCTGGCGCGCGCGGACCTGCGCTGGTGCGCGGTGTCGGTCCGCCGCCTCGACGACGGCGCCGGCACCACGACCGGCGCAGTCGGCTGCCTGACCGACACCACCGACAGCGCGCGGCTACGGCACGAGCTCAGTCAGCAGGCCACCGTCGACCCGCTCACCGGAGCGCACAACCGGGCCGGCAGCGACGCCGCCCTCGTCGAGGCCTTCGCGCTGCCCGGGGCAGGTGTTGCCGTGCTCTTCGTCGACCTCGACAACTTCAAGACCGTCAATGACGCGCTCGGCCACAAGGCCGGCGACCGGCTGCTCGTCGACGTCGCGAACGCGCTCCGGACCGCCTGCCGCAGCGGCGACACCGTCGGAAGGGTCGGCGGTGACGAGTTCCTCGTCGTCTGCCGCGACGTCGGCCAGGAGGCAGCCTCGGCCCTGCACGCGCGCGTCGAGGCGGGGCTGCCCGACGGCAGCGCCAGCGTCGGGCTCGCCTGGCAGGCCGGGGACCACGGCTCCCCCGCTGACCTCGTCGCCCGCGCCGACACCGCGATGTACGAGGCGAAGGCTCGGCGCGACGCCGCCGTCCCGCGGCCGAGCGGCGCTCGTCCGCCGGGCCCCGCAGGGTCCTAGTCCGCGAGCCCGCGCTCGACGGCGTAGCGGACGAGCTGCGCGCGGTTGTGCAGCGCGAGCTTGCTCAGGGTGTTCTGCACGTGGTTCTCCACGGTGCGGTGCGAGAGCACCAGCCGCTCGGCGACCTGCTTCGCGGTGAGGCCCTTGGCGACCAGGCGCAGCACCTCGGTCTCGCGCGGGGTGAGCTTGGGCGCCGCGTCGTCGGCGGCGGTGCGGCGGTACTCCCCCAGCACCAGCCCGGCCAGCCCGGGGGTGAAGACCGCGTCCCCGGCAGCAGTGCGCCGGACCGCGTCGACCAGCTCGGCGGCGCTGGCCGACTTCACCAGATAGCCGGTGGCACCGGCCTTCACCGCCTCCAGCACGTCGGCCTGCTCGCCCGAGGCCGACAGCACCAGCACCTTCGTGCTGTCGGCGACCGCGCGGGTCACCTCGACGCCGGTCAGCCCGGGCATCTGCAGGTCGCAGACCAGCACGTCGGGCGCGGTGGCCCGGCAGACCCGCACGGCCTTCTCGCCATCGCCGGCCACACCGACGACGACGAGGCCGGCGGCGGCCAGGTCGCGCTCGACCGCATCGCGCCAGATCGGGTGGTCGTCGGCGACGACGACGCGCAGCTCAGGGCCGTCGAGGGACACGCAGCTCCACCTCCGTCCCCTGGCCGGGCGCGCTGACGACGTCAACCGTCCCACCGAGGTCCTCCACCCGGCCGCGGATCGACTGCGCCACGCCGAGCCGGCCGTCCGCGGCGGCCTGTGCGAGCCGACCGGGGGCGATGCCCGGGCCGTCGTCCCGCACCGTGACGGTGACGGCGTCCGACTCGTCCTCGACCAGCAGCCACGCGCTGCCGCCGCCGTGCTTGCGCGCGTTGTCGACGGCGGCGGCCGTCGCCGCGGCCAGCTCGCGGGCAGTGGCCACGGGCAGCAGCACCGGCGTCGCCGGCGCGGCCAGCTGGAGGTCGGCCCCGGACGGCAGCAGCGGCCTCAGGTCGGCCGCGCCGACGGGCACCGCGACCGCCGGTCCGGCAACCAGCCGGCGCAGCGCACCCTCCTGCTCCGCCGCCAGACCGGCCAGGGCCGGGTCGGTCGAGCGCCGGGACACCAGCGCGAGGGTCTGCAGAACCCCGTCGTGGACCGAGCGCGAGAGCCGCTCGCGCTCGGTGGCGGCGGCCTGCAGCTGGACTGCGGCGGCGTAGGTGCGCTCAGCCCGGCGGGCGAGGGTGACGACGTAGCCGACGACGGTCCCGACGAGCAGGAGCAGCACCAGGCTGTTCGCGGTCGCCGGTGACACCCCACCCCGCTCGAGCACCGCCGCGGCGCCGACGACGAGGGCCGCCGCGCCGCCGCCCCACCAGCCGCGGTGGACAGCCCAGGCGATCACCGGGGCGGCCGCCCAGCTGACCGTCAGGGTCGGGTCGCCGTCCTCGATGCGCCCAGCCGTCATCACCAGCACCGAGGACATCAGCGCGGCGACGGTCAGCGCCAGGTCGACAGCCAGCAGCGGCCAGCCGCGCCGCCGCGGGTCGGCATACAGGAACGCCGCAAGCGCGGTCCAGACCGCCATGCCGACCAGGACCGCCCAGCCCAGGCCCGGCCGGGCGTAGGTGTCGGTGTAGACGGCCATCGAGCCCGCGGCGTAGAGCAGCGCGGCGACGCGGTAGACAGCGATGGCCCGCCACAGGGCGGTGTCGAGCCGCACCGGGTCGGCTAGCTGGCGCGACGGGCAGCGACGGGGTGGTCGCTGCTCACGAGAGCCTCGCGCGCCGCGCTCCTGGCGTCCTCGATGTCGGCCTTGGCCTTGGTGGCATAGGTGTCGACGTACTCCTGGCCGGACAGCACCATCAGCTCGTACATGATCTCGTCGGTGATGGAGCGCAGCACGAAGCGGTCGCCCTCCATGCCGGCGTAGCGGCTGAAGTCCAACGGCTTGCCGATCCGGAGCTCGATCTTGCGGCCGATCTTGGGCATCCCGCCGCCGCCGGGCTGCACGGCTGCCATGCCGATGAGGCCGACCGGGATGACCGGGACGCCGGCCTCGAGCGCCATCCGCGCGACGCCGGTCTTGCCACGGTAGAGCCGCCCGTCGGGCGAGCGGGTGCCCTCGGGGTAGAGCGCGAGCAGGTCGCCCACCTCGAGCACCCGCAGGCCGGTGCGCAGCGCCGCCTCCGACGCGGCCCCGCCGGCGCGGTCGATCGGGATCATCCCCACCCCGCTGAAGAACTGCCGGGAGAGCCAGCCCTTGGGGCCCTTGCCGGTGAAGTAGTCGCTCTTGGCCAGGAAGGTGACGCGGCGCGGCACGACCAGCGGGATCATGAAGTTGTCGAGGAAGGTCGTGTGGTTGCCGGCCATGATCGCTGCGCCCTGCGCGGGCAGGTTCTCGGCCCCGGTGATGTAGGGACGGAAGAACAGCTTGAGCAGAGGGGCCAGCACGGCCTTCACGAGCCAGTAGCCCATGACCCTCCTCCGCTTCGACCCGACTGTGGACCCGCACCCTACGGTCGTCGTCGCGCTGGCGGCAACGACCCTCGCCTGCCCGTCGCGGCGTGCGACGATGACTGCGGCCGCTGCGCGCGGCCACCCCACTGTGACGACCTGCGACCGCTCGGGAGCCGACGTGCCCACTGCCCCCTCCGACGGCGGGATCCTGCCTGGCGCCGAGCCGGTCGACCTGCCCGGCGGCCCCGTCGGCGCGCTGCTGTGCCACGGCTTCACCGGCACGACGCAGAGCATGCGGCCCTGGGCCGAGCACCTCGCGGCTGCAGGCCTGACGGTCAGCGCACCGCGCCTGCCCGGCCACGGAACCCGCTGGCAGGACATGAACCGCACCCGCTTCTCCGACTGGTACGGCGAGCTGGAGCGCAGCTTCGACGACCTTCGCTCGCGGTGCGAGAGCGTCTTCGTCATGGGCCTGTCGATGGGCGGCACGCTGTCGCTGCGTCTCGCGGAGCTGCGCGGCTCCGAGGTCGCCGGCGTCGTCGTCGTCAACGCCTCGCTGGCCTCCGAGCGCAAGGACGTCAAGCTCGCCCCGTACATCGCGAAGGTGCTCCCGTCGATGCCCGGCATCGCCAGCGACATCAAGAAGCCCGGGGTCACCGAGCTGGCCTACGACAAGGTGCCACTGCGCGCGCTGGCCTCGCTGCAGAAGACGTGGCCGGTCGTGGTGGAGGACCTGCACAGGATCACGGCCCCGGTGCTGGTCTACCGCAGCCGGGTCGACAACGTCGTGGAGCAGATCAGCGGCCGGGTGCTGCTCGAGGGGCTCGCCCAAGGCACCGTCGAGGAGCGGGTCCTCGAGAACAGCTACCACGTCGCCACGCTCGACAACGACGCCCCGGAGATCTTCGCAGGCAGCCTCGACTTCGTCCGCGCGCACTCCCCGGCCGCCGCGGGCTGATGGACGACTCGCCCGCCCGCGGCCGCCGCGGCAACGGCCTGCAGTCCGCGGACTGGGGCGCTCTGGTCGACCTCGACCCGCGCCTGTCCGAGGCGCTGCTGGCCAGCCTGGCCAACGCCGGCGTGGCCGCCTACGTCGAGCCCGCGCTGGGGTCCAACACCTTCACCCGGGCCGCCACCCTGCCGGACCGTCCGCTGGACCGGCTGTGGGTCGACCCGTCCCGCGCCGACAGCGCCCGCGCCGTCGTCGGCGCCGAGGTGGCCGACCTGACGACCCTGCTGGCCGAGCAGGAGCCCGGCGCGACCGCCCACGGGCTGGTGCAGCCGGTGCCACGCACCGCCGCCCGCCGGGTGCTCGCGCCGCCCGCGCTCCCTGGGCCGCCGGTCGCGGGCGGGCCGCCGCCAGGGTCGGCGCCGGTGGACCCCGACGAGGAGTTCCGTCGGATCGTCGAGGGCTTCGGCCGCGACAACGACTCCCCCGTGCCGCCGTGGCCGGTGTCGGAGGACCTCGCCGACCCGCCCTCGCGCCGGCTGCTCGGCCGACCCGACCGGCCGGACTCCATGGGCGACGAGGCGACCACCCGCCGGCGCCGCCGCACCGACCCGGTCGACGAGCCGGGCCTGCCCGACTGGGTCGAGCCCGATGCCGTCGAGGACGAGGGGCACTACGAGCCGCCGCCGCCGCCGCCGGTCCCCCGGCTCGCCCCGCAGAAGCTCGCGTCGGCCGCCGCGCTGCTGGTCGGCGTGCTCCTGATGTTCGCACCGAAGCTGCTGCTGCAGGACCGGACGGCGTTCGTCGGCATGATGGGCCTGCTGCTCACGGCGGGCGGCGCCGCCGCGCTGGTCTACCTGATGCGCGATGCTCCACCCACCGACAGCGGTCCCGACGACGGAGCCGTCGTCTGACCCACCACCACGAGGAGCGCAGTTGACGTCCAGCGAGGTCCTCGAGACACGCGGCCACCTGATGGACAGCGGCGTGCTGGCCCGGGTGCTCGACGACGTTCTCGCCTACGGCGGCGACTACCGGATCGACCGGCTCGACGTCGGCCGCGCCCATGACGACGAGTCCTACGCCCGGCTGGTCGTCAGCGCCGACACCGACGAGGCGCTGGCCCGGCTGCTCATGCGGCTGCAGACCCACGGGGTCAACCAGGTCGACCCGGGCGAGGCGGTGCTGCGCGAGGTCGCGCAGGACGGCGTCTTCCCGGACGACTTCTACTCCACGACCAACCTCGAGACCGTCGTGCGCCTGGGGGCGCAGTGGGTGCCGGTCGAGCAACCCGAGATGGACTGCGGCCTGCTCGTCTCGGACGGCCGGGTGCGCACCGTCCCGGTCTCCGACGTGCGCGCGGGCGACCGGGTCGTCTGCGGCGCCGGCGGGGTGAAGGTCGTGCTGCCGCACGTCGAGCGGCCGTCGGCGGGGACGTTCGAGTTCATGGCCTCGAGCGTCTCGAGCGAGAAGCCGCAGTCGCTGCTGCTGCGCCAGATCGCCCAGCAGATGCGCGAGGTCAAGACAGAGGGCGGCAAGGTGCTGTGGGTCGGCGGTCCGGCCGTCGTCCACACCGGGGCCGCCCCGGCGATGGTCGCACTCGTCGAGGCGGGCTACGTCGACGTGCTGTTCGCCGGCAACGCGCTGGCCACCCACGACATCGAGGCGTCCCTGTTCGGCACCTCGCTCGGTGTGGACCTCGCAGCCGGCAAGGGCGTCGAGCACGGCCACGAGCACCACATCCGCGCCATCAACCAGATCCGCAAGGCCGGCTCGATCAAGGCCGCCGTCGACGCGGGGATCCTCACCTCCGGCGTGATGCACGCGATGGTCCGGCACGGCAAGACCTTCGTGCTCGTCGGCTCGGTGCGCGACGACGGACCGCTGCCCGACGTCTACACCGACGTCATCGAGGGCCAGCGCGCCATGCGCGCCGAGCTGCCCGGCGTCGGCTTCGCGATCATGGTCGCGACGATGCTGCACTCGATCGCGACGGGCAACATCCTGCCCGCATCAGTGCCGCTGGTGTCGGTCGACATCAACCCGGCGACGGTCACCAAGCTGGCCGACCGAGGCTCGGCGCAGGCCGTCGGCATCGTCACCGACATCGGCCTGTTCCTGGAGGGCCTGGCCCGCGAGCTCGTCCCCGGCTTCGGCCGCTAGTCGGTCCAGCCTGGCGGCCAGGCCAGGTCGAGCACGAGCGGGAGGTGGTCGGTCACCGGGCCGACCCGCGGCACCTGAACGGCCTGCACGAGCAGCCGCGGGTCGGCGAGCAGCACGTCGATCCGCCGACGCGGCGCCCGCAGCGGGAAGGTCGGCCCGCACGCCGCGGCGGTGTCGACCAACCCGGCCGACAGCGCCGCCCAGGCTGCTCCGCCCGGCTCCTCGTTGACGTCGGCGCCAACGACCAGCAGGTTGCCGAGGGCTGCGGCGGCCGTACGGACCCGGCGCGCGCTGTCCAGCCGCGCGAGCGGGTCGAGGTCGAGGTGGGTGCCGGCCACGGCCAGCCGGGCTCCGGCCAGCTCGACGACGCCGAGCACCGCGCCGCGCCGGTGCAGCCCGGGTCGGCGCGGCAGCCGCAGCACCGACGCCGTGACCACCGGCGTACGACGACCGACCAGGAGCAGGTTGCCGTGCGCCGAAGCTCCCCCGGCGACCCAGGTCAGACCGGCACGTCGGGCCAGCTGCCGGTTCGCCCAGCCGGAGCCGAGCAGCCGAGGGGCCTCCTGCAGCAGCAGGACGTCGGGCGCAAGATCAGCCAGCACCCGGGCCACGCCACGGGCGTCGTCGCGCAGCGACCGGACGTTCCAGCTGACGACCCGTAGGCCGCTCACCCGGACGGGCAGGTCAGGCGCGCTTGCTGGAGCGCCGTGGGGTGGGGAGGCGCGGCTGCTCGAGGAAGGTCTTCACGCCGTCGAGCAGGTCGGCACGGTCGGCCAGCTGGCCGTCCTTCTGCCAGACGTGCCGGCCGCAGGCCGTGCAGCTGTGCAGCACCAGCGCGGTGCCGCGGCTGGTCACCTCGATGGAGGACATCGACCGGCGGCAGCAGACCTGGCCCGCGGTGGACGACGTCGTGGTCGGGGTGAAGGAGGTCATGCCAGTGACTGTGCGCGACTGTTCGCTCACGCGCCATGGCCCGAACGGGCCATTTCGGACGCATCGCCCTAGCGGTGCCGGGCCAGGTCGGCAGCCCCCACCAGCCCGGCCTCGTTGCCGAGCTCGGCGAGCCGGATCTCGGCGTGCGGGCGGTGCCGGGTTCCGGTGAGTCGCTCGGCGAAGACCCGCCGGGCCGGGGCGAGAAGCAGCTCCCCTGCATCGGCCACGCCGCCGCCGATGACGAACGCGCCCGGGTCGAGCACCGCGGCGAGGTCGGCCAGTCCCTGGCCGAGCCAGCCGCCGACCTCCTCGAAGCAGTCGAGCGCGGCCGGGTCGCCCTCGCGGGCGGCCTGGGTGACCTCGACGGCTTCGATGCCCTCGGGCCGACCGTTGCCGAGCTCGAGCAGTCGCTTGCCGTAACCCCTTTGTACGTCGGCGATCTCGCGCGCCTCGTGCAGGAGCGCGCGCCCGGAGCAGTACTGCTCCCAGCAGCCGTGCTGGCCGCAACCGCAGCGGCGGCCGGCCTTCTCCACCTGCATGTGGCCGAACTCCGCGCCGATGCCGTGCCGGCCGCGGTAGAGCGCGCCGTCCAGCACGATGCCGCCGCCGATACCGGTGCCGACCGTGACGACGACCAGGTGCTGCTCGCCGCGACCGGCCCCGAAGCGGTGCTCGGCCCAGGCGGCGGCGTTCGCGTCGTTCTCGACGACGACCGGCAGGCCGATCCGCCCGGCGACCGCGTCGCGCAGCGGCTCGTCACGCCAGGACAGGTTCGGCGCGACGTAGACCTTCGAGCGCTCGGCATCGATGAAGCCGGCGGCGCCGATGCCGACGGCCGCCACCTCGTGCTCGGCGCGCAGCTCGTGCACGCACTCGGCGATGACGTCCTCGACGTCGCTGGGCGAGGCAGACGGTGTCGGGCGTCGGGTGCGGGCCAGCACCGTGCCCTGCTCGTCGACCACCCCGGCGGCGACCTTGGTCCCGCCGACGTCCACGCCGATGGTCAGCACCTCAGTCCTCCCGTACGTCGATGTGCTCCACGTCGGGGCGACGCGCAGCGCGCGCGCCGTCCGGCGGGGTCATGGTCCCGACCGTGGTCCGCAGCGCGGCGACGAACGACGCGGTCGCGTCGAGCAGGTGCTCGACGGTCTCGGGCCGGACCTGCCGCACGGCCGAGATGCCCTGGCAGACAGGGCAGACCGAGCACTCTGCGGTGCCGGTCGCGATGCCCTCCAGCGGCAGGCCGGTGCGCGAGCGCAGCCACTCCTCGGCCGCGGAGAACAGCCGCGCGGCCTCCTCGGCCGCCGACCCGACCGGCTCGCTCACGAGCGCATCCAGACGGCCGGGTCGGGCTCGAAGCGGACGACGAGCCGGCCGTCGGCCAGCCGCGCACCGGCGACCCGGCACCGCCGCAGCGCGCTCGGCAGCGCCAGCACCCGGCGGTGGCCGGACACGGTGACGGTGAGCTCGTCGCCGGTGCGGGTGAGGTCGAGGTCCTCCTTGTGCGCGAGCGGCAGGGCCAGCGAGAGCTCGAAGCCGTCGGCGGTGCGGCCCACCTCGAGCAGCTCCGGCAGATCGGCGACGGCCTGCCCCGGGTCGGCCCCGTCGTACAGCTCCTGGCCGAAGTCGGTGAGGGCGGCCAGACCGACCGGCTCGGTGGGGCGGTACGGCGCCACCATCACCGGTAGGCCGCCGGCGTCGCGGCGCACGCCCTCGAGCTGCTCGGCCTGGGCGCGCGCCCAGCCGGCGAGGAAGGGGTCGTCGGAGGCGGGGAAGACGCGGTTGGCGACCAGCGCGTCGACCCGGTAGCCGTAGAGCGCGAGGGAGGTGAGGGTGCGTCGCGCCTCGGCGACGACGACGGCCTCGGGGGTGAGCACGAGGCGCACCGAGGTCGACGGCGCGGTGAGCACCGCCCGTACCTGCAGCAGCTCGCGGTGCAGGCGCTCGACGGCGTCGAACACGTCCTCGCGCGGCACGGCCGGCCCGGACACCCGGGACAGCAGCGGACGCATGGCGCGTAGCGCGCGCCGCTGGGCCGGGAAGACGCGCTCGACGTACCAGGACAGCGCCTCGGGCAGGGCGAGCAGCCGGAGCGTCTCGCCGGTGGGGGCGCAGTCGACGACGACCAGGTCCCACGGCCCGCTGGTGACCTGGCGGCTGACCTCGAGCAGCGCGAGCACCTCCTCGGCGCCGGGCAGGACGGTGAGCTCCTCGGCCTGCAGCGCGTCGACGCCGGCGCGCTCCAGCACGCCGGCCAGGTAGGCCTGGATGTCGCGCCAGGTCTGCTCGAAGGCGCGCTGCGCGTCGACCTGCATGCCGTAGAGCCCGGTGTCGACCTCGGTGGGCACGGCGCCGAGCCGCACGCCGAGCGCGTCGGCGAGCGAGTGCGCGGGATCAGTGGAGAGCACGAGGACCTTGCTGCCGCGTGCGGCAGCAGCAGCCGCGGTCGCGGCCGACGCCGTCGTCTTGCCGACCCCGCCCTTGCCGGTGAACAGCAGGACGCGCACGGGGCTAGGCCCCCGACTCGACGCGCTTCTTGAGGTCCTTCAGCGCCGAGTCCATGATCATCTTCTCGGCCTTGCGCTTGAACATCCCGAGCATCGGCATGGAGATGTCGACCGCGAGCTCGTAGGTCACCTGCGTGCCGTCGCCCTGGGGCGCCAACGCGTAGGAGCCGACCTGCGAGCGCTGCACCGCGCTCTTGCCGACCAGGTGCCAGCTGACGCCCGTGGCGTTCCAGTCGTACTCCAGGACGTACTCGTCCTTGAGCACGCCGGCGTCCATGACGAACCTCGCCTGCCGCGGCCGGCCCTCGGTGCCGCTCTCGACGATCTCGGCGCTCTTGATCGCGGTCGTCCACTCGGGATAGGCCTCGAGGTCGGCGATGACCGCCAGGACCTGCTCAGGCGGGGCGGCGATGGTGATCGTGGAGCTCGCGACGTCGGCCATGCCCCGGGAGGCTAGTACCGCGGTCTAGTAGTCGAGGACGAAGGGCGTCCCGGTCCCGCGGAAGTGCCCCACGTTGACGCACTCGGTCCGGCCGATGCGCACCCGCGACTGCAGCGGCTGGTGCACGTGGCCGAACAGGACCAGCCCCGGCGCGGTGTCCCGGATCGCGTCGAGCACGGCCGCGCTCCCCCGCTCGAACCGCCGCGCCTCGACGTCGTAGAGCAGGCCGGGCACGTCTGGCGGGATGTGGCAGGCCAGCACGTCGACGGCGCCGACCGCGGCGACCTTGGCGGCGTAGGTCTCGTCGTCCACCTCGTAAGGGGTGCGCATCGGCGTCTGCAGCCCGCCGCCGACGAAACCCCACGTGCGGCCGCCGATCTCCACGACCTCGCCGTCGAGGACGGTGTGGCCCTCGCGGGTGAAGTCGGGCCACATCGCCGGGACGTCGACGTTGCCGTAGGTCAGATAGGCCGGCGTGGGCATGGCCTTGAAGAGCGCGGCGTACTGCCCGCGCAACGCGTCCTCCATCGCCGCCTTCGGGTCCGGCAGGGACGCCCACAGGCCGCGCGAGAAGCTGCGGGCTTCGTCGAAGCGGCGCTCGGTACGCAGCGCGACCAGCCGCTCGGCGCTCTCGGCCCCGAACAGCTCGGCGAAGATCCCGCCCGAGCTGTCGGCGTAGTCGAGGAACAGGATCAGGTCGCCGAGGCAGACCAGGGCGTCAGCGCCGTCGCCGGCGCGGGACAGGGCCTCGACGCTGCCGTGGACGTCGCTGACGACGTGGATCCGCACGTCGGTGACCCTAGGTCGGGTCGACCGTCCTCGCTCAGCCGAGCAGCAGGCCGAGCAGCGCGGTGAGCGCGACGACCGCGAGCACCACGCCGAAGGCCAGGCCCATCCGCTGGCCGCGGCTCAGGCGGGTGAGGTCGCCGACGCCGGGCAGCTCGAGAAGGGGCCCCTCAGCCTCGCGGAGCCCGGCCAGGAAGCCGGCCCCGCACGCGCTGCAGGCGCCCGCGGCGAGCGGGTTCGTGACGCCGCAGGTCGCGCACGGCCAGGTCGGGTCGGCGCCGGCGGGTGTCGGCAGGCCGGGGGCGGCCGCCGGGGCCGTCAGCGGGTCGAGCGCCGGGGCGCCGTACGACGCGGTCGGCGGGATGACCAGCACCGGCGCGAGCTCGGGCTCCGGGGCAGGCGGCGGTGGTCGCAGGTCGGCGTGGCAAAGGGTGCACCAGGGCGCTCCAGGGCGCGCCGCTGCCCGGCAGTGCGGGCAGCGCGTGGTGCTCTCGAGCAGGTCGTCCACCCAGGAGGGGTCGGCAGGACCGGCCGAGTCCTTGACCGTCAGCCGAGCAGCGCCCGCGGTGACAGCCGCACGGGGAACGGCAGCGCCAGCTCGA
>JBBSLB010000050.1:0-13971 GCA_038255675.1 Mycobacteriales bacterium
ATGACGGCGTTGATGCCGCCGAGCATCCCGTCGCGGGCCAGGTCGCCGAGGGTGATCTCGCGACCGCCGGCGAAGCGCAGGATCGTCCGCGGCAGCGCCAGCCGGAAGACCGCGATGGCCTGCAGCGCCTCGGCGGCGTCGAGCACCGGCAGGTCGCCGAAGGGGGTGCCCGGGCGCGGGTTGAGGAAGTTCAGCGGCACCTCGTCGGGCTCAAGCTCGGCCAGCTGCGCGGCGAACTCGGCCCGTTGCTCCAGCGTCTCGCCCATGCCGAGGATGCCGCCGCAGCAGACCTCCATGCCGGCGTCGCGGACCATGCGCAGGGTCTCCCAGCGCTCCTCCCACGTGTGGGTGGTGACGACCTGCGGGAAGTGCGACCGAGCGGTCTCGAGGTTGTGGTTGTAGCGGTGGACGCCCATGGCGGTCAGCCGGTCGACCTGCTCCTGGGTGAGCATCCCGAGCGAGCACGCGACCTGGATGTCGACGGCTTCGCGGATCGCCGCGACCCCCGCCTCGACCTGGCCCATGAGCGCTTCGTCAGGTCCTCGTACGGCCGCGACGATGCAGAACTCCGTGGCGCCGGTGGCAGCGGTCTCGACGGCCGCCTTGACCAGGGACGGGATGTCGAGCCAGGCGGCGCGCACGGGGGAGGGGAACAGCCCCGACTGCGAGCAGAAGTGGCAGTCCTCCGGGCAGCCGCCGGTCTTGAGGCTGATGATCCCCTCGACCTCCACCTCGGGGCCGCAGTGCCGCAGCCGGACCTCGTGGGCCAGCTGGAGCAGCTCGGGCAGCCGGTCCCCGGGCAGCCGCAGGCACGCCAGCGCCTGCTCCTCGGTGAGGCCGACGCCCCGCTCGAGGACCTGCTCGCGAGCGGTTTCCAGGACGTCGATCAGCAGCTCGGTCACGGGGCTGGAGTGTGCCAGGTCCGCCCGGCAGGGGCGGGTCAGACCGTCATCTTGTCGTCGTGCCGATGACACCGCCCGGTCGCGCGGGTCGGGCAACCTGGTAGCAGTCCGGCGCGTCTGACCGGCTACCCAGCCCCCCAAGGAGGCCGACGTGCACGCTGTCTCGACCTGGCCCGACGAACTCGCCTTCCACGACGCCGACCCGCGCCGCCGCGTGTCGGCCGAGCTCGACCTGGGCGCGACCTGGCGCTGGGGCGGTTCCAACGACGCCTGGCGGATGGCCTGGCTGCGCGACACCGGCGAGCTCTACCTCTGCCGGGCCGACGGCTACGACGGTTCCTGCACCGACGTGCAGGTGCTCGCGGTGGTGACCCGCGAGGCCGACCTGGACCTGGTGCTCGACGGCTGGCGGGACCGCCGCACCGACCCGGACGGGCTGTCCTGGGTTCTTGGCCGCGTGTCCCCGCTCGCAGTCGCGGTCTAGCCCGCTCGCCGCCCGCGCCCGCCCCTGCCCGACACTGGTCGGGTGTCCACCCTTGCCGACCTGGTTCGTGCCCGAACCGCCCTCGGCGAGGCTGATGTCGACTGGCTGCACCGGCTGGTCGGGGAGTGGCAGCTGGTCGCCGACCTGTCTTTCTCCGACCTGGTCCTGCGCGTCCGGACCACGTCCGGCTCCTGGCTGACCGTCGCGCACATGCGCCCGACGACCGGGCCGACGACCTGCTCCGACGACGTGGTCGGCACGGACGTGCCCGCCGCCCTGTCGCGCCGGTTCGAGCGGGCCGTGGCCACCGGCCAGGTCGTGCGCGAGAGCGCCGACCCCGAGTGGCGGCCCCGCGCCCGGGTGCGCGCCGAGGTGGTCCCGGTGACCTCCGCCAGGCAGGTCATCGCGGTGCTGACGCGGGAGACCGACCTGTCGGCCGCGCGGATGCCGAGCGCGCTCGAGCTCACCTACCTCACGACCGCCGGCGAGCTGCTGGAGATGATCGGCGAGGGCCGCTTCCCGTTCCCCGGCCCGCCGGTCGACGTCGAGGGCGCGCCGCGCGTCGGCGACGGGCTCGTCCGGCTCGACCGCACCGGCCACGTCGTCTACGCCAGCCCGAACGCGCTGTCGGCCTACCGGCGGCTGGGGGTCACCGGTGACCTGCTCGGCGCCCACCTCGGCCACACGATCGCCCGGCTCAGCGCCGGCCCGGGCGTGCTGGACGAGCCGCGCGGCTCGGCCGCGCTCGCGGCGGTGCTGCGCTTCGGCGAGCCGCGCGAGTCCGAGGTGGAGGCGCAGGGCGCCACCGTGCTGCTGCGCGCGTTGCCACTCGCCCCGGGGGGCGAGCCGCGGGGCGCGCTCGTCCTGGTCCGCGACGTGACCGAGCTGCGGCACCGCGACCGGCAGATCCTGGGCAAGGACGCCACGATCCGCGAGATCCACCACCGGGTGAAGAACAACCTGCAGACCGTTGCTGCGCTGCTGCGGCTGCAGGCCCGGCGGGTCGGGTCGCCGCAGGCGCGGGCGGCCCTGGAGGAGTCCGTACGACGGGTGGCCTCGATCGCGATCGTCCACGAGACGCTCTCGCAGACCCTCGAGGGCGACGTGCCCTTCGACGAGGTGGCCGACCGGGTGCTCGCGATGTGCGCCGAGGTGGCCGCGCCCGAGTCAGAAGTGGTCGTACGACGCAGTGGCAGCTTCGGCCAGCTGCCGGCCGCCGTCGCGACGGCGCTGGCCATGGTGCTCACCGAGCTCGTGCAGAACGCCGTGGAGCACGGCTACCCGGGGCCCGGGCCGGGGACCGTCGAGGTGCGGGCGGTGCGCGGACCGCTGGACCTGCTCGTGGAGGTCCGCGACGACGGCGCCGGGCTGCCCGCGGGCTTCGACCTGGAGAGCTCCGACCGGCTCGGTCTGCGGATCGTCCGCACCCTGGTCGAGGGGGAGCTGCGCGGCGCGCTGGCGCTGCAGGAGCGCTCGCCGGGGACCGTCGCGGTCCTGCGCGTGCCGCTGGACGCGGTGCGCGACCAGCCCAGCGACTAGGAGGCCGAGCAGCAGGGTCAGGCGGTGCGCACGCCGGCCCGGGCGCCGCGGCGCTTGAGCGCGCGGCGCTCGTCCTCGCTGGTACCGCCCCAGACGCCCGCGTCCTGGCCGGTCTCGAGCGCCCACGTCAGGCACGGCTCGACGGCGGGACAGCGACGGCAGACGACCTTGGCCTGCTCGACCTGGGTGGCGGCTGGACCGGTCGTCCCGATGGGGAAGAAGAGCTCCGGGTCCCTGTCACGGCAGAGCGCTTCGTGGCGCCAGTCCATGCGTCCAACTCCTCTGGTCTGCGGCCGCGCGCCCTCGCGCGTCGACTCGCGGTGAGCAGAGCCGTCTCCGGCTCTGCTGCGTTTCACCCTTCCACCGGCGGACCGACGGAACAAGCGTTGACCGAACGCGATTCGGTCCAGCGGGTGAGGCCTTCGTCACGTCGACCCCTGGCCTCCCCCTCGTCAGGCCGCTGAACCACCAGGTGGGGAGCTGCTCAGACGACGACGTCGAGCGCGCCGGGCACGCTGCGGAAGACGACCTCGCAACGGTCGCCGAGGTCATCGCCGTCGACCTGCAGCGCCATCGGCCGGTCGGCGGTAAGTCGGAAGCCGGCCACGTCGTGCAGGGCGTAGACCGCCTTCCCGTGTGGCCGCGGGCGCGCTGACAGGACCTGCCGCAGGTGGCGCAGCGTCGTCAGGGTGCCCAGGGACCGCAGGCCGAACAGGTCCAGCCCGTCCTCGAAGCTCGCGGTCGGGCACGGTCGCACCGGTCGCCGGCCCAGGTAGGTCCACGGGTCGCTGTTGCAGACCAGCGCCAGGCCGATCCTGGTCGGCTCGAGGCCGTCGGCGTGCACGGTGATGGCCGGCTCGCGGCGGCGGCCGTGGAGGAAGAACTGCTGGATGCCCTGGCGGACGAACAGCGCAGGGCTCGCCCTGCGCCCGTCGGCGCGCTTGTGCTCGACCCGTCGGACGACCTCGGCGTCCAAGCCGAGACCGGCGCAGAAGGTGAACCAGCGGTCGTCGGCCTGGCCGAGCCCGACGGTGCGGCGGCGGTCGGCGCGCAGCGCGTCGAGCAGCTGGCTGGTGGCCTCGATCGGGTTGTCCGGCAGCCCGAGGGCGCGGGCGAAGACGTTCGCGTTGCCGCCGGGGACGACCGCCAGCGCCGGCTGGCCAGGCGTCGGCCCCTGGCTGAGCAGTCCGTTGACGACCTCGTTGACGGTGCCGTCACCACCCAGGGCCACGACGACGTCGAGGCCGTCGACGACCGCCTGTCGCGCCAAGGAGGTCGCGTGGCCACGCGCCTTGGTCTGGACGACGTCCAGCTTGGTCTCGCTGGCGAGAGCGTGAGCGAGCACGTCGCGCATCCGCTCCGTGGTGGCCGTGGCCTTGGGGTTGACGACGAGCAGCGCGCGCATCTTCTCAGGGTAGCCAGGACTAGCGTGTCCAACCGTGCGCTCGCCCGTGACCCGTGCCTCCCTCGTCGTCGCCCTCGAGGGCGTGGTGCTGGTCGTGCTCGGCCTCGGCTACGGCCTGGCCGGGCTGGTCGGCGACCCGTTCGACCGCGCGGCAACCCTGCTCGAGGCGGCGTTCGCGGTCGTGATGGGCGGCCTGCTGGTCATGGTCGCCCGGGGCCTGTCCCGCGTCGACGGCTGGTCGCGCTCGCCGGCCGTGGTGGTCCAGCTGCTCGCGCTGCCGGTCGGCTACGGACTGGCCCAGGGGCAGGTGTGGTGGGCGGCGATCCCGGTCCTGCTGCTCGCCGGCACCGTGCTGTTCCTGCTGGCCACGCCGACGGCCCGGCTGGCCTTCCGCGGCCTGGAGTAGGCCCCCGGGCCGCCTACTCCTCGACGAGCAGCCGGGTCCGCAGCTGGGCCAGGGTGCGGGCCAGCAGTCGCGAGACGTGCATCTGGCTGATGCCCAGCTCGGCGGCGATCTGCGACTGCGTCATGTTGCCGAAGAAGCGCAGCATGAGGATCTTCTTCTCGCGGGCCGGGAGCTGCTCGAGCAGCGGCTTGAGCGACTCGCGGTACTCCACGCCCTCGAGCGCCTCATCCAGCATGCCGAGTGAGTCAGCGACCGCGGGGGAGTCGTCATCGCCGCCGTCGGGGGCGTCGAGGCTGACGGCGGAGTAGGCGTTGGCCGACTCCAGGCCCTCGAGGATCTCCTCCTCGGTCATCCCCAGGTGCTGGGCGAGCTCGGCGACCGTGGGGGAGCGGCCGTTCTTCTGCGACAGCTCGCTCGTGGCCTTGGTCAGGCTGAGCTTGAGCTCCTGGAGGCGGCGGGGGACGCGGATCGCCCAGCCCTTGTCGCGGAAGTGCCGCTTTATCTCACCGACGATGGTCGGTGTGGCGTACGTGGAAAACTCCACGGCGCGCTCGAGGTCGAAGCGGTCGACGGACTTGATGAGCCCGATGGTGGCGACCTGGATGAGGTCGTCGAGCGGCTCCCCGCGGTTGCGGAAGCGGCGGGCGAGGTACTCGACCAGCGGCAGATGCGCCTCGACCAGCTCCTCGCGCAGCCGCACGCGGGCGGGGTCGTCCTCGGCCATCGCGGCCAGGCGCACGAACATCGCCCGCGCCCGCGCACGGTCGGCGGCGGTGCGCTCGGCGCGGGCCGAGAGCACCGGTGCCTCGACCTCAGCCTCGGGCAGCGCCTCCACGTCCGGAGCAGTGGGCTGCTGGGGGGCGCCGTCGGCCACGTCGATCCCGGGTGCCTCGCTCACAGCGCCGGGACCTCGTCGTCGCCGGCCTTGCGCTTGTGGAGCACGAGCGTGACCCGGTTGTCGGCGTCGACCGAGCTGTCGACCTCGCCCGCCAGCGCCGTCAGGACGGTCCAGGCGAACGTGTCGCGTGACGGTTCCTGGCCGTCGAGGGTCAAGACGCTGACGGCGACGTCGATCGCGTCGCGGGTGAGCTCGAAGCGGCACTCCAGGTCGGCTCCGGCCATCGCCTGGGTGAGCAGCATCGCGCAGGCCTCGTCGACCGCGATCCGCAGATCCTCGATGTCGTCGATGGTGAAGTCCAGCCGGGACGCCAGGCTCGCCGTCGCCGTGCGCAGCACGGACAGGTAGGCGCCTGCCGCCGGCAGGCGCAGCACGACGACGTCCCGCGCGGCATCCCCGGACAGCGGTGCCCCCTCGGTGCCGACCCTGGTCGTCGTGGCCTCGCGCTCCGCCATGCCCCCTCCGAGGTGTGCCGGACGTGCCGGCCGTCGTCGTTCGCTCGCGCCTGGCCACCTGAGCAGCAAGCCGCGCCGGTGCTTCGCACCGGGCTGGACGATCCTATGTCCGCGCCGGCCGCTCCTGACACCCGTTGCGCGCCGAGGGGGTGGCAGGCTTGCGCGCATGGTCGACGCCCGCCCCTGGCAGCCTGCACCACCCGCGTGACAGCCCCGGCCGGTCTCGCCGCCGAGCTGGCCGCGGCGGGCGTCGTGCGCGGCGCTCCTCTCGCCCTGGCGCTCGGCGCCTCGTCGGTGGGCCTGGCCTGGCCGGGGGGCGCGCGCGAGGTGAAGGCAGCCCCGGCCGACGTCGTCGTGGCGCTGGCCGGCCTCGACCCGCGCTGGACGTGGTGGAGCTCCCGCGAGACCGCCGCGCCGCTCGTGGCGGCGGGGGTGCGGCCGCGCACCTGCTGGGACGTCGGCGCGGTCGGGCGGCTGCTGCACGGGCTGCGCCGTGACGACCCGGCCGCGGTCTGGGCGGCCGCGCGGAGCCTGCCCGAGCCGGACCGACTGCGCGGCGAGACCGACCTGTTCGACGTCGAGGGCGAGGACGGCTCGGCCCTGCGCGGCGACGGGCAGCTGTCGCGGGAGTGGCTGCGCGGCGCGTGGCGGCTGGAGCCCGGCCGCTGGGCGGCGCTGGCCCTGGAGGTGCAGGAGCGGCAGGAGGCTGAGCTGCGCGCCCTTGCCGACCCGCGCGCGGTCGCCCGCGGCGGCCCGCTCGCGCTGCTCACCGCTCTCGCCGAGTCGGCCGCCGCGCTGCTGTCCGTCGAGCTGGCGGCCGACGGTCTGCCGCTCGACCTCGCCGTGGCCGGCGCCCTGCTCACCGACGTCGTCGGTCCTCGGCCGATCTCGGCCGAGGACGAGGCGGACCGGCGGCGGGCGCGCGATGCCGAGGCGCTGCGCCACTTCCCCGGTGGGCCGGTCGACCTGCGCTCCCCGCTGCAGGTCAAGGACCTGCTTGCCCGCGTCGGCTTGGTGCTGCCCGACACCCGCTCCTGGCGGTTGGAGCCGCACGCGGGTACCTCCCCGGCCGTCGCCGCGCTGCTGCGCTGGCGCAAGGCCGAGCGCACCGCCACGACCTACGGCTGGGGCTGGCTGGACAGGAACGTCAGGGGGGGTCGGCTGCGCGGCGAGTGGCGCGCCGCTGACGGCGCCGGCGGGCGGATGACCGCCTCGGCCGGGCTGCACAACCTGCCGGCCGAGCTGCGGCCGGCGGTGCGGGCCGCGGCGGGTTGGTCCTTCGTACGCGCCGACCTCGGCCAGGTCGAGCCGCGGGTGCTCGCCGCGGTCTCCGGAGATGTCGGCCTGGCCGCTGCCGCACGGGAGGACGACATGTACGCCCCTGTCGCGGCCGCGCTCGGCTGCGACCGGCCGACGGCGAAGGTGGCCGTCCTGGCGGCGATGTACGGCCAGACCTCCGGCACCGCGGGCGCCGCCCTCAAGGACCTCGACCGCGCGTACCCGGTCGCCATGGCCTACCTGCGCCGGGCCGAGGAGGCCGGCCTGCGCGGCACCGACCTGCGAACGTACGGCGGCCGGCTCCTGCGGCTGGGCCGTGCGGAGCCCTCCCCCCGGTCCCAGCCGGCCACGGAACCGCACGGAGGGCTGCCGTCGCCGCCCGGCCACGGGCGCTTCGCCCGCAACGCCGTCGTGCAGGGCGCCGCCGCCGAGCTGTTCAAGGCGTGGGCGGCCACCGTGCGCGACGGGCTGCGGCCGCTCGGCGGCGCCGTGGTGCTGTGCCTGCACGACGAGCTGCTGCTGCACGTCCCGAGTGCGGAGGCCGACGCGGCGGCGCAGCTGCTCGTCGACGCGCTCGACGCCACCGGCCACTGGTGGGCAGCCGGCTCGGCCGTGCGCCTGGTCGCCGACGTGTCGGTGGTGCAGAGCTGGGCCGACGCCAAGCCGGCCTAGTCGGGCCCGGAGGCGCCGTCCGGCGTCGCCAGGCGCACCAGCGCCGGGCCGTCGACGCGGAAGGTCGTCCACTCGTCCTGCGGGACGGCGCCGAGCGCGCGGTAGAAGCCGATGGCCGGGGCGTTCCAGTCGAGCACCCACCACTCGAAGCGGGGGTAGCCGCGGTGCACGCAGACGGCTGCCAGCTCCTGCAGCAGCGCCTTGCCCAACCCGTGACCACGCGCCGCTGGGCGCACGAACAGGTCTTCGAGCCACAGCCCGGGCAGGCCCTTCCAGGTCGAGAAGGTGACGTACCAGAGGGCGAAGCCGACGACCGCGCCGGACCGGTCGAGCGCGACGAGGCACGAGGCCGACGGCTGCTCGCCGAACAGAGCCTCGCGCAGCAGCTCCTCGGTCGCCTCCACCGCGTCGGGCTCGCGCTCGTAGACCGCCAGCTCGCGCACCAGCTCGAGCACGACCGGCACGTCGGCCGGCAGGGCGGGACGTACCGGGTTCACGTGGCCACGTTCCACGACAGCACTGCGGGGCAGCCGTGCTCGTGGCCCAGCACCGACAGCCCGCCGGCCCCCAGGACGAGCTGCTGGCCGACGTGCGGGCCGAGGCCGAGCCAGCAGGCGGCCAGCACGCGCAGCGCGTGGCCGTGGCCGACCAGGCAGGCGTCGCCGCCGGCGTCGAGGACCGGACGGACCCGGTCGAGCACCCGCTGCGAGCGCAGGGCCAGCTCATCGAGCGTCTCGCCCAGCCCGCTGTCGTCCCAGACCGACCAGCCGGGGCGGGTCTCGCGGGCCTGCTCGGTGGTGCGGCCCTCCTCGGGCCCGTAGTCCCACTCGACCAGGTCGGGCTCGACCTCGGCCCGAAGCCCGGCCAGCTCGGCCGTGCGCCGGGCCCGCTCCAGCGGGGAGGTGAGGACGAGCTCGAAGGCGCGGCCGGCCAGCCGGGGGACCAGCGCCTTCGCGTCGGTCTCTCCCTCGGGGGTCAGCGCAAGGTCGGTCCGCCCGGTGTGTCGCCCGTCGCGGGACCACTCGGTCTGCCCGTGCCGCACCAGCACCAGCTCTGCCATGGCAGCACCCTGGCACGCCAGGAGCCCGGCCCCGCGAGGGGGACCGGGCTCCTGGGCCAGCAGCAGCTAGGCGGACGGCTTCTGGTAGGTCGTGCCCTTGGTCTCCCAGAAGATCGTGGCGATCTCGTCGATGCCGTCGAGCAGCTTCTGGCCCACGGCGGGGTCGATCTTCTGCTTGGCCCCGGTGCCGGATGCGAGCTTGATCGTGTCGTTCACCAGCGCGTGCAGGTTCGGGTACTTCTCGAAGTGCTCGGCCTTGAAGTAGTCGTGCCACAGCACCGCGAGGTGGTGCTTCACGAGGGTGGCCCGCTCGCCGATGATGCCGATCGCGCGGGCCCGGAAGACCGGGTCCTCGTTGGCGAGGTACTTCTCCTGCATGGCCTTGACGGACTGGGCCTCGATGCGGGCCTGGGCCGGGTCGTAGACGCCGCACGGCAGGTCGCAGTGGGCGGACACGACGGTGTCCGGGGTGAGGAAGCGGGGCAGGCGCATGCTTCGTCCTTCCGTTCGTGGTGGGGTCGGGCTCTGGACTGACCCTAGACCTGGGCTACCTGCCCCCGCTGACCGAGGAGGAACGCTGCGCACCGTCCTGGTCGAGGGGCCGTCGATGCTGCCGACCCTGCGACCCGGCGACTGCCTGGTCGTACGACCGGGTGCGCGGGTGCGGGCCGGCGACCTGGTCGTCGCACGGCCGTGGACCCGGCCTGAGCTGCTCGTGGTGAAGCGGGCGGTGGAGCCGGTGGCAGCCGGCTGGCTGGTGGCCAGCGACAACCCGGCCGTCGCCGGCCGGGGCTGGACGGGCGGCGAGGCCGACGTGCTCGCGCGGGTGGTCTTGCGCTACTGGCCGGTGTCACGCTTCGGGGTGCCGCGCAGACGTGCGTAGAAGGCCTGGCACTGCGCGTAGTCCGGCAGCAGTCCGGACTGCTCCGCCTCGGCGAGAGTCGGTGCGGCGGCGTCCTTCTCGCTCAGCAGCGCTTCCACGTCCTTCGGGAAGGGCAGGTCCAGCGCCGGGTCCAGAGGGTGCACGCCGTGCTCGCGTCCCGGGGCGTACGGCTCGCCGCACAGGTAGGTGACGTTCGCGTCGTCGGTGAGCGCGAGGAAGGCGTGGCCCAGCCCCTCGGACAGGTAGACGCCGCGGCGCTCCTGGTCGTCCAGCCGCACGGCGTCGCTGACGCCGAAGGTCGGTGAGCCCACGCGGATGTCGACGATGACGTCGAGAACGGCGCCGCGGGTGCAGTAGACGTACTTCGCCTGGCCGGGCGGGACGTCGGCGAAGTGCACGCCGCGCAGGGTGCCGCGGCTGGAGACGCTGTGGTTGGCCTGCTTCACCGCCAGCGGGTGGCCGACGGCCTGCTCGAGCACACCCGCCTTGAACCACTCGAGGAACACCCCGCGGGGGTCCGGGAACTGCCGGGGGGTGAACGACCACGCGCCCGGCACCTTCAGCTCGTCGACCTGCACGCGACGCACCCTAGGGCCCGGCCAGGGGTGCGGGGGCGCGGTCGGTGCCGCGACCTGCGAGACTGGAACACGTCTCGCACGGGTGACCCCCGTCCGACCCGCCCCCGCCTGACCCCACCGGTCGCGCCCGCACGGGTCGCACGTCCGTCCCCGACCGAGGAGCACTTCGATGACCGCCCAGCTGGAGGGTCTGCCCGTGTCCGCGTCAGCCCCACGACCCACCTACGACGCCGCCGCCCGCGCCGCCGACCCCGCCTTCGCTCTGCACCGCGGCGGGAAGGTCGAGGTCGTCTCCACCGTCCCCGTCGAGACCCGCGAGGACCTCTCGCTGGCCTACACACCGGGCGTCGCGCGCATCTGCACCGCCATCGCGGAGGAGCCGGCGCTCGCCTACGACTACACCTGGAAGTCGCGCACCGTTGCCGTCGTCACCGACGGCACGGCGGTGCTCGGGCTGGGCGACATCGGGCCGGCGGCCGCGCTGCCGGTGATGGAGGGCAAGGCCCTGCTGTTCAAGCACTTCGGCGGCATCAACGCGGTACCGATCTGCCTCGACGTCACCAATCTCGACGAGCTGGTCGAGACGATCGTTCGGCTGGCCCCGGCCTTCGGCGGCATCAACCTCGAGGACATCAGCGCGCCGCGCTGCTTCGAGGTGGAGCGCCGGGTGCAGGACCGGCTCGACATCCCGGTCTTCCACGACGACCAGCACGGCACGGCGATCGTGGTGCTCGCAGCGCTGCGCAATGCGGCGAAGCTGACCGGCCGGTCGCTTGCCGACCTGCGGGTCGTCGTGTCCGGCGCCGGTGCGGCCGGCATCGCGGTCTCGAAGATGATCCTGGAGGCCGGCATTGGCGAGCTCGCGATCGCCGACAGCCGCGGCATCGTGCACGCCGGTCGTGACGACCTCAACGACATGAAGCGACTGTTCGCCGGGATCTCGAACAGGGAGAACCGCACCGGCAGCTTCGTCGAGGCGCTGGCCGGGGCCGACGTCCTGGTCGGCCTGTCGTCGGGCACGGTCCCGGTCGCGGCCGTCGAGTCGATGGCCCCCGAGGGGATCGTCTTCGCGATGGCGAACCCGACTCCCGAGGTGCACCCCGATGTCGCGCACGCCGCAGGTGCCCGCGTCGTCGCGACCGGCCGGAGCGACTTCCCGAACCAGATCAACAACGTGCTGGCCTTCCCCGGCGTCTTCCAGGGCGCGATGGCGGTGCGCGCGACCCGCATCACCGAGGGGATGAAGCTCGCCGCGTCCGAGGCGCTGGCCGCCGTCGTGGGCGACGACGACCTCTCTGCGGACTGCGTGATCCCCAGCGTCTTCGACGAGCGGGTCGCCCCGGCCGTGGCCGCTGCCGTCGCCGCAGCGGCCCGGGCCGAGGGCGTCGCGCGGCTCTGACCTAGGGTCGCAGGATGCTCGCAGCCACCTGCACCAGCCAGTCCGCCGACGACCCGCTGTCCGGCCTCACGGTCGGTGAGCGGCCCGACCCCGAGGTACCCCAGGGCTGGGCCCGGGTGACGGTCAAGGCTGCCAGCCTGAACCACCACGACCTGTGGAGCCTCAAGGGCGTCGGCCTGGCCGCGGACCGGCTGCCGATGATCCTGGGTTGCGACGCGTCCGGTCTCGACGAAGACGGCAACGAGGTCGTCGTCCACGCACTGGTCGGCGACCCCGACTGGAGCGGTGACGAGACGCTCGACCCCAAGCGCAGCATCCTGTCCGAGCGCTACCAGGGCAGCCTTGCCGAGCAGGTCGTCGTGCCGCGGCGCAACCTGCTCCCGAAGCCGGCCGACCTGTCGTTCGAGGAGGCCGCCTGCCTGCCGACCGCGTGGCTGACGGCCTACCGGATGCTGTTCACCAACGCCGGCGTGAAGCCCGGTGACCGGGTGCTCATCCAGGGCGCCGGCGGCGGTGTCTCCACTGCCGCGATCGCGCTGGCCCGCGCCGCCGGCCTGGTGGTCTGGGTGACAGGCCGCGACGAGGCCAAGCGCGCTCGGGCGCTCGAGCTCGGCGCCCACGAGGTCTTCGAGCCCGGGGCACGCATGCCCGCTCGCGCCGACGCCGTCCTCGAGACGGTCGGCAAGGCCACCTGGTCGCACTCCATGAAGAGCCTGCGCCCGGGCGGCACGCTCGTCGTCTCCGGCGCCACCACCGGCGCCGACCCGAGCGCCGACCTCAACCGGCTGTTCTTCCTGCAGCTCAAGGTGATCGGCTCCACGATGGGCACCCGCGACGAGCTCGCCGGGCTGCTGAGCCTGCTGGCCGCGACCGGCCTGCGGCCGCAGGTCGACGAGGTCGTGCCGCTCGCCGACGCCGCCCGGGGCTTTGCTCGACTGGTGGCGGGGGACGTGGTCGGCAAGATCGTCCTGACCCCCTAGACCTCGCCACCTCGCCCCTCGCCCCTCGCCCCTCGCCCCAGGAGAGTCGCGTGGTGCTGCCCGTCCACGACGTCAACCCCACGCACCGCACGCCCTGGGTGACCCGGCTGCTCCTGCTCGCGAACGTGCTTGCCTTCGTGCTCAGCCCGATCGCGGCAGCGCCGCTCATGGGCGGCGGCAGCACGGCGTCGCTGTGCAACCAGCTCGCCTACCTCGATGAGTACGCCGCCAAGCCGTCGGAGGTCGTCAGCAACGACCCCGCGGACGCCGTCGCGACGGGCGCGGTGGGGACCTCGCCGGAGGGCGAGGTCGGCTGCGTGACGCAGTCGCCGCCGCCGTACGAGAAGTCACCGGCGCTGTCGGTGCTGTTCGCGATGTTCCTGCACGGTGGGTGGGCGCACCTGCTCGGCAACCTGCTCTTCCTCTACGTCTTCGGCAACAACGTCGAGGACCGGCTCGGCCGGGTGCGCTTCCTGGCGTTCTACCTCGGCTGCGGATATGCAGCGACGTACGGCTTCTCGCTGTTCTTCAGCGGCTCGGACCAGCCGCTGGTCGGTGCCTCGGGCGCGATCGCCGGGGTGCTCGGCGCCTACCTGGTGCTGTTCCCGCGGGCACGGGTGTGGTCGCTGCTGACCTTCTTGTTCTTCTTGCCGGTGCGGCTGCCCGCGTGGCTGGTGCTCGGGAGCTGGTTCGTCCTGCAGTACTTCTACACGCGCGGTGCCGGGCTGTCCGAGGCCACCGAGACCGCGTACCTCGCCCACGTCATCGGCTTCGCGATCGGTGCGGCCCTGGCCTGGCCGCTGCGCGGGACCGGCCACGACCGCCAGATCGCCGACCCCCGCTGGGGGCCGTACAGCCATCGATGATCCGTCGCCCACCGGTCGCGCTTCGTCAGAAGGGGGGAAGGTCGCTGCCGTCGAGCCAGGTCCAGTCGGTGTGGTCTTTCTCGCTGGGTGGTAGGACGGGTCGGTTGTCGTTGTTGGGTGGGGTGAGCTGGAGCTGGTCGAGGTGGTTGAGGTCGTCGGGGTCCGG
>JBBSLB010000051.1:0-13570 GCA_038255675.1 Mycobacteriales bacterium
CTAGCGCAGCGGCTCGCCCCGCTCGCCGAGGTGGTCGCGCCACGACCGCGTCGGCCGGTAGCCGAGCAGCCGCTCGGCCTTGGCGCTGGAGATGCCCGAGGCGTCCGGCCGTGACAGCTCACGCACCTCGATCGCCTCGCCGTAGTGCTCGCGCACGGCGGCCGCCAGGTCGCGACCGCCGACGTTGTCCGGCGAGGCGATGTAGAAGACCTCGTGGCCCGGCAGCTCGGTCTGGACCGCCAGGACGATCGCGTCGGCAAGGTCCTCCGCGTCGATGTAGGACCACAGGCTGGCCGAGAGCTCGGACCTGTCGCGCAGCATCGGACCGAGGTTGCGGGCGTAGTTGTCGGCGTTCTGCACCCAGCTCGGTCGGATCGTCGTGCAGCGCAGGTCCGAGCGCCGGACCGCGGCGTCCATCAGCTGCTCGCCGAAGTGCTTGGCCAGGGCGTACGGGTCCTGGGGCAGCACCGGGTGGTCCTCGTCCACCGGCACGTAGGCCGGCAGCAGCGGCCGCTCCGGGAAGAAGAAGCCCGGGACCGTCTCGGAGGAGATGTTCACGAAGCGGCGCACGCCCCAGCGGACCGCCGCCTCGAGCACGTTGAACGTCGACATGAGGTTGTTGCCGAAGACCTCGTGCGGCACGTCGTGCAGCGGGTCCGGGATCGCCGCCGCGTGCACCACGGCGTCGTGGCCACGCACGACGGCGTAGGCCGCGCCCGCGTCGGTGAGGTCGGCACGCAGGTAGTGCGCCTGCCCCGACAGGTCGCGCTCGAAGACCGGCGCGGCAAGATCGACACCGGTCACGTGGTGGCCGGCGGCGAGCAGCGCCGTCGACGCGGCCCGACCGACCTTGCCGTGTGCTCCGGTCAGCAGGACGCGCATCAGGACTCCTTGACAGCGGTGACGGGCTCGGTGGCGTGCACAGGCGCGGGCAGGGCGAGCAGCTGGCGGCGGACGGTCACCAGCAGCTGGCCGATCGCGAACGCGGTCATCGCGGTGAGCACAGCCATCCCGGTGGTGGCGACCAGGTCGCGCTGGGCGAGGAAGACGCCGCCGAAGTGGATCGAGGCCGACAGGAAGATGACCCGCTGCGGCCGCTCCGCCAGGGTGATGCGGCCGACCTCATCGCCGCCGGCGTTGCCGGCGCGGGCCCGGACGTACTCCATGAAGAAGAAGCCGAAGCCGCAGGCGATCGCCAGCTCCAGCGGCGCGCCCACCGAGACGACGGCAGCCAGGTAGATGACGTCGTTGATCCGGTCGACGGCGGAGTCCAGGACGTATCCCCACCGGGTGGTCCGCTTCTCGAGCACCGCAACGCAGCCGTCGAGGGTGTCGAACAGCCCGCTCAGCACCAGCACCCAGCCGGCGAGCATCGCCCAGCGGCCGCCGATCTCGGCGGGGACGAACACCGCCCCGGCCAGCCAGATCGCACTGATCGTCAGCACGTCCGGCTGCACGCCGCGGCGCGCCAGCGGCCGGGCGATGGCGTAGACCATCGTCAGCCAGCCGCGCAGCCACGGGTTGCCGGTTCGCGGGTCGTAGCCGCCGTGCAGGACCGACCACTCGTCGAAGTACCCTTCACGCGAGGGAATCTCGTGCTGCGGTCGGCGCGCTGTCACCAGCGCCAGAACGACCAGCAGCACCCCCGCGATGGCGAGGACGATGATGCCGCTCACGCCGCGCTCCGCGCTGCCTGGGCCAGCCGCTCGACCCGCACGCCGAGCACCCGGGTCGTGATCGCGCTGCCCAGCCACAGCGGCAGGACGGCGGCGCGCGCGAACAACCCCTCGACGATCACGCTCACGCTGATGTCACTGCCGCCGCGCGCCAGCGGCACGATCTCGAAGGCGAGCCGCTCGACGACGCCGGGCGCCGCGTGGACCCGCAGCACCAGCCGGGAGCCGGGGACCGCCTCGAGCACGTCGATGGGGACGGCCAGGGACGCGAACCGGCTCACGCCCATGAGCATCTGGCCGGTGGCGACCGGGCCGTCGCCGCCGCGCACCCGCTTCAGCACCAGCTCGAACTCCGGCCAGCGGGCCGGCTGGCCCAGGACCTCCCAGACCTGGCTCGGCGCGGCCGAGGTGCGCACCCGCTGGCTGAGCCTCACGGAGCGACGGACAGGCCCAGCCGGCCCCAGATGTCCCGGGTCGCGGTCGAGCGGTTGAGGGTGATGAAGTGCAGCCCGGGGGCACCCTCGTCGAGCAGCCGCTGAGACAGCTCGGTCGCGACCTCCACGCCGATCTCGCGCACCGCGGCGGGGTCGTCCTGGACGGCGTGCAGCCGGTCGGCCAGCTCGGCGGGAAACGCCGCGTTGGAGAGCTGGGCCATCCGCTCGATGGAGCGGACGTTGGTCACCGGCATGATCCCCGGGATGATCGGCACGTCGCAGCCGGCCGCCGCAACCCGGTCGCGCAGCCGCAGGTAGTCCTCGGCCCGGAAGAAGAACTGGGTGATGGCAAACTCCGCTCCCGCCCGGCACTTCAGCACGAAGTGGTCCACGTCGCTGTCGAGGTCGGCCGAGCGCGGGTGCTTCTCCGGGAAGGCGGCCACCCCGACGCAGAAGGCACCGGCGCCGCGTACGAGCCGGACCAGCTCCTCGGCGTACTCCAGGCCCTGCTCGTGCTTGCGCCACTCGCCCATCGGGTCGCCAGGCGGGTCGCCGCGCAGCGCCAGCACGTTCCGGACGCCCGCGGCGGCGAGCGAGCCGACGATCCGGCGCAGGTCGGCGATCGAGTGGTCGACGGCCGTCAGGTGGGCCAGCGGGGTGAAGGTGGTCTCGGTGGCGATGCGCTCGGTCATCGCGATGGTCCGGTCGCGGGTAGAGCCGCCGGCGCCGTAGGTGATGGAGACGAAGTCGGGCTTGAGCGGCTCCAGCTCGCGCAGCGCCTGCCAGAGCTGGCGCTCGCCCTCGTCGGTCTTGGCCGGGAAGAACTCGAACGAGAACAGCCGCCGCCCGGTCGCGAGCATCTGGCGGATCGTCTGCTCGGACACGCCCCCAGGTTAGCGGCGGGGTGCCCAGGCCGCTGGCAAGGCCGTACCCTCCGCGGGCATGGACACCGCCCCTGCTCCGGGCCCGCCCGACGCTGCCGACCTCCGGCAGCGCGTGCAGAAGGCGCTCAACGCCTTCGTGGCCGGTCAGCTGCCGCTGCTCGACCACATCTCCGAGGAGCTCAGCCCGCTCACCGACGCGCTGACCGACCTGATGGCCGGCGGCAAGCGGCTGCGTCCTGCCTTTGCCTACTGGGGCTACCGCGGCGCCGGGGGCGAGGACGGCGAGCAGATCGTGGAGGCGGCGGCCGCCCTCGAGCTGTTCCAGGCCTGCGCGCTCATCCACGACGACGTCATGGACGGCTCCGACACCCGCCGCGGGCAGCCGGCCGTGCACCGCCGCTTCGCCAGCCTGCACCGCACCGAGTCGTGGACCGGGGACCCCGAGTCCTTCGGCATGGGCGCGGCGGTGCTGCTGGGCGACCTGGCGCTGTCCTGGTCCGACGAGATGCTCAGCCGCTGCGGCCTGCCGCCCGAGCGGCTGCTCGCCGGCTGCCGGGTCTACGACGACATGCGCACCGAGCTCATGGGCGGCCAGTACCTCGACCTGCTCGAGCAGGCCCGCGGCGGCGGCTCGGTCGAGCGCGCGCTGCGGGTGGCCCGCTACAAGAGCGCCAAGTACACGATCGAGAAGCCGCTCCACCTCGGGGCGGCGCTCGCCGGGGCCGAGCAGGAGGTCCTCGACGGCTACTCCGGCTACGGGCTGCCGCTCGGCGAGGCCTTCCAGCTGCGCGACGACGTGCTCGGCGTCTTCGGCGACCCGTCCGTGACCGGCAAGCCGGCCGGCGACGACCTGCGTGAGGGCAAGCGCACCGCGCTGGTCGCCATGGCGCTCGAGACCGCGACCCCCGCGCAGGCCGCAGCGGTCCGCCGCCACCTGGGCGACCCGCACCTGTCCTCGGACGGTGTGGAGGTGCTGCGCGGCGTGCTCACCGAGACCGGCGCGATCACCCGCATCGAGGCGCTCATCGCCGAGCTCATGGACGACGCCCTCACCGCGCTGGAGGCCGCCCCGGTGGCCGAGGACGCGCGCGTCGTCCTCGAGCAGCTCGCGACGGCCGTGACCTGCCGGACGCTGTAGCCGCACGTAGCCTGGGAGCGTGACGACCCCGGCCCACGCCACCCTGGCGAACAACGACCCGTGCTGGTGCGGCAGTGGCCGCAAGTACAAGCGCTGCCATCGGCTGGCTGACCTCGACCCCGAGCGCGCGGTCCGCGCGCAGGCCGAGCGCGAGCAGGCTGAGCTCCGAGCGGCGATGTTCGTACGGCCCGGTCGTCAGTCGCCGCGGCGTGAGGTGCCGGCGCACATCCCGCGACCCGACTACGCGCTCGACAAGCACGGCCGCCCGAAGCACCGCGACAGCGGCCGGCCCAAGGACGCCGAGACGATCGCCCTCATGCGGGTGGCCTGCAAGGCCGCCGCCGAGGTGCTGCAGGAGGTCGGCGCGGCGATCCGGCCGGGCGTCACCACCGACGAGCTCGACCGCATCGCACACGAGGGCTGCCTGCGCCGCGGCGGCTACCCCTCCCCGTTGGGCTACGGCGGCTCGGTCATGCCGTTCCCCAAGTCGCTGTGCACCAGCGTCAACGAGGTCATCTGCCACGGCATCCCGGACTCCACCGTGCTCAAGGACGGCGACATCGTGAACTGCGACGTCACCATCTTCCTCGACGGGGTGCACGGCGACACCAACGCGACGTTCCTGGTCGGCGAGGTCGACGATGCCTCGCGCCGGCTCGTGGACGTCACCCGTACGAGCCTCGAGGTCGGGATCGCCGCCGTGCGGCCAGGAGGCAAGATCCGCGACATCGGCAAGGCCATCCAGGCCTACGCCGAGGGCGAGGGGTACGGCGTGATCCGGGCCTTCGTCGGCCACGGCGTCGGGCGCAGCTTCCACAGCGACCCGCAGGTCTTCCACTACGACAACCCGGCCGCCCGCGGCGACATCGTGGCAGGGATGACCTTCACGATCGAGCCGATGATCTCGATCGGCGACTGGCACCACGAGATGTGGGAGGACGGCTGGACCGCCGTCACGGCCGACCGCTCGCGCACGGCGCAGTTCGAGCACACGCTGCTCGTCACCGACGCCGGCGCCGAGGTGCTGACGCTGGTCTAGCTGGTCGCTCGCCACTCCGCGGCGCGGCCCGGGTCGGCCTGGGCGAGCGCGTCTCTCACTCCGACGACGGAGAGGTCCGCGCCGTAGCCCGGCGTGCCCGGCTGCTGGCGCCAGGAGTCGTCGAGCGAGCCGGCGTCGACCCCGTCGAAGCCAAGCTCGTCGAGCAGCGCGATCACCACGTCCTTGGCCTCGTCGTCGTCTCCGGCGACGGGCAGCGCGATCCGCTCCGGGTCACCGGGCGGGCGGCCGTGGCTGAGCAGGTGCGCGGCGTAGATGCCGTTGAACGCCTTGATCACCGGCACCCCGAGCTGGTCGGACACCCAGCGGCTCTCGGTCGTCCCGTCCTCGATCGCGTCGATCCGGCCGTCGCGCTGCTGCGGGTAGTAGTTGCCGGTGTCGACGACGACCGCGCCGTCGGCGACCTGGTCGAGGACGCCCGCCGGCAGGTCGGGCACCCGCTTCTGCGGGACCGTGACGATGACGACCTCCGCGCCGTCCGCGGCCTGCTCCACGGGCACGGCCCTCGCCCCGGTCTCGGCGACGAGGTCCGTGAGGGTCTGCGGCCCGCGCGAGTTCGCCACCGCGACGTCGTGGCCCAGGGCGGTCAGCCGCCGGGTGAGGTTGCCGCCGATGTTGCCTGCTCCGATGATCCCGATCTTCATGGCACGTGCAACCCAGGTGCACGCCGGGCTAGTCCCGCAGCCGGGCCTTCGACCGTCGAGCAAGATCTTCGGGACTTCCCCAGTAGCGGGCGCCTGTGGATCCTCCGAAGATCTTCAGCGACGGGCGCCGGACGGCAGGGACGTCCTTCCGGACCTACGATCAGCGACGTGAAAACCGTCTCCGGCAGGACTGACCGCGTCGTCATCGTCGGGGCGGGCCTCGCCGGCCTGTCCGCCGCCCTGCGGCTGACCGGAGCGGGCCGCGAGGTCACGATCCTCGAGCGCGAGCCGATCCCCGGCGGGCGCAACGGCCTGCTCGAGGTGGCCTCTCCCACGGGTGACGGGACGTACCGCTTCGACACCGGCCCGACGGTCCTGACGATGCCTGACCTCATCGCCGACGCGCTGGACTGCGTCGGCGAGAAGCTCGAGGACTGGCTGGAGCTCGAGCCAGTGGACCCTCTCTACCGCGCCTACTACCCCGACGGCTCGACCCTCGACGTGAAGGCCGACAGCGGGGCGATGGCCGACGAGGTCGAGCGGGTCTGCGGACCGGCCGAGGCCAAGGGCTACCTGGAGTACGTCGACTTCGTCTCCAAGCTCTACCGCTACGAGATGCAGGACTTCATCGACCGCAACATCGACTCGCCCTTCGACCTGATGACGCCCAACCTTGCGCGCCTGGCCGCGATCGGCGGCTTCGGCAAGCTCGCGCCGAAGGTCAACAGCTACCTCAAGGACCCGCGCACCCAGCGCGTCCTGTCCTTCCAGTCGATGTACGCCGGGCTGTCCCCGTACGACGCGCTGGCCATCTACGCCGTCATCGCCTACATGGACTCGGTGGCGGGGGTGTTCTTCCCCAAGGGCGGGATGCACGCCGTACCCCGGGCGCTCGCGGGCGCGGCCGAGAAGCACGGCGTCGACCTGCGCTACGGCACCAGCGTGAAGCGGGTGCTCGTCGAGCACGGCCGCGCGGTCGGTGTCGAGACCGAGGACGGCGAGCGGATCCCGGCCGACGTCGTCGTGCTCAACCCCGACCTGCCGGTCGCCTACCGCGAGCTGCTGCCGCCGGAGGTCACGCCGCGGCGGGTGAAGTCGCTGGACTACTCCCCCTCCTGCTTCCTGATGCTCGCCGGCTCGACGCAGCCCTACTCGAAGATCGCCCACCACAACATCCACTTCGGCACGTCGTGGCGCGGCATCTTCGACGAGCTCATCGGCCACAAGACGCTCATGAGCGACCCGTCGATCCTGGTCACCAACCCGAGCCGCAGCGACCCGTCGCTCGCGCCGGACGGCAAGCACATCTACTACGTGCTCCTGCCGACGCCGAACACCACGGCCGGGATCGACTGGGACGTCGTCGGTCCGCGCTACCGCGAGGAGGCCGTGGCCCGGCTGGAGGCGATGGGCTACGTCGGCTTCGGCGACAGCATCGAGGTCGAGGACATCACCACACCCGCCGACTGGCAGCGCCGCGGCATGGAGGCCGGCGCGCCGTTCGCCGCCGCGCACTCGTTCTTCCAGACCGGGCCCTTCCGCCCCGGCAACCTGCCGAGCAAGGTCGAGGGCGTCGTCTTCGCCGGCTCCGGGACCCAGCCAGGCGTCGGGGTGCCGATGGTGCTCATCTCCGGCCGACTCGCCGCCGAGCGGATCCTCGGCAAGGACAAGAGCTACCGCTCGCGCGCGATGCGCCTGGCCGCCCCCTCCCCGTTCGCTCAGTAGCGTTCGGGGCATGACCCCCCGCCGGCTGCTCGCGGCCGGCACCCTCGGCAGCGCGCTGGTCGCCGTCGGCGGCTGGGGATCGGGTGCGCTGCCGCCCGGCTGGGAGGGCCGCGGGCCCGGCACCCCGCTCGTCGTGCTCGGCGTCCTGCTGCTCTGCGGGTCCTGGTGGTGGCTGCGCTCGCACGCCCTGCAGGCCGCGCTGCTGTGGGGGGCGCCGCTGCTGCTCGCCCCGCCGCTGTTCAGCCGCGACGTCTACGCCTACGCCGGTCAGGCCGCGCTGGCCGTCGAGGGCCTGGACCCGTACGACGTCGGGCCCGCGGCGCTGCCCGGACCGCTGGCCGACGGCGTGGACGACGTGTGGCGTGACGTCCCGTCGCCGTACGGTCCGCTGTGGCTGGCGCTGGCCTCGCTCGTCGTGCGGGTCACCGGCGACTCGCTGCTCGGGGCGGTCGCCGGGATGCGGCTGCTGGCCGTCCTCGGGCTGCTCCTCGCGGGCTGGGGCCTGCTCCGGCTCGGCGGAGAGCGGGCGCTCTGGCTGGGCGTCGCCAACCCGCTCGTGCTGCTGCACCTGGTCGCCGGCGCCCACAACGAGGCGCTCATGCTCGGGCTCGCGGTCGCCGGGCTGGCCGCCACCTCGCTCCCGCTGGCGGCGGTGCTGGTCACGCTCGGGGCGCTGGTCAAGCTGCCGGTGCTTGCCGTTCTGGGCTTTCTGGTGATGGCGCGGCCGGACTGGCCAGCGCGGTTCCGGGCGGCCGCCGTGACGGGGGCCGTGGCAGCGGCCACCGCGGTCGTCGTCTCGGTCGGCACCGGCCTGGGCTGGGGCTGGCTCACCACGCTCGACGCCGGCCGGGCCCGGCTGTCGCTGTTCTCGGTGACCACCGGTCTCGGGACCCTGCTGCCCGGTGGCGACGCCACCCGCGACGTCGTCCTCGCGCTGGGCGCACTGCTGGCCGTGGGGATCCTCGCGGCGCTGCTGTGGCGCACGCCCGCACTCGGCCCGGCCCGGGCGGCCGGCCTGGCGCTGCTGGCCGTGGCCCTGCTCCTTCCGGTCGTGCAGCCCTGGTACGTCCTGTGGGGCGTCCTGCCGCTGGCCGCCGCGGCGGGCCCGCGGCTGTCCGCAGCGGTGGCGGCGATGTGCGTCGTGCTCTGCCTGCTGGTGTGGCCGAGCGGGCGCAACGTCATCCGCCCACCGCTCTACGGGCTGCCGACGCTGCTGGCCGTCGGGGCCGCCGTGCTGGTCTGGCGCTCTGCGTCGACGAGCGAGGGCGCCGTACCCGGTGGGCCGAGGCAGCCGGCCCGCTGGGACCTGCGCCACACGGAGTAGTACCGATTGGGCCGTCTGGCCCCTAGGTTGGCGCCACCCCCCTTCATGCGCCTCTTTGTTCCGGAGTGACCACATGGCGTTCCACCTGCCGCGTACCCGCCTGCTCGTCGCCGTGGCGGCGGCCGTGTCGTTGACAGCCACCCTGGTCGGGGCCGCACCCGCCCTGGCCGGCGACACTGAACCGCCGACGTCGGTCACCATGGCCGGCGACTTCCAGTCCGAGCTCGGCTGCCCGGGCGACTGGCAACCGGAGTGCAACGTGCCCCGTCTGAGCGATGCCGACGCCGACGGCACCTGGACCGGGACGGCGGAGCTGCCCGCCGGGGCGTGGGAGTTCAAGGCCGCCATGAACGGCGCCTGGACCGAGTCCTACGGCGTCGGGGGCGGCAACGCCTCGATCACCCTGCCCGCGGACGGCATGGTGACCTTCACCTACGTCCAGTCCACCCACTCTGTGAGCGCGGTCGCGGCCGACACGGGCGACACCGGCGGCCTCGACCCCGCCATCCTGGACCTCGCCCGCCCGAGCCTGCGCGAGGACCTCACCGACGAGGTCTTCTACTTCGTCCTGCCGGACCGCTTCCACGACGCCGACCCGACCAACAACGAGGGCGGCCTGACGGGCGGCCCGCTCGAGACCGGCTACGACCGGGCGGACGAGGGCTTCTTCCACGGCGGGGATCTGGCCGGCCTGCTGGACAAGATGGACTACCTCGACGGCATGGGCGTCACCGCCATCTGGATGGCGCCGGTGTTCAAGAACCAGCCGGTCCAGGGCGACGGCGCCGGCGAGACGTCCGCCGGGTACCACGGGTACTGGACGGTCGACTACACCCAGATCGACCCGCACTTCGGCACGAACGCCGAGCTCGAGGCCCTCATCGCCGAGGCGCACTCCCGCGACATCAAGGTGTTCTTCGACATCATCACCAACCACACCGCCGACGTCGTCAAGTACCAGGAGGGCGTCTACGACTACATCGCGAAGGCGTCGGAGCCGTACCAGGACGCCGATGGCGTGGAGTTCGACGACCGCGACTACGCGGGCACCGGCACCTTCCCCGAGCTGGATGCTGCGACGAGTTTCCCCTACACGCCGGTCGTCCCCGAGGGGGCGCTGGTCAAGACCCCGGACTGGCTCAACGACCCGACGATGTACCACAACCGGGGTGACTCGACCTTCGCCGGCGAGAACTCCGTCTACGGCGACTTCTTCGGCCTCGACGACCTCTTCACGGAGCGTCCCGAGGTCGTCGAGGGGATGATCGAGATCTTCAAGCCGTGGGTCGACCTCGGCGTCGACGGCTTCCGGATCGACACCATGAAGCACGTCAACGTCGAGTTCTGGCAGCAGTGGGCCCCGGCGATCGAGACGTACGCCAATACGGCCACCGACACCCGACCCGCCAACCCGGACTTCTTCATGTTCGGCGAGGTGTTCAGCGCCAACGAGCAGCTGCTGTCGATGTTCACGACCAAGGGCAAGGTCCAGTCGGTCCTCGACTTCGGCTTTCAGGACGCCGCGACGAGCTTCGCCGCCCGGAGCACGAGTGCGGTGGGCATGCGCGACTTCTTCGCCGCCGACGACTACTACATCGACGACAACTCCAACGCGTACAGCCTGCCGACGTTCCTCGGCAACCACGACATGGGCCGCATCGGCACGTTCATCGCCCAGGGCAATCCGGGTGCGACGGACGCCGAGATGCTCGCCCGCGACCGGCTCGCGCACTCCCTCATGTACTTCAGCCGCGGCATGCCGGTCGTCTACTCCGGTGACGAGCAGGGCTTCACCGGCTCCGGCGGCGACAAGGCGGCCCGCCAGGACCTCGACGCCAGCCAGACCCCGATCTACGCCGACGACGACCTCATCGGTACCGATGCCACCCACGCCCAGGCCAACTTCGACACCGGTCACCCGATGTACACGACGCTGGCCGAGCTGGCCGCCGTCAAGAAGGCACACGTCGCCCTCCGCTCCGGCGCGCAGCTGCAGCGCTACGCCGCCGACGGGGCCGGCGTCCTCGCCTTCTCCCGCGTCGACCGCGCGGAGCGCCGGGAGTACCTCGTGCTCAGCAACAACGCCGAGGCCCCCAGCTCGGCGACCTTCGCCACCGGCACCCCTGGTGCAACCTTCACCCCGCTGTGGTCCACGGGCGGGGCCACCCCGCTGACGACGGACGGCGCCGGCTCGGTCACGGTCACCGTGCCCGCCCTGGGCTCGGCGGTGTACGTCGCCTCCACCCCGCTGAAGGTCAGCGACGCCGCCCCCGGCGTCACCGTCCGGCCCACCGAGATGATCAACTTTGACGGAGCCGACGCCATCGACGGTCAGACGCGCGAGGCGCAGGTCTTCGAGGCCACGCTGGACCGCTCGCTGTACGCCGAGGTCAGCTTCGTCAGCCGGATCGACGGCGGTGCGTGGACCTACGCGGGCACCGACGACAACGCCCCCTACCGGGTGAGCATCGACACCGAGGAGCTCGCGGCGGGTTCCACCGTCGAGGTGGCCGCGGTCGTCGACGACCTGGCCGGGAACAAGGCCGGTGCGCAGAGCGCGGTCGTGACCGTCGGCGAGGAGCCGGTGCCGCCGGCCCCGCCCGTCGGCGGGCTGCAGGACTACCTCGTCGTCCACTACCCGTCGACCGAGAACGTGGCGGGCCCGGCCGTGGACGGCCTGCGCCTGTGGGAGTTCTTCGACATCTCGGCCGCGGAAACCGCGGCTCGTGGTGACGCCTACCCCGGCAACCTGACCTGGAACGGCGAGGACGACTACGGCCCGTTCCGCTACATCGAGCTCGACACCACCGACGGCGCCAACCAGGACGTCGGCGTCATCGTCGTGGACACCGCCACCGGCGAGAAGGTCGGCACCACCGCCGACCGGATCATCGACCCCTCGGTCACCCCCGAGGTGTGGATCCGACCTGACGACGGCGTGATGTACACCAGCCAGGCCGCCGCGCAGGGCTTCGTCTCGGTGCACTACACGCGCCCTGACGGGAACTACGACGGCTGGGGCCTGCACCTGTGGGGCGACGCCCTGGCCGAGGGGGTGGCCACCCCCGACTACGGCGTCCCGCGCCCGCCGGACGGTGTCGACGCGTTCGGCGCCTACTGGAACGTCCCGATCGACGACGCGGCCGCGGCGTTCAACTACATCGTCCACAACCCCACCGCCCCGGGCGGGGATGTCAAGGACCCCGCTGCGGACCTCACGCTGGTGCCCGCCGAGCAGGCCTCCACCTGGGTCGTCTCCGGCGACGCGACGGTCTACGAGTCCCGCGCCGACGCGCTCGACCTCGCCGTCCTGCACTACACCCGCCCGGACGGGGACTACGGGGACTACTCCTCGACGAACTTCGCCGACTACTGGGGCCTGCACACCTGGACGGGCTCGGCCACGCCGCCCCTGGCGTGGGCGGACGCGGAGAAGCCGGTCCGGACCGACCGGTTCGGGCAGGTCTTCGAGGTCGACCTCGTCGACGGCGCGACGTCGCTGAGCTACATCCTGCACCGGGGCGACGCCAAGGACCTGCCTGCGGACCAGTCGCTCGACCTGGTGACCATCGGCCACGAGGTCTGGATCATCTCCGGCCGGGAGAAGTACCTGCTGCCGATCCAGGGCGGGAGCTCAGAGCCCGGTGACCTCTCCACCAGCGAGGCGCAATGGCTGACCGAGGACGTCATCGCCTGGGATGTCGACGACGCCGACGCGACCTACTCCCTGCACACGGCGGCCGACGGCGGGCTCGAGCTCGTGCCGGGCGGCGTCGACGGGGGTGAGTCCGTCGAGCTGGAGTTCCTGTCCGCGGACCTGCCGGCCGAGCTGGCCTCGCAATACCCGCACCTCGCCGGCTACGCCGCGCTCGGTGTGCCGGACGGCGTCGACGTGGCTGCCGTGCTGAAGGGCGCCCTCGCGGTGTCCTCGTCCCGCGGTGACACGCGCACAGGTGCCACCGGGGTGCAGATCCCGGGTGTGCTCGACGACCTGCACGCCGACGCCGCCCGTGACGTCGAGCTGGGCGTCAGCTGGGACGGCGACGTCCCGACGGTGCGGCTGTGGGCCCCGACCGCCCGGTCCGTCGCTCTGCACCGGTTCGACGACCCCTCGGCCCCCGCGCCGGGGACGACGGCTCCGATGGAGCGCAACGCGGCCTCGGGTGTCTGGTCGATCACCGGCGATGCCGGCTGGGACCGCCAGTACTACCTGTTCGAGGTGGAGGTCTACGTGCCCTCGGCCGGGGCGGTGCAGCGCAACGTCGTCACCGACCCGTACTCCCTCAGCCTGTCGACCAACTCCATGAAGTCGCAGATCGTGTCGTTGGCTGACGCAGACCTGCAGCCCGAGGGCTGGTCGTCGGTCGGCACTCAGGCCCCGGCCACCCCGGAGGAGATCGACCTCTACGAGCTGCACGTCCGGGACTTCTCGATCAGCGACGAAACCGTCAGGGAGGATCTGCGCGGCACGTACAAGGCGTTCACGCAGTCCGATTCGAACGGCATGACGCACCTGCGTGAGCTCGCCGAGGCGGGCCTGACGACGGTGCACCTGCTGCCGACCTTCGACATCGCCACGATCGAGGAGGACCGCAGCCAGCAGGTCACGCCCAAGATCCCCGACGCTGGCCCGGCGTCGCAGGACCAGCAGGCAGCCGTCACCGCGGCCGCCGGGGACGATGCCTTCA
>JBBSLB010000052.1:0-13533 GCA_038255675.1 Mycobacteriales bacterium
CGGCGACTGGTGGGACGCGTCCTACCTGATCCTGTGGGGCTCCAACGTGCCGGTCACGCGCACGCCGGACGCGCACTGGATGACCGAGGCGCGCTACCGCGGGCAGAAGGTCGTCGTCTGCTCCCCGGACTACTCCGACGCCACGAAGTTCGCCGACGAGTGGCTGGCCCCGTCACCCGGCAGCGACGGCGCGCTCGCCATGGCGATGGGCCATGTGGTGCTTAAGGAGTTCTTCGTCCAGAAGCAGACGCCGCAGTTCGAGGACTACGTCAAGCGCTTCACCGACCTGCCGTTCCTCGTCACCCTCGACGAGCGGGACGGCCGCGTCGTACCGGGCCGCTTCCTCACCGCGTCCGACCTCGGCGAGACCGACGAGCACAGCGAGTTCAAGACGGTGCTCCTGGACGGCGCCGGTGAGCCGGTCGTGCCGAACGGCTCGCTCGGCTTCCGCTTCGGGGAGCAGGGCGCCGGCAGGTGGAACCTCGAGCTCGGCGATGTCGACCCGCTGCTCACGGCACTCGGCGAGGGCACCTCCAGCGAGGTCGCGCTGCCGCGCTTCGACTCGCCCGACGGGACCGGCTCGGTGGTCGTGCGCGGCGTGCCGACCCGCACCGTGGCGGGGCACCTCGTCACGACCGTGTTCGACCTGCTGCTCGCGACGTACGGCGTCGGGCGGGACGGGCTGCCCGGGCAGTGGCCGACCGGCTACGACGACCCGAGCACCCCGTGCACGCCGGCCTGGCAGGCCGAGCTGACCGGCGTGCCGGCAGACAAGGCCGAGCGCATCGGGCGGGAGTTCGCGCAGAACGCGCTCGACTCCGGTGGCCGCTCGATGATCATCATGGGTGCGGGTACGAACCACTACTTCCACTCCGACACGATCTACCGCGCCTTCCTCATGCTCACGACGATCACCGGCTGCCAGGGCAAGAACGGCGGCGGCTGGGCGCATTACGTCGGGCAGGAGAAGGTCCGTCCCATCACCGGCCACTCGCACCTGGCCATGTCGGCGGACTGGTCGCGCCCGCCGCGGCAGATGATCGGCACGGCCTACTGGTACCTGGCCACCGGGCAGTACCGCTACGACTCCTTCGCCGCCGACGTCTTCTCGTCGCCTACCGGCGAGGGACGCTTCACGGGCATGACAACTGCCGACGTGCTCGCGCAGTCCGCGCGGCTCGGGTGGATGCCGTCCTACCCGACCTTCAACTGGAACCCGCTCGACCTCGGTGACGCGATCGGGCGCAGCGGCCAGAAGCCGGGCGACTTCGTCGCCGACGAGATCGAGGCCGGGCGGCTGAGATTCGCCGGCGAGGACCCGGACGCGCCCGAGAACTTCCCTCGCGTGCTCACCGTCTGGCGGGCCAACCTGCTGGGCTCCTCCGGCAAGGGCAACGAGTACTTCCTCAAGCACCTGCTCGGCGCCGACAACTCGCTGCGCGCCGAGGAGCCACCGCCCGCCAGCCGGTCGCGCGACATCACCTGGCACGACGAGGCTCCCGAGGGCAAGCTCGACCTGCTGCTGGCGTTGGACTTCCGGATGACGTCGACGACGCTGTTCGCCGACGTCGTGCTGCCGGCCGCGACCTGGTACGAGAAGCACGACCTCAACACCACGGACATGCACCCGTTCGTCAACGCCTTCACCCCGGCGATCTCACCGCCGTGGCAGACGCGCACCGACTTCGACATCTTCCAGACGCTGGCCAAGACGTTCAGCGAGCAGGCCAAGACCCACCTCGGCACCCGCACCGACCTCGTGGCATCGCCGCTCGCGCACGACACCCCCGACGAGCTGTCGCTGCCGCACGGCAAGGTCCTGGACTGGAAGGCCGACGGCACCCGCCCGATCCCGGGCGTCAACTTCCCGAAGCTCACGCTGGTCGAGCGTGACTACACCGCCATCGCCGCCAAGATGGGCGCTCTCGGCCCGCTCGCGGACAGCCTCGGCGCGACGACGAAGGGCATCACCTACGAGCTGTCGCAGCCGGTGGAGCACCTGCGCCATAAGAACGGCACCGTCCGCGGCGGGGTGGCCGACGGTCGGCCGCGGCTGGACACCGATACCTCGATGTGCGAGGCAATCCTGGCGCTGTCCGGCACGACGAACGGCCACCTCGCGGTGCAGGGGTTCGAGACGCTGGAGAAGCGGACCGGCACGCGGCTTGCCGACCTGGCTCGCGAGAACGAGGGCAAGCAGATCAGCTTTGCCGACACCCAGGCCCGCCCGACGCCGGTCATCACGTCGCCCGAGTGGAGCGGGTCCGAGCACGGCGGCCGGCGCTACTCGCCGTTCGTCATCAACGTCGAGCGGGCCAAGCCGTGGCACACGCTGACAGGTCGTCAGCACTTCTTCGTCGAGCACGACTGGATGGCCGAGCTCGGCGAGCAGCTGCCTGTCTTCCGCCCGCCGCTGGACATGCACCAGCTGTTCGGCGAGCCGCGCCTGGGCGACCAGGGCGAGCTCGGCATCACGGTGCGTTACCTCACCCCGCACAGCAAGTGGTCGATCCACTCGGAGTACCAGGACAACCTGTTCATGCTGTCGTTGTCCCGCGGCGGACCGACGATCTGGATGAGCCCCGCCGACGCCGACAAGGTCGGCGTCGCGGACAACGACTGGATCGAGGCGGTCAACCGCAACGGGGTGGTGGTGGCGAGAGCCATCGTCAGCTCCCGCATGCCGGACGGGACGGTGTACATGTATCACGCACAGGAGCGCACGATCGACGTCCCGATCGCGGAGACCTCCGGCAAGCGCGGCGGTATCCACAACTCCCTGACGCGGCTGCTCATGAAGCCCACCCACCTGGCCGGCGGATACGCCCAGATCAGCTACGCCTTCAACTACATCGGGCCCACGGGCAACCAGCGCGACGAGGTCACCATGATCCGCCGCCGCGACCAGAAGGTCACCTACTGATGAGGAGGACTGCCTGATGCGAGTGATGGCTCAGATGGCGATGGTCATGAATCTCGACAAGTGCATCGGCTGCCACACCTGCTCGGTGACCTGCACGCAGGCGTGGACCAACCGCAGCGGCGTCGAGTACGTCTGGTTCAACAACGTGGAGACGCGTCCGGGGCAGGGCTACCCGCGCACCTACCAGGACCAGGAGCGGTGGAAGGGCGGCTGGCAGCTCAAGAAGGGCCGGCTGTCGCTGCGCGCCGGCGGGCGTGTGAAGAAGCTGCTGAGCATCTTCAGCAACCCGCTCATGCCGAGCATCGACGACTACTACGAGCCGTGGACCTACGACTACGAGACGCTCACCAACGCGCCGTCCCAGCAGCACACCCCCGTCGCCCGCCCGAAGTCGCTCATCAGCGGCAAGGACATGAAGGTGCAGTGGTCGGCCAACTGGGACGACGACCTCGGCGGGAGCCCACAGCTGACGGTCGACGACCCGGTGCTCAAGAAGCTCGGCGACCAGGTGAAGCTGGAGTTCGAGCAGACGTTCATGTTCTACCTGCCGCGCATCTGCGAGCACTGCCTGAACCCGAGCTGCGCCGCGTCGTGCCCGTCCGGCGCGATCTACAAGCGCGAGGAGGACGGCATCGTCCTGGTCGACCAGGACCGCTGCCGGGGCTGGCGCATGTGCGTCACCGGCTGCCCCTACAAGAAGATCTACTTCAACCACAAGACCGGCAAGGCCGAGAAGTGCACGTTCTGCTTCCCGCGCGTGGAGGTCGGCCTGCCGACGGTCTGCGCCGAGACCTGCGTCGGGCGCCTGCGCTACATCGGGATCGTGCTGTACGACGCCGACCGGGTGCTGGAGGCCGCGTCCGTCGAGGACGAGCACGAGCTGTACATGGCGCAGCGCTCGGTGCTGCTCGACCCGGACGACCCTGAGGTGCAGCGTGCGGCTGAGGAGGCGGGCATCCCGCGGGACTGGGTGATCGCGGCGCAGAAGAGCCCCGTGTGGGCCCTGATCAACCGCTTCGAGGTGGCGCTGCCGCTGCACCCGGAGTACCGCACGATGCCGATGGTCTGGTACATCCCGCCGCTGTCCCCCGTCGTCGACCGGCTCACCGAGACCGGCCACGACGGCGAGAGCGCCCGGAGCCTGTTCGGTGCCATCGACGCGCTGCGGATCCCGATCGGCTACCTGGCCGAGCTGTTCACGGCCGGCGACCCCAAGCCGGTGCGCGACGTGCTCGCGCGGCTCGCGGCGATGCGCTCGTTCATGCGCGACATCAACCTCGGCCGCGAACCCGACCTCTCCATCCCGGACTCGGTCGGCATGACCCCCGAGGACATCGAGGATATGCACCGTCTGCTCGCCATCGCCAAGTACGACGAGCGCTACGTCATCCCCACCGCCCACATGGAGGGCAGCGACCCGAACGTGCTCGCCCATGGGCTCGAGGAGACGGCGACCGAGTGCTCTCTGGACTACGACGGCGGCCCCGGCATGGGCGGGTCCGGTCCGTTCGGCGAGAGCTCGGGCGGCGCGACGCCCATCGCGGTCGAGAACTTCCACATGCTCAAGCAACGGCAGACCGGTGACACCATCGTCGACCCGGCCGACACCCCGCGCCGCGTCAACCTGCTGAACTGGGACGGCAAGGGCGAGGGCAAGGCCCTCATGCCGCCCCGGTCCGAGGAACCGAAGCCGTGAGGCGGCTGCGGGCGCCCAAGGCGCTCGGCATCACGCCTGCCCAGCAGGCGGTCTCGCTCCAGGCAGCGTCGCTCCTGCTCGGCTACCCCGAGCCGGACCTCGTGGCGCAGGTGCCGCTGCTGCGCGCCGTCGCGGCCGAGCTGCCGGAGCCGGCGCGGCTGCCGCTGGAGCGGATGTGCGACCACCTCGAGGCGACGCCGGTGCCAGAGCTGCAGGCCCACTACACCGACATTTTCGATCTGCGCCGCCGGTGCTGCCTCTACCTGACCTACTTCTCCTACGGTGATACCCGCCAACGCGGGATGGCCCTGCTCCGGTTCAGCCACGCCTACAAGGGGTCTGGGCTGGAATTCGTCGGCGGCGAGCTGCCGGACCACCTCGGCGTCGTGTGCGAGTTCGCCGCCACAGCCGATCTCGAGCTGGGCGTGCGGTTGCTCAACGAGAACCGCGCGGCGATCGAGCTGATCCGCACGGCGCTGGTCGACGCCGGATCGGTCTACGCCGACGTGCTCGACATCGTGCGCGCCGCGCTGCCCGAGGCCGCTCCGCGCGACCTGGAGAAGGCGCTCGAGCTGGCTCGCACCGGCCCGCCCGAGGAGGAGGTGGGGCTGGAGCCGTTCGGTCCGCCCGAGCTGATGGGAGCACGTCGTTGACCGGCACCGAGCTGCTGCTCTGGGTGATCATCCCCTACCTCTGCATCGCCACGTTCGTCGGCGGTCACGTGTGGCGCTACCGCTACGACAAGTTCGGCTGGACCACGCGATCCAGCCAGCTGTACGAGCGGCGGCTCCTGCGCTGGGGCAGTCCGCTGTTCCACTTCGGCATCCTCGCCGCGCTCGGCGGCCACGTGGTCGGCCTGCTTATCCCGAAGTCGTTCACGGAGGCGGTCGGCATCAGCCAGACGATGTACCACGTGGTGGCGGTGGGCCTGGGCGGCATCGCCGGCTTCGGGACCGTCGTGGGCATGGCCCTGCTGATCTACCGCCGGCGCACCGTCGGGCCGGTCTTCAGCGCCACGACCAAGAACGACAAGATGATGTACGTCTTTCTCGCGGGCACCATCCTGCTCGGCCTGGCTACCACGGTGAACAGCAACATCCTGGGCCACCACGACTACCGCGAGACGGTCGCGCCGTACTTCCGGTCGATCCTCTACTTCCAGCCTCAGGGCGAGCTGATGACCGCCTCGACGTTCCTGTTCCAGGCGCACGTCATGTCAGCCTGGCTGCTGTTCGCGATCTGGCCGTTCACCCGGCTGGTGCACGTGTTCAGCGCGCCGCTGGGCTACCTGACCCGGCCCTACATTCCCTACCGCTCGCGGGAGCACACGGCCGGCAGCCGACCGGTGCGCCCGGGTTGGGAGCCGGTCGGCCGTCGCTGACCGCCGGGCCCCCCAGAAGCACGTCCTCGACGCCGCGCCGGCCGACCTGCTCGGTCCCCGCCCCGGCCGGGTAGCCGGCGCGCAGGACCATCTGCGGCGCGCCGTGCAGCGCGAGCGCCGCCCTGAGCGCTTCGCGGACGGTCGGCAGCTCGAGGGCGAGGGTCGCCGGGGCGGCGACCAGGCCGTCGCAGGTGCCCTCGAGCAGCACGCCCGCCAGCGCTCGGCCCGCTCGCACCCAGTCGCGGCGCTCGTCGCCCAGGGTGCCCAGAACGAGCACGACGTCGGGTACGGAGCCGTCCGAGCGCACCGCCGCCGCCGCCGTCCCTGCCGGGCCGTAGCCCGGCACCAGGCCGGCCGGCACCCCGTCGGCGGGTCGGGCGCTGCTGCGCGCCCAGGACGCCCGCTCGCGCAGGCTCGGCTCGTCGACCTGGAGGGCGGCCTGGGCGTGCGCCTGCAGCAGGGCGAGCTCGAGGATGTCGGCGGTGGTGAGGACCTGGAGCCACGCGCCCTCCTGCTCGGCCGCAGCGCGAAGCCGGTCGAGCACGTCGACGGGCACCGGCCAGTCGGCGAACGCGCTCCGGTCGGTGTGCCGGCGGGGGACGGCGTCGAGCATCCGCCGCTCGGCCTCGGTCTGCGGCGCGCCCGCTGTCAGCGAGATCGTCGCGACGACGGCGTCGTCCGCGCCGGTCGGCAGCAGCGCCGCCTCGCCGCTCAGCCCCAGCGCGCGCACGGCGAGCTGGGCGTGCTGGATGGCCGCGCCGCAGCTGAGCAGCAGCTCGCGCCCGTCGGGGTCCTGGCGGCGCAGCGCGCGCCGCGGATCGGCGAGGACGGTGAGGACCTCGGGCCCGACGGTGAACAGCCACGGCTGGCTGTTGTGGACCGACGGCGCGGCGGTGGCCGTCGCGATGACGGCGCGGGCCTGCGCGGGGGTGAGCACGGCATCCTCCTCAGGGGTTCGAACGGGCAGCGGTGACAGCGGTGCGCAGTGCCTCGTCGGACCACTCCCGCAGGGGGGTGCCGGCGACGAGGATGGTCGGGGTGGAGTTCACGCCGGCGCGCGAGGCGTCGTCGGTGGTGCTTCGAGCCCAACCGGCGAAGCGCTCGCCGGCGATGCAGCTGCCGACGCCCGGGGCGCCCGCCTGCTCGGCCAGCTCGGTCAGTCGGCTGTCGCTGAGCCCAGGGCCTCCCTCTGCCGGCTGGGCGGCGAACAGCGCGTCGTGGAACGGCGAGAAGGCTGTCGGTGCGCCGTCGACCACGCAGGCGGCGGCGTTCAGCGCCCGGCTGGAGTACCGGTCGGTGGAGTAGCCGTCGAGGATGGCGATCGGCTTGTGCTCCAGCCGGATCGCCTCCTGGTCGATCAGGTCGTCGTAGGTGGCGCCGAGCACGCCGTCGGCGGCGCGGCAGGCGGGGCACAGGAAGTCCTCGTACACCGTGACCACGACCGGTGCGCCGGTCGCACCCAGCGAGATCGCGCCGCCGACGACACCGCGGGGGTCACCGGTCGGTGCGTCGATGCGGTCCCGGGATGCCTGCACGGCCACCCCGAGGCCGACCACCAGGACGACGGCCGTGCCCGCGGCCAGACCGACCCTCGCGCGGTGGCGCCGCCGGGCCGTCGCGGCTGCCGCGGCCCGCTCGGCGGACAGTCGCCGGGAGCGCTCGTTGCGCGGGCTGCCGGTCGCGGGGTGGGTGGTGGGGTTCATCGTGCCTCCTCGGGGGCCAGCTCGGGCTGGTCGTCCAGGTGGTCGTCCCTGTGGTCCGGGACGGCCGTTCGGGCCAGGTGCTCGTCCAGCGCCAGCCGGCTGTGCGGCCAGCCAACGAGCAGCAGCGCCAGGCCCAGCAGGGCGGTGTCGCGCACGAGCTCGGAGGTGTACCGGGTCTCGGTAGGGGCCACCAGACCGCCGCCGCCGAAGCAGCCGCAGTCGATGGTGAGCCCGCGGGCCGCGGCCGAACCGACGCCCATGAGGAAGACCACCATGAGGGTGGCCGCGCCCACTGCCGCCAGGCGCGTGGCCAGCCCGATCAGCAGCAGGACGGCGAGGGCGACCTCGAGGAAGGGCAGGCCGTAGCCGACGGCCTGGACGACGCCCTCGGGGAGCAGGTCGTAGGCACGCACCGCCCGGACGCTCTGGGCGGGGTCGGGCAGCTTCAAGAGCCCGGCGACCCCGAGCACGGCGGCGAGCAGCAGCCGCGCGGCCGTGGACGTCCACGGCTGCGCGCCGTCCCACGACCAGTGCCTCACCATGGCTTCAGCGTCGGTGCGGCCCCGTCACATCGCCAGAGTCGAAGGTCCTCACAGCACCGTGCTTCCGACCCGCCGGCGCACGCGTTCGGCCAGCTCCCAGTCGGCCGTCGTCAGCGAGGTCAGCGACGCCGGGAACAGCCCGTCCTGCTCCTTGGCGATGTGTGCGCGCAGGACGTCGAGGGCGTCACCCAGTCGCTGGGCCCAACCAGCAGAGACGCCGGCGGCCAGTTCGGCCAGCGCGGCGTGCACGATCCGGTGCTCGTCCACGAGCACCGCGACGTGCTCCGGGTGCTCGCGGGCCAGCGCGGGGAACACCGCCTCCTCCTCGACGGCGCTGTGTGGCGCGAGCAGCAGGTCCAGGGCGGCGCAAGCGGCGAGCGTCGCAGGCACGTCACCGGCGGCCGCGGCGCGCTCGGCGCTGCGGACGTGCTCCAGCGCTGCGTCGTGCTCGCGAGTGAGCTCGTCGATCGTTTGCAGAGCCTGGCAACCGCAGTACTCGCACATCCGTGCTCCTCCGCAGGCGGGGTGCCCATGCCGGCAGCAGCCTGACCCACGGCAGGAGCGTCGTACAGGGTCGTTGGTCCTCCGTGCGGCAGAATCAGAAGACAGGACCAAGTGCCCTGTTGCGCAGCACCTCCGGCCGGATAATGGGGTCATGGACTTCGCCCCGTCGGCCGTCGCGGCCGAGCACCTGGCCCGTCTGCAGGACTTCATGGACGAGTGCGTCTTCCCGGCCGAGCCGGTCTACGCGCGCTACCGCGAGCTGCGCCGCGGTCTGGACGACCACAGCGTCCCGCCGGTGGTGGAGCAGCTCAAGGCTGAGGCCCGCGCCCGCGGCCTGTGGAACCTGTTCCTGCCGGACGTGTCAGGGCTGTCGAACGTCGACTACGCACCGCTTGCCGAGCTGACCGGCTGGTCGGCGCACCTCGCGCCCGAGGCGCTGAACTGCGCCGCACCGGACACCGGGAACATGGAGGTACTGCACCTGTTCGGCACGCGCGAGCAGAAGGCGCAGTGGCTCGACCCGCTGCTGGACGGCGCGATCCGCTCGGCGTTCGCGATGACCGAGCCGGACGTCGCCTCCTCGGACGCGACGAACATCTCGACGTCGATCGTGCGCGACGGCGACGACTACGTGCTCAACGGGCGCAAGTGGTGGATCAGCGGGGCGGCCGACCCGCGCTGCACCCTGCTCGTCGTCATGGGCAAGACCGACCCGACCGCAGCAGCGCACCGCCAGCAGTCGATGGTGCTCGTCCCACTGCGGACATCCGGGGTCGAGCTCGTGCGGTCGCTGCCGGTGTTCGGCTACCAGCCGCAGCACGGCCACGTCGAGCTGCGGCTCACCGACGTCCGCGTCCCTGTCGCCAACCTGGTCGCCCGCGAGGGCGACGGCTTCCTGATCGCGCAGGCGCGGCTCGGGCCCGGGCGCATCCACCACGGCATGCGCGCGATCGGTGCAGGCGAGCGTGCGCTCGCGCTGATGGTGCGCCGCGCGCAGGACCGGGTGGCGTTCGGTGGCCCGCTCGCCGATCAGGGCTCGGTGCAGGAGGCGATCGCCGAGTCGCGGCTCGAGCTGGACCAGGCCCGGCTGGCCGTCCTGCACGCCGCGTGGCTCATCGACCGCCATGGCGCCCAGGGAGCCCGCAGCGAGATCGCCGCCATCAAGGTCATCGCCCCGCGGGCCGCGCTGTCGGTCCTCGACCGCGCCATCCAGCTGCACGGCGGGGCGGGCGTCAGCGACGACACCCCGCTGGCCGAGATGTGGGCCGGCATCCGCACCCTGCGGATCGCCGACGGCCCGGACGCCGTGCACCTGCGCAGCGTGGCCCGGCAGGAGCTGCGCAAGCACCGGCGGCAGGATGGTGCGGTGCGCGTGCCCGAGCAGGCCGAGCGCACCAAGATCGAGGAGAGGGCATGACGAGCACGGACGTACGAGCACCGGAGCAGGACGCAGCGCCCCCGGACGCCGGGCGGCCGGCGTGGCACCTGCTGCTCGCCGGGCTTCTGGTCCTGCTCGCCCTGTCTGGCGGTCTCGTCCTCGGCCGCAGCACGGCGGGTGGCGTGCCGCGGGTCGTCGACCCCGTCGACATCGGCTTCGCGCAGGACATGAAGGTGCACCACGCGCAGGCCGTCCTCATGAGCGCTGTGCTCCATCGCCGCACGACCGACACCGAGGTGCAGGCGCTCGCGCTTGATGTCATGACCACCCAGCAAGGACAGATCGGCATCATGTCCGGCTGGCTCGACCTGTGGGGCCACACCCAGACCACCAGCGGCCCGACGATGGCCTGGATGGGCCACGACGGCGGCATGCCCGGTATGGCGAGTGCCGACGAGATCGCCTCGCTCGAGGCCCTTCCGCCGGGCGAGCTCGAGGAGGAGTTCCTTCGGCTGATGGTGCGCCACCACCTGGGCGCCGTCCCGATGGCCGCCTTCGCCGCGGACCGCGCGACCAGCCCCGACCTGGTGCGCCTGGCGGGCGGGATGGAGTCCGGGCAGGCCGCTGAGATCGAGCTGATGCAGGACATGCTCGTCGCGCGGGGCCACGACCGCGAGCCCGTGGCGGACCACGGCACCCACGGCTGAGCCCGTCCGCCGCCGAGCGTCCACCCGACCCGGTGCAGTCCCACTAGGCTCGGCCGGTGCCCAGGGTCGCAGCTGTCGCGGCCGGCAACGCCGACACCGCCCGGGCGGCGGCGACCGTGCTCCGGGCCGGGGGCAACGCGGTCGACGCGGTCGTGGCTGCCGGGTTCGCGGCCTCGGTCGCCGAGCCGGGCCTGTCCTCCCTCGGCGGCGGGGGCTTCCTGCTGTGGGCGCCGGCGGGCGGCCCGGAGCGCGTGCTCGACTTCTTCACCGACGCCCCTGGGCGGGGTCGTCCACCGGGCTTCCGCGCGCCGCCTCTGCCGATCACCGTCGGCTTCTCGGGGGTGGATCAGGTCTTCCATGCCGGCTGGGGCTCGGTCGCCGTCCCCGGCTGCCTCGACGGCTACGTGCACGCCGTCCAGGCGTACGGGCGGCTGCCGCTCGCGCAGGTCGTTGCGCCTGCCGTCGACCTGGCCCGCGCCGGCTCGGTGCTGGACACCACGCAGGCCGGCTTCCTCCTGCTGCTCGAGGACATCCTCACGCTGACGGCCGAGGGGCGGGCGGTCTTCGCGCCGCACGGCCGGCTGCTGGTCGCGGGTGATCGGGCGCGCAACGCCGACCTCGCCGACCTTCTCGACGACGTCGGTCGGGGCGTCGTGACCGGGATCGCCGACCTGGCCGGCGCGCTGCACGAAGCGGCCGAGGCAGGTGGCGGGAGGCTCAGCGCAGATGACCTGCACGCCTACGCCGTGCACGAGCGCGAGCCGCTGCGCGCGTCGTACCGGAACGCCGAGCTGGTCACCAACCCGCCGCCGTCCTTCGGTGGTTCGCTCGTGCTGACGGCGCTCGGGGAGCTCGAGCGGCATCCAGTACAGGACGGATCTGCCTTCGCCACAGCACGTCTCGCGCAGGCACTTGTTCAGATGTCCGAAAGGCACGTCGCCGGACCGACTGCCGTGCGCGGCACGACGCACGTCAGCGTGGTCGACGCCGACGGCGGGCTGGCCGCCCTGACCATGTCCAACGGCAGCTGCTCCGGCGTGTTCGCGCCCGGTACCGGCATCCAGCTCAACAACGTCATGGGTGAGGCCGACCTGCACCCGCAGGGGCTGGAGGCGACGGCGCCGGGAGTGCGGATCGGCTCGATGATGGCGCCCACCGTCGTACGCACTGCGGACGGCAGGCGGACTGCGCTCGGGAGCGGGGGCAGCGAGCGGATCCGCAGCGCGCTGCTCTGCACGCTGGTCGGGGTGGTCGACCGCGGCGAGCGCCTGGTCGACGCGGTCGACGCGCCGCGGCTGCACTGGGACCGCAGCGTGCTGCAGGTCGAGCCCGGGCTGCCGGCCGACGCCGTCACGGCGCTGCGTGCGGCGCGGACGGTGTCGCAGTGGTCCGCGTGCGACCTCTACTTCGGCGGGGTCCACGCGGTGGCGCACCGGCCCGACGGCTCGGTGGACGCCGTTGGCGACGCGCGGCGGTCGGGGGCGACCGAGATCGTCCGCCTCGACTGACCATCCGGGACCAAAGCCCGTTGCTCGCCGCCGCCGACGGGAGGAACGTCGTGGTCGTAGCGGAGCGAGCCAGGTCAGGCGATCCCGTCGGTCGGCGCCCCGCAGGACGGAGCCCGCCATGCACGACAAGTCACGACCGGCGCACGAGAGCAAGAAGCCCGGCAAGACGCTCAAGCAGAAGAGGGCCGAGAAGCGCGCCGAGCACATCCAGCAACCGCAGTCGATCGTCCCGCCGCGGGCACCACGCACCGGCTGACCGGCTCACCCAGTGAGACCTTGACGGGTCTGGTCCTGCCGCGGACGCCCTCCTCCGGTCGGATGACAAGGACTAGTCCTGAGGGGCTGCCCCGTCTAGTGCTCTGGGGTCGACCTGCCGCTGCTGCGGGTCATCTTCGGTCCCGGCGCTCAACAACGCCCCGCTGCCGGCCGAGACCCGCTTCGTCCGCGATCGCATGGGAGGCAATGGTGACGACCTCGGAGTACGCCCTGGCGCCGGACCTCCAGCTCCTGCTGCTCTCGCTGCAGGAGCCGGGTGGGACGGCTGCTGAGCGCGGCGAGCTCCGTGCCCGGCGCGCGACGGCCGCGCTGACCGGCGGGCTCGGTGTCCTGGCCGGCAGCCTCGCCCTGTTTGACGCGGCGATGCTGCTGTGGCTGTGACCGCCGAGGGCTGCAGCGCCCCGAAGGGCGCCCTCGGGGGAGCCGCTATGCTCTCTCGGGTCGTCCTCCGGGACGCCGCGCGCTCGTAGCTCAACGGATAGAGCACTTGACTACGGATCAAGAGGTTGCAGGTTCGAATCCTGCCGAGCGCACCGCAAAGGCGCAGGTCAGAGGGGTCGCCCCAGTTCGGGCGGCTCCTCTTTCGGGTCTCGTACAGCCACGGATACAGCCACGGCGATGATCAAGCTCTTCTGCAGGTGCCTCGCGGGACTCGCGCCGTCACAGGTGGCGGTGCATCTCGGCGGCGAACGCCAGTGAGCACGCTGCCGTGAGCGACGTCAGCACCTGCAGCGCTGTGAGCGCAGGGTGGGGCGGGCGGCAGCGTCGCAGTCACCGAACTCCTGCGGGAACCGATCTGGACGTTTGGGGCAGCGCTTGTGGACGACGCCTGACCGCCATCGACCGGTCAGCGCCAGATGCGGACGTTCGCCGGCACCGCTGGCCGTACCGCGGTGCCTGCACCGGGGCGGGTGC
>JBBSLB010000053.1:0-13510 GCA_038255675.1 Mycobacteriales bacterium
CGGCCGGTCAGGCGAAGCCGGGCAGCCAGCGCTGCAGCACCGGCCGGACGGGCACCTCCGCCTCGAGCGAGCACAGCACGCCGACCATCCCCAGCCAGACGCGGTGGGTGAACAGGTGCTCCGCCGGTAGGTCGAGCTTCAGGGCGACGCCGAAGTCGGGATTGCGCGGGTCGTTGACGCGGCCGAACTCGGTCCTCAGCCACGCCCGACTGAAGCGGAACGCCTCCTGCCGCGCCGGCACCGAGAACGGGCCCATGTAGTCGACCAGCTTGTCGACCTCGACCTGGACGCCGGGCCGGACGAAGCCGGCCTCGCGCAGCCGCCGCAGCACCTCGTCGGGGTCCTCGTCGAGCAGTGCGCGCAGCAGCCGGCCGAACGCCGGTGGCATCCCACCGGGCAGCTCCAGCGACGAGCCGAAGTCCAGGACCCCGAGCCGGCCGTCCGGGAGCACGAGGAAGTTGCCCGGGTGCGGGTCGGTGTGCAGCAGCCCGGCCCGCTCCGGGCCGGACACCAGGAAGCGCTGGTAGAGGGTGGCGACCCGGGCCCGCTCGGGCTCATCGGCGGTGCGGGCCACCTCGGCCAGCGGGACGCCGTCCAGCCACTGCATGACCAGCACCCGCGAGCTCGCCCGTACGACCGCGGGGATCGTGATGCCCTCGTCGCCGGCGAAGGCGGACGCGAAGCGCTCCTGGGTGCGGGCCTCGTGGACGTAGTCGAGCTCCTCGGTCAGCCTGTCCCGCAGCTCGCGCACCAGCGGCGGCAGCGCCAGCCCGCGGGCGACGAGCGCCGCGGCGCGCGAGACCGCCGACAGGGTCCGGACGTCGGCGACCAGCGCCTCGCGCACGCCCGGGTACTGCACCTTGACCGCCACCGGTGTGCCGTCGTGCCAGGTGGCCCGGTGCACCTGGCCGAGGGAGGCGGCGGCCGCAGCGGTCTCGTCCAGGTCGCGGAACAGCCCGCGCCAGCCGGCGCCCAGCTCGGCCGCCACGACCGGCTCTAGCTCGGCGAAGGGCAACGCCGGATTGCCGGCCTGCAGGCCGACCAGCGCCTCGCGCCAGGTCGCCTCGGGGTCCTGCGGGAACAGCGCCTCGACCGTCGAGAGCAGCTGGCCCGCCTTGAGCGCCCCGCCCTTGAGGTCTCCCAGCACCCGCGCGGTCCGGGCGGCATTGCGCGCCCGCAGCCGGGTCCGGACCTGGTCGGGATCCTGGCCGACCGCTCGTCGTACGACGCCCTCCGCCGCCAGCGCAGCGGTGCCGGCGGGCAGCGACAGCAGCCGGGCGGTGCGTACGGCGCGGGAGGTGGGGAGGGAGGGACGCACCCCTCGACCCTGCCCGACGCGGTGCGGCGAAGCCACCCGGTCCCGGGTCAGACGGCGCAGGCGTCGCCGTCACAGCCGGGGGCGGCGCCGCCGGCCGGGACAAGCTGCACGGGAGTGCGTTCGCCCCAGGCCTTCTCGAGCACCTCGCGAAGGGCCTCGGCCGGCTGGGCTCCTGAGACGCCATAGGTCCGGTCGATGACGAAGAAGGGCACGCCGCTGATCCCGAAGCGCTGCGCCTCGGCCTCGTCGGCGCGCACCGCGTCGGCGTAGGTGCCCTGCTCCAGCACGGTGCGGGCCTCGTCGGCGTCGAGCCCCGCCTCGGCGACCAGGCGAACCAACGCCTCACGGTCCCCGACCGGCTCGCCGTCGGTGAAGGCGGCCTTGAGCAGTCGCTCCTTCACCGCGTCCTGCACACCGCGCTCGGCAGCGAGGTGGATCAGCCGGTGCGCGTCGAAGGTGTTGCCGGTGCGAGCCCGCTCGAAGCGGAAGTCCAGGCCGTCCTGTGCCGCGGTGGCGGTCATCGTGTCGACCATCTCCTGGCCGCGCTCGACGCTGAACCCGTACTTCGTCGCCAGCAGCTGGGCGTAGTCGCCGACCCGCTCGGCCGGCGCCGTGGTGTCGAGCTCGAACGACCGCCAGACCACCTCGACCTCGTCGCGGTGCGGGAAGGCGGCCAGCGCCTGCTCGAAGCGCCGCTTGCCGACGTAGCACCAGGGGCAGACGACATCGGACCAGATCTCGACTCTCATGCTTGCGGCAACAACGGACCGGGGCCGGGGGATTCCGCCGGTCGACAGACTCAGGTGACGGCGAGGCCGACGAGCCAGGTGCCGACCATGAGCACCGCGGCCGTGAGCTCGGCCAGCACGCCGATCCCGACGGCCCGCAGCACCTGCACGGTGCTGCGCCAGGCCTGGCTCCGGTCGCGCGACCGCTCCGCCTCGGCGGCGTAGACACCGACGACCCCGCCGAGCAGCAGCCCGAGCGGCGGCAGCAGCAGCAGGCCGATGCCGGCGCCGGCCGCGCCGAGCAGCAGGGTGCGGCGGGGGAGCCGGCCCGCCAGGTGCCGTCCTGGCAGGGCGTACTTCAGCGCCGCGCCGGCCAGCAGGAGCGCGGCCATGACGCCGACGACGACCCACCGGGCCGCGCCCTGCTCGACGACCAGGACCGCCCAGCCGATCCCCGCGGCCAGCACCAACGCGGTACCGGGCAGCAACGGGACGACGACGCCGACCAGCCCGACGAGCATGATCAGGCCGACCAGCAGCGTGCCCACCGGCTAGACCGGCAGAGCCGTCTCGAGCACCTGCTCGGTGAGCTCCCACAGCCGGGCCGCGACAGCGGGGTCCTGGGCGGAGGAGTAGACGTCGAGCAGCTCCGGTCGACCGCGGACCTGGCCGAGCGCGGCCGGGCCGACGAAGGCGCCGCTGGGGGTGCTGTGGTCCAGCGCGCGCAGGGTCGGCAGCGCGCCCGCGCTGGCGGACTGGAAGGCCAGCTTCATGACGCCCTTGGCGAGGGGGGCGACGACGCCGAGGCCGCGCTCCTTGAGCTGCCGGACGAACAGCTCGGTGTCGCTGACCCCGGGGTGGCAGGCGACGGCGCTGACCGGCGAGCCGGCCCGGCCGGCGCGGCGGTGCAGCTCCTGCGCGAACAGCAGGTTGGCCTGCTTGCTGTTGTTGTAGACGGCGCTGCCGGAGTAGGGCGAGGGGGCCACCAGGTCGTCGCGGGTGGTCGTGGCCGACAGCCGACCGGCCCGGGCGGCGATGCTGGACACCAGGACGACGCGGCCGCCCGCGCCGTGCAGCAGCGGCCACAGCCCGGTCACCAGCTTGGCGTGGCCGAGGTGGTTGGTGCCCATCTGGCGCTCGAAGCCCTGGGCGGTGAAGGCGAGTGGACCACCCATGACCCCGGCGTTGCAGACCAGCGCGGACAGCCCCCCGTAGGTGTCGGTGACGGTCTTGGCGAACAGCTCGACCGAGTCGAGGTCGGCCAGGTCGAGCTCGTGCACCACGGCCCGGCCGGGGCCAGTCATGGTCGCCGCGGCCGCGGCCCCCTTCTGGGGGTCACGCACGGCGAGCACGACGGTGCCGCCGCGGGCGACGAGGTCACGTGCGGCCTCGCGACCGATGCCGCTGTTGGCACCCGTGATCACGAACGTGCGGCCGTTCTGCTGCGCGAGCTGCCGAGGGTTCCACGTCATGCCAGGAACAGTACGGGCGGACGGTGACGGTCGTACGACGACGGAGCGAGGCAAAGATCACGCTCGCCGCGGGCAGGATCGCGCGGTCGGCCGTCAGGCGTCGACGGCGAGCACGAGCGGGAGAACGGCCCCCGCGCCCGCCTCGCGCAGCACCCGGGCCGCCTCGGTCAGCGTCCAGCCGCTGTCGGTGCGGTCGTCGACGAGCAGCACCGGGCCACCGTCCAGCGCCGTGCCGGTCGGCACGGCGAACGCCCCCCGGACCGCCCGGAGCCGCTGCGCGCTGTTGGAGCGGCCCGTCCCCGGCGGGGCGTCGCGGACGAGGTCGAGCGTGCCGAGCAACGGCAGTCGGCCGACCTCGGCCAGCCGCGCGCCGAGCGAGCCGACCAGCTGCGGCCGGGTCCGGGAGGGGACCACGACGACCCCGGTCGGCCTGGACTCCCAGCCCCAGCCCTTGAGGACGGCGACGAGCGCCGTGAGCACGTCGTCGGGCAGCGGCCCGTCGGGTCCGCCGAGCAGACCGCGCAGCCGGGTGCCCCAGCCGATGTCGGACAGCCGTCCGAGCGCCCGCCCGCTGCCGGCCTGCTGCTCCACGGGGATCCGGCCTTTGACCTCGTCGAGCCCGGTCGGCCACATCTTGCGCGGCTCCACCTCGACGCCGGGACGGCCGAGCGCGGCCTGCGCGGCGGCCAGCGCCTCTGACGAGACCTCCGCCGTGAGCGACCGGCCGGTGCACCGGTCGCAGCGGCCGCATGGCGTGGCGCTGCCGTCGACGACCTCGGGGTCGTCGAGCTGGCGGCGCAGGAAGAGCATCCGGCAGTCCTCGGTCGCGGCGTAGTCGCGCATCGCCTGCTGCTCGGCAGCGCGGTCCGCGGCGACCCGGGCGTAGCGGTCGGCGTCATAGGCCCACGGCTGCCCTGTGGCCGTCCAACCACCCTGGACGCGGTGCACGGCGCCGTCGACGTCGAGCACCTTGAGCATCGTCTCTAGCCGGGTGCGGCGCAGGTCGACGTGGGCCTCGAGCGCGGCTGTGGACAGCGGCCGGCCGGCGTCGCCGAGCACCGCCAGCACCTGGCGCACCTGCTCCTCGGAGGGGAAGCCGAGCGAGGCGAAGTAGCGCCAGATCGCCTCGTCCTCGGCGCCGGGCAGCAGCACCACCTCGGCCCGCTCCACGCCGCGGCCGGCGCGGCCGACCTGCTGGTAGTAGGCGATGGGCGACTGCGGCGCGCCCAGGTGGACGACGAAGCCCAGGTCGGGCTTGTCGAAGCCCATGCCGAGGGCGCTGGTCGCCACGAGGGCCTTGATCCGGTTGCCGAGCAGGTCGTCCTCGGCGACCCGCCGGTCCGCGTCGTCGGTGCGCCCGGAGTAGGCCGCGGCGGAGATCCCGCGGCTGCGCAGGAAGGAGGCCAGCTCCTCGGTGGCAGCCACCGTCAGCGTGTAGACGATGCCGCTGCCCGGCAGGTCGTCGAGGTGATCGGCAAGCCACGCCCAGCGGTGCGCCCCGCTGGGCATCGCGAGGACCGACAGGTGCAGCGACGCGCGCTCCAGCGCGCCGCGCAGGACGACCGCGGCCTCGCCGGTGCCGCCGGTGGCGAGCTGCTCGGCGACGTCGGCGACGACGCGGGCGTTGGCGGTGGCGGTGGTCGCCAGCACCGGGGTGCCGGTCGGCAGCTCGGTGAGCAGGGTGCGGATCCGCCGGTAGTCGGGGCGGAAGTCGTGCCCCCAGTCGGAGATGCAGTGGGCCTCGTCGACCACGAGCAGGCCCGCGGTGGCGGCGAGCTCGGGCAGCACGGCGTCGCGGAAGCCCGGGTTGTTGAGCCGCTCGGGACTGACCAGCAGGACGTCGACCTCACCGCGGCCGACGGCGGCGTAGACCTGCTTCCAGTCGTCGACGTTGCTGGAGTTGACGGTCACGGCCCGGATCCCGGCGCGCTGGGCCGCAGCGATCTGGTTGCGCATCAGCGCCAGCAGCGGGCTCACGATGACGGTCGGCCCGGCCCCGTCGGCACGCAGCAGCGCGGTCGCGACGAAGTAGACCGCGGACTTGCCCCAGCCGGTGCGCTGCACGACCAGCGCGCGTCGCCGGCCGCTGACGAGCGCGTCGATCGCCGTCCACTGGTCCTCGCGCAGGACGGCGGTCTCGCCGGCCAGCGCGCGCAGGTGGGCCTCGGCGGCGTCGCGTGTCGTCATCTGGACGACCCTGCCACGCAGGTCGGACAGCTCAGCCCGCCGCCGCAGCGACGATGGCCACGCCCACCAGTGCCACCAGCACGAGCACCATGCCCACCGGGGCGAGCCAGCCGCGACCGGCGCCGCCCTCGCGCGCCGGGAGCCGGCGGGCGAGCACGACGGCGCCCGCGACGAGCACCTCGACGGCGAGCAGCGCCCCGGCGATGACGGCCAGGTCGGCGGCCACGAGCAGTCCCACCAGCGCGAGCAGTGGCAGCACCCAGACGACCAGGATGAGCACCACCTCGGTCCGGTCCCGCTCTGCCACGGCGCCAGTCTGCCGGAAGCCCTGTCCCGCCCGCGCGCTCATCGACGAGACTGGACGGGTACCGCGCCCGTACGGGGCGCACAGGCGCGCCAGCGGGCGCTCCGCGACACCGAGAGCGAGCATCATGAGCGAGTGGGGCCGGGTGGCCGAGGACGGCACCGTGTTCGTCAGGACCAGCGACGGAGAGCGCGAGGTCGGGTCGTGGCAGGCAGGCACGCCGGAGGAGGGCCTGGCGCACTTCGCCCGGCGCTACGAGGTGCTGTCGACCGAGGTGGCGCTGCTCGAGCAGCGGCTGCGCAGCGGCGTCGGTGACCCCCAGCAGGTCGCGTCGACCGCGACCCGGCTCAAGGGCACCCTCCCGACCGCCCCTGCCGTCGGCGACCTGGCCTCCCTCGAGCGCCGCGTCGATGCGCTGATCGACAAGACCGCCGAGGCCGTCGAGGCGGGCAAGGCCAAGAAGGCCGAGGCCCGGGCCCGCGCCGCCGAGGTCAAGGCCGGGCTGGCCGACGAGGCCGAGCAGCTGGCCGGGACCTCGGAGTGGAAGGCCGCTGGCGAGCGCCTGCGCACCCTCGGTGATGACTGGAAGCGGCTGCCGCACCTGGACCGCAAGGTCGAGGACGAGCTCTGGCAGCGCATTGCCGGCGCCCGCAAGCGCTTCACCGAGCGGCGCACCCAGCACTTCGCCGCACTTGAGGAGCAGCGCGGTGTCAGCCAGACCCGCAAGGACAAGCTCATCAAGGACGCCGAGGCGCTGTCGTCCTCGACCGAGTGGGGACCGACCGCGGCCCGCTACAAGCAGCTCATGAGCGACTGGAAGACCGCCGGCCGCGCGCCGCGCGAGGTCGAGGACGAGCTGTGGGGCCGCTTCAAGGCCGCGCAGGATGCGTTCTTCTCCGCGCGCAACGCCCACTTCGCGGTCCAGGACGAGGAGCTGCGCGGCAACCAGAAGGTGAAGGAGGAGATCCTCGCCGAGGCCGAGACCATCGACCCGGCGCAGGGCCTGGACAAGGCCAAGGCCCGCCTGCGCGTCCTGCAGGACCGCTGGGAGGAGGCCGGCAAGGTCCCGCGCGACGTCATGCGCTCCCTCGAGGACCGCATCGGCGCCGTCGAGGAGAAGGTCCGCGGCGCCGGCGAGCAGCGCTTCAAGGCCAGCGACGAGTCGCCCTTCACCGCCAAGCTGCGCGAGAAGGTCGTCGAGCTCGAGGCCAAGCTGGACAAGGCCCGCGCTGCCGGTCGGCCCACAGCCGAGCTCGAGGCCGCCCTGACCACCCAGCGGCAGTGGCTGTCGCAGGCGGGCGGCGCGTCCTCCGCGCCGGCCGCCCCCGCCGTCGAGGATGCTGCCGCGCCGGCCGCCCCGAAGAAGAAGCCGACCACCGCCTGGGTCCGCGCGGAGTAGCCCCGGGCTAGACGACCTTGGCCCGCAGGAAGTCGATCGTGCGGGACCAGGCCAGCTCGGCGTCGCCAGCGGAGTAGGTGCCGAGCTTGTTCGTGTCGTTGTGGAAGGCGTGGCCCGCGTCGTAGAAGTGGAACTCCACCTCTGCCCCTGACTCCTCGCCGATCTGCTGCTCCTGCGCCCGGGCATCGTCGGCCGGGTAGAAGTCGTCCTTGAGGCCGTAGTGGCCCTGCACGGCCGCGGTGAGGCCGGTGAAGGTCGACGGGACGGCCGGGCCGACCCCGTAGTAGGGGACGGCGGCGCTGACCCGGTCGCCCTGCTGGGCGGCGAGCAGCAGCACGAAGCCGCCGCCCATGCAGAAGCCGACGGCGCCGACGGTGCTGCTCGTGACGGCGTCGTGGCCGAGCAGGAAGTCGACCGCCCCGCCCAGGTCACGGGCCGCCTGGTCGACCGGCAGCGACATCATCAGCTCTCCCGCCTCGTCGGCGTCGTGGGTGGTGCGGCCGCCGTAGAGGTCCGGCGCGAGCGCGACGAAGCCCTCGGCGGCGAGTCGGTCCGCCACCTCGGCGATGTGGTCGGTGAGCCCCCACCACTCCTGGATGACCAGGACGCCTGGGCCGGAGCCGGCGGAGGGCACGCTCAGGTAGCCGTGCGCCTCCCCCATGCCGCTCGGGAAGGTGGTGTTCTGGCGGGACGTGTTCTCGGGCATCGGGGCCTCTCGGGTCGGGGAGCGGACGGGGGAAACCTAGCGCCCGCCGCGCAGACCAGCACCCGCCACGCACAGCGGCCGCCGTCCCGGAGGGGACGGCGGCCGCTGAGCGCGTACGAGGCTGCTACGCGACGTACTCGCGCAGCGCGTCGGCGCGGCCGCCGGCGCGGATCTCGGCGAGGGTGTCGCGCTCGATCTGGCGGATCCGCTCGCGGGTCAGGCCCAGGAAGCGACCGACCTCGTCCAGGGTGCGCGGGCGCCCGTCCTCGAGCCCGAAGCGCATCCGCATGACGATCGCCGAGCGCTCCGGCAGCGCGTCCAGGACCTCGGACAGCTGGCCGTGCAGCATCTGCGTCTCGACCGCGGCCTGCGGGTCGATGGAGTCGACGTCGTGGATGAAGTCCCCCAGGACGGCCTCGTCGTCGCCGACCGGCGCCTGCAGCGACAGCGTGTCGCGGCCGTGGCGCAGGATCTCCTCGACCTTCTCGGCCGTCATGGCGAGCGGCTCGCCGATCTCCTCGGAGGACGGCTCGCGGCCCAGGGACTGCGTCAGGTCGCGGCGGGTGCGGGTCACCTTGGTGATCAGCTCGGCCATGTGGACCGGCACGCGGATGGTGCGGCCCTGGTCGGCCAGCGCGCGCTGCAGTGCCTGGCGGATCCACCAGGTGGCGTAGGTGGAGAACTTGTAGCCCTTGGCGTAGTCAAACTTCTCGACCGCGCGGACCAGCCCGAGGTTGCCCTCCTGGACCAGGTCGAGCAGGTCCAGGCCACGGCCCTGGTAGCGCTTGGCCAAGGAGACGACCAGGCGCAGGTTGGCCTCGAGCAGGTGGCGCTTGGCCACCTCGCCGTCGCGCTCGATCTCGACCAGGTCGCGACGCATGGCAGCGGCGATCTTGGTCTCACCGGAGGTGTGCTGCTTGAGCTTGTAGGTCGCGAACAGGCCGGCCTCGATGCGCTTGGCCAGGTCGACCTCCATCTCGGCGGTCAGCAGCGCAACGCGGCCGATCTCGCGGAGGTAGGCCTTGACCAGGTCGATGCCGGGCGGCGGCTCGTCGAGCGCCAGCGGCTTGTCCTCGTCGGCGACGACGACCGGGGCGGCGGGCTCGGCGAAGACGGTGTCGCTGTCGGGCAGCGCGGCCTCGGCGATGGCGGCGGCCGCTTCCTCCTTGGTCTGCTTCACCGGCTTGACGGCCTTGTCGGCGGGCTCGACCGGTGCAGCCGCCTTCTTCTTGGCGGTCGTCTTGACGGTGGTCTTGACGGGGGCGCTCGGAGCGGTCTCGGTCAGCACGGGCAGGTCCTCTCCGGACGGCACGGCCGGCTCGGGGGTGGAGGTGGTCACGGTGCGCCCGGCGGGGCGCTTCTCCTGCGGGCCGGCGGCCCGCTTGGCGGGGCGGGCCACCGTCGTCTTGGCTGTACGACGAGCACGGGTCGCCGGACGTTCCGCATCGGGGGAGGCGGCGAGCACCGCACCCTGCTCGGTGAGGGAGCGGAGCACCGCGCGCGCCTCGGACGGGCCGATGCCGGCGTCGTCGAAGGCCGAGCGCAGCTGCTCCAGGGACAGTGGTCCCTCGGAGTGCGAACGCGCGACCAGCGTCTCGACGACGTCGGCGGGACGGGCAGGGGCGGACATGGATCTCCTGGGCTAGGGCGTGTGCAAAGGGACGCGGTCCGGAGCGTCGCCGCGCGCAGGCGCGGGGCACCGTGGCTGGCACGGAGGGACGTCCCGGTGGGGTCGAGACCGGCGGTCGTGGGCTCGCGAAGTTCCAACCATCCCCCGAGAACGCGAATTCCGGAAGCCCCCCCTGGGTGAACTCCCTCACACGACTACCCCGTCGGGGGTCGCTCTACCCGGACGATCCGGGGCGTCACGCCCATCCGAGCTCGTGCAGCCGGTCGTCGTCGATGCCCACGTGGTGGCCGAACTCGTGCACCACGGTCACCACGATCTCCTCCACCAGGTCATCGAGGTCCTCGGCCATCAGGCAGAGCGGGATCCGGTAAAGGCTGATCCGGTCCGGCAGCGCTCCGGAGTAGTGCTCGCGCTCGGTGAGCGCCACCCCTTCGTAGAGCCCCAGCAGGTCCGGCTCGTCCTCGTTCTCGTCCTCGACGACGACCACGACGTTGCTGAACCGCGCCACCAGCGCCGGCGGGAGTGCGTCGAGGGCGTCCGCGACCAGGCCCTCGAACTCCGTCGGCGAGACTGGCTGCATCAGTCCAGGTAGTCGCGGAGCTTCTGCGACCGCGACGGGTGCCGCAGCTTCGACAGCGTCTTGCTCTCGATCTGGCGGATCCGCTCGCGGGTCAGCCCGAACTCGCGGCCGATCTCGTCGAGGGTGCGCGGCTGGCCGTCGACCAGGCCGAAGCGCATCTTCACGACCGCTGCCTCGCGGTCGGTCAGGGTGCGCAGGACCTCACCGAGCTGCTCCTGCATCAGGCCGTACGACACGACCTCGGCCGCGACCGGCGCGTCGGCGTCCTCGATGAAGTCGCCGAGCGAGCTGTCCTGGTCGTCGCCGATCGTCGTCTCGAGCGACACCGGCTCGCGCGCGTAGCCCTGGATCTCGACGACCTTCTCGGGGGTCATGTCGAGCTCCTTGGCGAGCTCCTCCGGGGTGGGCTCGCGGCCCAGCTCCTGCAGCATCTCGCGTTGGACGCGGGTCAGCTTGTTGATCTGCTCGACCATGTGCACCGGGATGCGGATGGTGCGCGCCTGATCGGCCATCGCCCTGGTGATCGCCTGGCGGATCCACCAGGTGGCGTAGGTCGAGAACTTGTAGCCCTTGGTGTAGTCGAACTTCTCGACCGCGCGGATCAGGCCGAGGTTGCCCTCCTGGATCAGGTCCAGGAAGAGCATGCCGCGCCCGAGGTAGCGCTTGGCGATGGAGACGACCAGGCGCAGGTTGGCCTCGAGCAGGTGGCGCTTGGCCTTGCCGCCGTCGACGACCAGCCAGTCGAGGTCGCGACGCAGTGCCGCGGAAATCTTCGGAGCCTCACCGGCGTCGGCCTGGCGCATCTTCTCGGCGGCGAACAGGCCGGCCTCAATGCGCTGCGCGAGGTCGACCTCCATCTCGGCCGTCAGCAGCGGGACCTTGCCGATCTCCTTGAGGTAGGCCCGGACCAGGTCGGTGGAGATGCCGACCTCGCCCTCGGCGGCGAGCGGCTTCTTCTCGTCCTCGTCGTCTTCGTCGTCGTCGGACTTGGCCTTGGGGGCGTCGTCCTCGTCGTCCTCGTCGTCCTCGTCGTCCTCGGCGGCGACGGCGGCGACGGCCCCGGCAGCCGCGGCGAGCGCCGGGTCGGCGGCGGCCACGACGGCCGGGTCCATGACACCCTCGGCCGGCTCGGGGGCCAGCTCGTCGGCGGCCGGCTCGACCTCGGCCGCGAGGTCCTCGAGCGCGGGCTCGTCGTCCGTCGCGCCCGGCGCAGCGTCAGCCTTCTTGGCCGGGGCCTTCTTCGCTGCCTTCTTGGCGGCGGGGCGGGCGGCGGCCTGGCCCGTGGGCTCGACCGGCGCGGTCTCGTCCACGGCGGCGGCGCGGGCGGTGCGGGGCGGGGTCACAGAAGCGTCCTTCGTCCTTCGGGGCGGCCGGTGGCACTGGTGCTCGAAACGCAAGGACCAGTATCGCTGCTGTTCGGCTCGGCGTGCCCGGTGCGGCGCGGAAGCGGCGCTTCGGGCGCGCGAGAGGCCCGGTCCCGAGCAGGGACCGGGCCCATCGACGGTCAGGGAGCTAGAGCAGCGAGCGCAGCACGAACTGCATGATCCCGCCGTGCTGGTAGTACGCCTGCTCACCGGGGGTGTCGATGCGCACCGTCGCGGTGAAGGTCGTGTCGTCGGCCTTCACCGTCAGCTGGCGCGGTATCGAGCTGGCGCCGGCGATGCCCTCGATGGTGAACGACTCCTGCCCCGTAAGGCCGAGCGACGCGGCGCTCTCGCCGTCGCTGAACTGCAGCGGCAGCACGCCCATCCCGATCAGGTTGGAGCGGTGGATGCGCTCGTAGGACTCGGCGATCACAGCCCGCACGCCCAGCAGCGCCGTGCCCTTCGCCGCCCAGTCGCGCGAGGAGCCGGAGCCGTACTCCTTGCCGGCCAGGATCACCAGCGGGGTGCCGTCGGCCTGGTAGGCCTGCGACGCCTCGTAGATCGTCGTCTGCTGGCCGTCCTTCACCGTGAAGCCGCCCTCGGTGCCGGGCGCGAGCTGGTTGCGCAGCCGGATGTTGGCGAACGTCCCGCGGATCATGACCTCGTGGTTGCCGCGGCGGGAGCCGTAGCTGTTGAAGTCCTTGGACTCGACGCCGTGCTCGGTGAGGTAGGTCCCCGCCGGGCTGTCCTTGCGGATGTTCCCGGCGGGGGAGATGTGGTCGGTCGTCACCGAGTCGCCGAGCACCGCGAGCACCTTCGCTCCGGTGATGTCGGTGAGCGGCTCGGGCTCGCGGCCCATCCCGTCGAAGTACGGGGGCTTGCGCACGTAGGTCGACTCGGGGTCCCAGGTGAAGCTGTCCCCACCCGGCACCTCGATCGCCTTCCAGCGCTCGGTGCCGGCGAAGACGTCGGCGTAGGACGCGGCGTACATCTCGCTGGTGATGGCCTCGCCGACGACGGTGGCCACCTCCTGCGGCGACGGCCAGATGTCTTTGAGAAAGACGTCGTTCCCGTCGGCGTCCTGGCCGAGCGGCTCGGTCGTGATGTCGATGTCCATCGAGCCGGCCAGCGCGTAGGCGACCACGAGCGGCGGCGACGCGAGGTAGTTCATCTTGACGTCGGGGTTGATGCGGCCCTCGAAGTTCCGATTGCCCGACAGCACCGAGACGACGGCCAGGTCACCCTCGTTGACCGCGGCGCTGACCTGTTCGGGCAGCGGGCCGCTGTTGCCGATGCAGGTCGTGCAGCCGTAGCCGACGGTCTGGAAGCCCAGCTTGTCGAGGTAGGGCGTCAGGCCGGCGCGCTCGTAGTAGTCGGTGACGACCTTGGACCCGGGCGCGAGGGTCGTCTTGACCCACGGCTTGGTCGACAGGCCCTTCTCCACGGCGTTCTTGGCGAGCAGCCCGGCGCCGACCATGACGTACGGGTTGCTGGTGTTGGTGCAGGAGGTGATCGCGGCGATGGCGACGTGGCCGTGGTCGATGGTCACCTGCTCGCCGTTCGCCAGGGTGGCGGGCACCGGGTTGGACGGCCGGTCGTGCACGGCGTCGCCCTTGCCGTTGTGCTCGGCGGGGGCGGGGGAGTCGTCATGGGTGCCGGGAGCGATCGGGTCGGACGAGGGGAACGACTCGGCGCTCGCCTCGTCGATGCCGGTGCGGGCGTCCGGCGGGTTGTCCTGCGCGGGGACGCCGGACCGGGGCTGGGGGGCCTGCACCGCGGTCGTCGCGTAGTCGGCCAGCGCGGTGCGGAACATCGCCTTGGC
>JBBSLB010000054.1:0-13154 GCA_038255675.1 Mycobacteriales bacterium
CTGCTCCAGCCGGCCAGGACGATCCCGTAGACGCCGAGGCTGGCGCACGCGAGCACCCAGAGCACGCCGATCGGCAGGTCGGTGAGCTGCAGCGCGGTCTCGTTGCCGGCGACCGACACCTTCGGTCCGAACGGGATCACGGAGAAGGCGAGCAGAGCGGGCACGGCAGCCAGGACCGGCGCCAGCAGGTAGACCGGCTTGTCGGCCAGCTTGGGAATGATGTCTTCCTTGAAGGCCAGCTTCAGGCCGTCGGCGAGCGACTGACCCCAGCCGCCGGGGCCGGTCCGGTTCGGGCCGCTGCGCTGCTGCATGCGCGCGACGACCTTGCGCTCGGCGACGATCGTGAACAGCGTCATGAGCAGCAGCAGCACGAAGACGAACAGCGCCTTGGCGATGGTGAGCCACAGCGGCTCGTTGCCGAAGCTCGTCAGCGGGAGCTGGGTGTCGGAGTTCTGGGCGATCAGCAGCGCGGTCACGCGGCACCTCCGGCGAGCGACAGGCGCACGACGGCGCCGGGGCTGACCGCGAGATCGCGGCGGACCGCGGCCTCGGGGGTCCGCGTCGGCACCCAGACGACGCGGTCGGGCAGGTCGGCGACGACCAGCGGGAGGGTCAGGCTGCCGCGGTCGGAGGAGACGGTGACCAGGCCACCCTCGACCGCGCCGAGCTCGGCGGCGGTCGCGGCGGACAGGTGCAGGCGCGGCTTCTTGGCGGTGCCGGCCAGGAACGGCTCGCCGTCCTGCAGCGACCCGTCGTCGAGCAGCCAGTGCCACGAGGCGAGCACGGCCTCGCCGGCCTGCGGCTCGGCAGGCGCCGCGGCGTCGACGGCCGGAGCGGTGCCCGAGCCGGGAGCAGCGCCCAGTCGGGCGATCTCGGCGCGCGCGGACACGACGTCGGGCAGGCCGAGCTCGGCCTCCATCTCGTCGGCGAGCACGTGCAGCACACGGCCGTCGGTCAGGCCACCGACCCGCTCGAGCACCCGCTCGAACGGCCGGGCGCGACCCTCCCAGTCCAGGAAGGTGCCGGCCTTCTCGACGACGGCGGCGACCGGCAGCACGACGTCGGCCCGGTCGGTGACCGGCGAGCGGCGCAGCTCGAGACTGACCAGGAACGGCACCTTGTCGAGGGCGTCGAGCGCCAGCCACGGGTCAGGGCAGTCGGCCGGGTCGACCGCGCCGACGAGCAGGCCCGACAGCCCGCCGTCGCGCGCCGCGGTGAGGATGGCGTCGAGGTCGCGTCCGGGGGCGTCGGGGAGGTTGCCCCAGACCGCGTGCACGTCAGCCGCCGCGCGGCCCTCGGAGCTCACGAGCCGGCCACCGGGCAGCAGGCCGGGCAGCGCGCCGGCGTCGACCGCGCCGCGCTCGCCGGCGCGGCGCGGGATCCACGCCAGCCGGGCGCCGGTCGCGGCGGCCAGCCGGGCAGCGGCGGTCAGGGCGCCAGGGGTCGCGGCGAGCCGCTCCCCCACGAGGATCACGGCGCCGGGCTCGGCGAGCGCAGCGGCGGCCTCACCGGCGACGCCCTCGGCCGCGCCAAGCAGACCCGCGAGCGCCACGGCCTCCGCGCCGGGCGCGGTCTGCAGCAGCCGGGCGGCCGTCTTGACCGAGCCCGGGGAGCGGAACGGCGCGACGGTGAAGACGCGGGTGCCGGTGCGGCGCACGGCCTTGCGCAGCCGCAGGAAGACGATCGGCGACTCCTCCTCCGGCTCGAAGCCGGCGAGCAGCACGCTGCGCGCGTTCTCCAGGTCCGCGTAGGTGACGACGCCCGGCTGGCCGGCGTAGCGGCCGGCGACGTGCATGGCGAGGAAGTCCTGCTCCTCGGCGGAGTGCGGCCGCACGCGCGCGTCGACGTCGTTGGTGCCGAGCACGACGCGGGCGAACTTCGCGTAGGCGTAGGCGTCCTCGACCGTCAGCCGGCCGCCGGGCAGCACGCCCACGCCGCCCTCGCCCCGGGCCAGGCGCAGGCCCTCGGCCGCACGGCCCAGGGCCTCGGTCCACGACGCCTTGACCAGCTGGCCGGTGGCGTAGTCGCGGACGAGCGGGGTGGCGATCCGGTCACCCTGCTGGGCGTAGGTGAACGCCCAGCGACCCTTGTCGCAGTTCCACTCCTCGTTGACCTGCGGGTCGTCGCCGGCCAGCCGGCGCAGCACCTTGCCGCGGCGGTGGTCGGTGCGCAGCGCGCAGCCCGACGCGCAGTGCTCGCACACCATCGGCGTGGAGACCAGGTCGAACGGCCGGGCCCGGAAGCGGTAGGCCGCGCCGGTCAGCGCGCCGACCGGGCAGATCTGCACGGTGTTGCCGGAGAAGTAGCTCTCGAACGGCTGGTCGGTGTAGATCGCGACCTGCTGCAGCGCGCCGCGCTCGAACAGCTCGATGAAGGGGTCGCCGGCGACCTGCTGGCTGAAGCGGGTGCAGCGCGCGCACAGGACGCAGCGCTCCCGGTCGAGCAGCACCTGGCTCGAGATCGCGATCGGCTTGGGGAAGGTGCGCTTGACGTCGTGGAAGCGCGACTCGGCGCTGCCGTTGGTCATCGTCTGGTTCTGCAGCGGGCACTCGCCGCCCTTGTCGCAGACCGGACAGTCCAGCGGGTGGTTGATGAGCAGCAGCTCGATGATGCCCTTCTGCGCCTTCTCGGCGATCGGGCTGGTGAGCTGGGTCTTCACGACCATGCCCTCGGTGACGGTGGTGGTGCAGGACGTCAGCGGCTTGCGCTGTCCCTCCACCTCGACGATGCACTGACGGCAGGCGCCGACCGGGTCGAGCAGCGGGTGGTCGCAGAAGCGCGGGATCTGGATCCCGATCAGCTCGGCCGCGCGGATGACCAGGGTGCCCTTGGGGACCGAGACCTCGAAGCCGTCGATCGTCAGCGTGACGAGGTCCGTGGGGACCACGTCAGCGGTGCTCGGGGAGGTGACCGTCACGCAAGAGCTCCAGAGCTGGTGACACTGCCGAAGACGGTGGAGGCCACCGGGTCGAACGGGCAGCCGCGGTTCGTGATGTGCGCGATGAACTCCTCGCGGAAGTACTGGACCCCGCTGACGATGGGGCTCGTCGCGCCGTCGGCCAGGGCGCAGAACGCCCGCCCGAAGATGTTGTCGCAGGTGTCCAGCAGCGTGGCGATGTCCTCCTCGGTGCCGGTGCCGGCCTCGAGTCGCTGCAGGACCTGGACCATCCAGAAGGTGCCCTCCCGGCAGGGCGTGCACTTGCCGCAGGACTCGTGTGCGTAGAACTCGGTCCAGCGCAGGATCGCCCTGACGGCGCAGGTGGTCTCGTCGAAGCACTGCAACGCCTTGGTGCCGAGCATGGAGCCGGCTGCGGCAACGCCCTCGTAGTCGAGCGGCACGTCGAGGTGCTCGGCGGTGAGCAGGGGCGTGGACGAGCCACCCGGCGTCCAGAACTTCAGCTCGTGGCCCTCGCGCATGCCGCCGGACAGGTCGAGCAGCTGGCGCAGCGTGATGCCCAGCGGGGCTTCGTACTGACCGGGGGTTCTCACGTGACCGGACAGCGAGTAGAGCGTGTAGCCCTTGCTCTTCTCGGTCCCCATGCTCGAGAACCACTGCGCGCCACCGAGAACGATGCTCGGGACCGACGCGATGGACTCGACGTTGTTGACGACCGTCGGGCTCGCGTAGAGGCCGTGCGTGGCCGGGAACGGCGGGCGCAGCCGGGGCTGGCCGCGGTAGCCCTCGAGCGAGTCCAGCAGCGCCGTCTCCTCGCCGCAGATGTAGGCGCCCGAGCCGGCGTGCACGACGACGTCGAGGTCGAAGCCGCCCTTCCCGTCGACAGCTCGGCCACCGATGTCCTTGCCGAGATGACCGGCCGCGTAGGCGTCCAGGACAGCCTGCTGCAGCCGCCGGATGACGTGCACGATCTCGCCGCGGACGTAGATGACCGCGAAGCTGGACCGGATCGCGTACGACGCGATCGCCACGCCCTCGATCAGCGCGTGCGGGTTGGCCATGAGGAACGGGGTGTCCTTGCAGGTCCCCGGCTCGGACTCGTCGGCGTTGACGACGAGGTAGTGCGGCTTGGCGCCCTGGCCCTCGTTCCCCTGCGGGATGAAGCCCCACTTCATCCCGGTCGGGAAGCCGGCGCCGCCGCGGCCGCGCAGGCCGGAGTCCTTGACCAGCGCGATGACCGCGTCGGGTTCCATCGCCAGCGCCTTGGGCAGCGCGCTGTAGCCGCCGTGGCGGACGTAGCCGTCCAGGGTGAAGGAGTCGGTGTCGTCCCAGTGGGCCGACAGGACCGGGGTGAAGACCATCAGGCGTCCTGACTGCTGGAGCTCGGGGAGGAGGGGGCGTCGGGCATCGCAGGAGCGCGGTCACCGCGCGCGTTGGCCAGCGCGAGGCCGGCCAGCGTGGCCGGGCCGGCCTGGACGCCTTCGTTCGCCCGGCCGTCCGGGAAGCCGGCGAGGACGCGGGAGGCCTGCTTGAAGGTGCACAGGCTGCTCGGCCCGCGGGTGGGCGGCGGCGGGTTGCCGGCGCGCGCGGCGTCGACGAGATCCCTTGTGGACGAGGGGGTCTGGTTGTCGTAGAACTCCCAGTTGACCATCACGACGGGCGCGTAGTCGCACGCGGCGTTGCACTCGACGTGCTCGAGGCTGATCCGGCCGTCCTCGGTCGTCTCGTTGTGGCCGATGCCGAGGTGCTCCTTCAGGGAGTCCAGGATCGCGTCGCCGCCGAGCACCGCGCACAGCGTGTTGGTGCAGACGCCGACGTGGTACTCACCGGCCGGCTTGCGGCGGTACATCGTGTAGAAGGTGGCGACCGCGCCGACCTCGGCCTTGGTCAGGCCCAGCTCCTCGGAGCACATCGCGATGCCGGCGGGGCTGACGTAGCCCTCGACGGACTGCGCGAGGTGGAGCATCGGCAGCAGCGCCGAGCGCGGCTTGGGATAGCGCGCGATGATCTCGCGCATCTCCTCGCGGGTCTGCTCCGTGAGAGCCGGAGCGGCCCCGCCGTCGGCGACCGTCATCGGTCGACTCCTCCCATGACCGGGTCGATCGAGGCGACCGCCGCGATGGCGTCCGAGAGCATGCCGCCCTCGCACATCGCCGCCGTGGCCTGCAGGTTGGTGAAGCTGGGGTCGCGCACGTGGACGCGGTACGGCCGGGTGCCGCCGTCGCTGACCACGTGCATCCCGAGCTCGCCCCGGGGCGACTCCACGGCTGTGTAGACCTGGCCGGCCGGAACGCGGAAGCCCTCGGTGACCAGCTTGAAGTGGTGGATGAGCGCCTCCATCGAGGTACCCATGATCTTCTTGACGTGGTCCAGCGACTGGCCCAGGCCGTCCGAGCCGAGGGCGAGCTGCGCCGGCCAGGCGATCTTGGTGTCCTCCACCATGACCGGGCCTTCCGGGAGCTGGTCCAGCGCCTGTTCGATGATCTTCAGCGACTCGTGCATCTCCTGCTTGCGGACCAGGAAGCGCCCCCAGCAGTCGGCGTCGGTGTGCGTCGCCACGTCGAACTCGTAGTTCTCGTAGCCGCAGTACGGGTCGGTCTTGCGCAGGTCCCAGGCCAGGCCGGCCGAGCGCAGCACCGGGCCGGTGATGCCGAGAGCCAGGCAGCCCTGCACGTCGAGGTGGGCGATCTTCTGCGTCCGGGCCTGCCAGATCGGGTTGCCGGTGAGCAGGTCGTCGATCCCACCGAGCTTGCCGGGCAGGACCGCGAGCAGCTCGCGGATCTTCTCCACCGCGCCGGGCGGCAGGTCCTGGGCCAGCCCGCCCGGACGGACGTACGCGTGGTTCATCCGCAGGCCGGTGATCATCTCGAGGACGTCGAGGATCATCTCGCGCTCGCGGAACGCGTTGGTCATCGCGGTCAGCGCGCCGAGCTCGAGCCCGCCGGTCGCGAAGGCCACCAGGTGACTGCTGATCCGGTTGAGCTCCATGCAGATCACGCGGATCGCCTGTGCGCGCGGCGGCGCCTCGATGCCGAGCAGCTTCTCGACCGCGAGGGAGTACGCCGTCTCGTTGAAGATCGGGGACAGGTAGTCCATCCGCGTCACAAAGGTGACGCCCTGCACCCAGTTGCGGTACTCGAGGTTCTTCTCGATGCCGGTGTGCAGGTAGCCGATCACGGTGCGGGCGGTCACGACCGTCTCGCCCTCGAGCTCCATCACCAGGCGCAGCACGCCGTGCGTGGACGGGTGCTGCGGGCCCATGTTGACGACGATGTGCTCGTCCTCGACGCCCGCACCGAACACGCTGTCCCAGTCACCGCCTGTCACGGTGTAGACGGTGCCCTCGGTCGTCTCGCGCGAGCCGCCGGCGTAGGCGTCGACGGGCTGATCGGTGGTGGTCATGCGTACGACCTCCGCTCGTCGGGCGGCGGGATCTGCGCGCCCTTGTACTCCACCGGCACGCCGCCGAGCGGGTAGTCCTTGCGCTGGGGATGGCCGTCCCAGTCGTCCGGCATGAGGATCCGCGTGAGGTGCGGGTGGCCGTCGAACTGCACGCCGAACATGTCCCAGGTCTCGCGCTCATGGAAGTCCGCGGTCGGGTAGACGCCGGTCACCGAGGCGACGTGCGGGGAGGCCTCGCCGACGGCGGTCTCCAGGCGCAGCCGTCGCCGGTAGGTCATCGACAGCAGGTGGTAGACGACGTGGAAGCGCTCGGGCTGCTCCGGGAAGTCCACGCCCGAGACGCCGAGCAGCATCTCGTAGCGGTGGTCCTCGCTGTCGCGCAGGTGCCGGCACAGGTCGGCCACGGCGTCAGGCTGGACGTGCAGGGTCAGCTCGCCGCGGTCGACGACGACGCGGGTGACCGACGCACCAAAGCCCGGATAGGCCTCCTCGAGCGCGTCGACGGCCTCGTCGTACCAGCCGCCGAACGGGCGCGGGGACGACAGCGCCGGCGGGTCGCGACGGACCAGCCCGCCGAAGCCGCTGGTGTCGCCCCCGAAGGTCGCGCCGAACATGTCGCTGCCGGCGCCCGGGTCGGCGGTCACGGCCCCGACCGCGCTGGCGCGCTCGGCGGCGTCGGAGATCGACCCGGCGGTGGTCGTGGAGACCTCTCCGTCCGGCGCCGAGCCGGCCGGGGATGGGCCCTGGGGGGTGACGCTCATCGCATGAGCTCGGCGCGAAAGGCCTCGCGGGCGGCCTTCTTGCCCTCGTCGCTGTAGCGGGTGCTGCTGGCGACCAGCTCGCGGGGGGCGTAGCCGGGCAGCTCACGGCGGCGGGCGTTCGCGCCGAGCGGCTCGTCCATGATCTTGTCGTGCAGCTTGAGGATCGCGTCGAGCAGCATCTCGGGGCGGGGCGGGCAGCCCGGTAGGTACATGTCGACCGGCACGATGTGGTCGACGCCCTGCACGATCGCGTAGTTGTTGAACATGCCGCCGCTGCTGGCGCACACGCCCATGGCGATGACCCACTTGGGCTCGGGCATCTGGTCGTAGATCTGCCGCAGGACCGGTGCCATCTTCTGGCTCACCCGGCCGGCGACGATCATCAGGTCGGCCTGGCGCGGGGAGGGCCGGAAGACCTCCATGCCGAAGCGGGCCAGGTCGTAGCGGCCTGCTCCGGTGGCCATCATCTCGATCGCGCAGCAGGCCAGGCCGAACGTGGCCGGCCACAGCGAGCTCTTCCGGGACCAGTTGACGACCTTCTCGACACTGGTCAGCACGACCCCCGAGGGGATCTTCTCCTCAACACCCATGAGCTAGTCCCACTCCAGACCGCCGCGGCGCCACTCGTAGGCGTACGCGACGAAGATCGTTCCGATGAAGAGCACCATGGCGTAGAGCCCGAACAGGTCGAGCTGGTCGAAGGCGACGGCCCACGGGATGAGGAAGATCATCTCGATGTCGAAGACGATGAAGAGCATCGCGGTCATGTAGAACTTCACCGGGAAGTGGCCGCCGCCCATCGGCTGCGGGGTCGGCTCGATGCCGCACTCGTAGGCGTCGAGCTTGGCCCGGTTGTAGCGCTTGGGCCCGATGAACGACGCCGCGGTGACCGAGACGACGACGAAGCCCGCAGCGAGCACGAACATCACCAGGATCGGCACGTAGTTGTCGAGCACGTGCTGTCCTCCTCCTCGAGTCGTGCGGCGCGGGCGACCGGCTGCGGTGGCGGCCTGGCGGCAGCGGCGGTCAGCCTAGTCGGCGCAGCAGCCCGGTCACGCGGCCGGGGCCATCCGCGACAGGCCGTTGATGACGCGGTCCAGGGCGTCGCCGTCGCGCTTGTCCGTGAGGTTGGCGAGCAGCTTGAGCGTGAACTTCATGAGCAGCGGCCGGGGCAGCCCGTGGCGGGTCGCCAGGGCCATCACCTGCGGGTTGCCGATCATGTGCACGAAGATCCGACCGAGGGTGTAGTAACCGCCGTAGACCGACTTCATCTGGGCCGGGTAGGCCTGCAGCGCCCGCTCGCGGGAGACGGCGTCCGGGCGGGAGAGCGCCTGCGCCGCGACCTCGGCGGCCAGCAGGCCGGACTCCATGGCGTAGGCGATGCCCTCCCCGTTGAAGGGGTTGACGGCACCGCCGGCGTCGCCGACGAGCAGCACGCCACGGCTGTAGTGCGGGGTGCGGTTGAAGCCCATCGGGAGCGCGCCGCCCCGCACCGGGCCGGTGGCGTGCTCCTCGTCGAACTGCCACTCCCCCGGCATGGCGCCGGTCCAGCGGGCGAGCAGCTCCTTGTAGTCGGTCTTCTGCCAGGCGTTGGTGGTGTTGAGGATGCCGAGCCCGACGTTGCTCGTGCCGTCCCCGACGCCGAACACCCAGCCGTAGCCGGGCAGCAGGCTGCCGTCCTCGCCGCGCAGCTCGAGCCAGGACTCGAGCATGTCGTCGTCGTGCCGGGGGCTCTCGAAGTAGCGGCGCACAGCCACGCCCATCGGGCGGTCGTCGCGCTTCTGGATGCCCAGGCTCAGGGCGAGCCGGGCGCTGCTGCCATCGGCCGCGACGACCAGCGGCGCACGGAAGGTCGTCTCGACCTTGTCCGGGCCGACCTTGGCCGTGACGCCCACGACGCGGTCGGTCTCGTCCAGGACTGGTCCGGTGACGGTGGTGTGCTCCTGCAGGCGCGCGCCGGCCTGCTGCGCCGAGCGGGCCAGCAGCTCGTCGAAGTCCAGCCGCGGGCGGACCAGGCCGTAGTCGGGATAGCTCGCGAGGTCGGGCCACGGCAGCTCGAGGCGCATGCCGCCGCCGATGATCCGCAGGCCGCGGTTGCGGATGAAGCCGTTCTGCTCGCTGGTGTCGATGCCGAGGTCGACCAGGCTCTTCACGGCCCGTGGGGTCAGGCCGTCGCCGCAGACCTTCTCGCGGGGGAAACCGGTCTTCTCGAGCAGCAGGACGTCGAGGCCGGACTGGGCGAGCCGGTGCGCCGTCGCGCTGCCGCCCGGGCCGGCGCCGACGACGATGACGTCAGCATCGATGGTCATCGTCGTGCTCCCTCGGGGTCGCGCTCGTGAAATCCTTCACAAGCAAGTGTAAGTCGGGCGGGCGGCACGCGCCTGCGGCGAAGGGCCGGGCGGGAAGGTCAGGCGGGGCGGGTGCCGCGGTGCAGGGCGACGATGCCCCCGGTGAGGTCGCGCCACCCCACGCTCCCCCAGCCGGCCCGTTGCAGGCGGCCGGCGAGGGCGGCCTGCGCCGGCCAGGCCCGGATCGACTCGGCCAGGTAGACGTACGCCGCCGGGTCGCTGCTCACCCGGCGCGCGACCGGGGGCAGCGCCTTCATCAGGTACTCGACGTAGACCGTCCGGAACGGCGCCCAGGTCGGGTGGCTGAACTCACAGACGACCAGCCGGCCGCCGGGCCGGGTCACGCGCAGCAGCTCGACCAGAGCCCGGTCGACGTCCTGGGTGTTGCGCAGTCCGAAGGAGATGGTCACCGCGTCGAAGGACGCGTCGGCGAACGGCAGTGCGAGGGCGTCGCCGGCGACCAGCTCGACGCCTTCGTACCCGGCCCGCCTGCCGACCGCGAGCATGCCGAGGGAGAAGTCACAGCCGACGACGTCGGCGCCGGTACGGGCCAGCGCAGCACTGCTGGTGGCCGTGCCGGCCGCGAGGTCCAGGACCCGCTCGCCCGGCGCGAGGTCGAGCGCGTCGTTGACAGCGGCGCGCCAGCCGCGGTCCTGACCGAGCGACAGCACGGTGTTGGTGAGGTCGTAGCGGGCCGCCACCTCGTCGAACATGGCGGCGACCTCGGACGGGTCCTTGTCGAGCGTCGCGCGGGTCATGACGACCATTCTCGCGGCTGCGACCGCGGGCTGCCGGTCGTACGGTGAGTGAACGGGCCCCGCACCGGGGAGGGCCCCGCCCGACGGTGCGGGTCCCCGCGCCCGCTCATCCTGTTTGGAGGCCTCCTTGACCACGCTCCGCGACGAGGACATCACCACCACCACGAACGAGCTCCCCGGCGGCGACGCCGACCAGGGGGACAGCAACGACACCCAGGTCGACCCGGCGGGCGTCGACCCGGCCGGCACCGACCCGGGCTCGGGCGGCGGCGACGCCGACCAGGGCGACTCCAGCGAGACGCAGGTCGACCCCGCGGGCGTCGACCCGGCCGGCAGCGACCCCTCCGGCAGCTAGTCCGGTTCGTCGGGCCGGCGCCCCTAGCGGGTGCCGGCCCGAGTTGTCCCCGCACTCCCCTGACCGCCCGGAGGCACCGTGACCGACCCCGACCCCTCGGCCGCCGACCCGTCGGCCCTGGCGCGCGCCGTCAGCGTCGACGCCGGCACCTTCGCCGCCGACCACTGGTCGCGCACCCCGCTGCTGTCCCGGGCCAAGCAGCTGCCGCGGACCTTCGATGACCTGCTGTCACCCGTCGACGTCGACGAGCTGGTCGCCGACCGGGCGCTGCGCTCGCCGTTCTTCCGGACCGTGCGCGAGGGCGGCGGCCTGCCGCTCCCGACCCGCACCGTCACCGCCGGCGCCCGCCGCATCGGCGATCTCGTCGACGCCGAGGCGCTCGCCGCGCAGTACGCCGACGGGGCCACGCTCGTGCTGCAGTCCCTGCACCGGATGCACCCGCCGGTTGCCCGCTTCTGCCGCGACCTGGCCGCCGAGCTCGGCCACCCGACCCAGTGCAACGCCTACCTCACCCCGGGCGGTGAGCACCAGGGCTTTGACTACCACCACGACACCCACGACGTCTTCGTGCTGCAGGTCAGCGGTCGCAAGCGCTGGATCGTCTACGAGCCGGTCGTCCGGCTCCCGCTCGCGAGCCAGCCCCAGGCCGGCGCGCACCTCGTGCCCGCGGGCGCCGAGCCGCTGCTCGACGTCGAGCTCGAGGCCGGCGACGCGCTCTACCTCCCGCGCGGCTACGTCCACGCGGCGCTGACCACCGACGAGGACTCGGTCCACCTGACCGTCGGCGTGCTCTCCACCACCTGGTACGACGTCCTCACCGATGTCGTCGCTCTCTCCGGTCAGGACGAGGCCTTTCGCGACGCTCTGCCCATGCAGCCGGCCGCGCGGATCGGCGAGCTGCTGCCGGGCTTCCTGCGCAGGACCGCGGACTGGCTGGACGCCCTGCCCGTCGAAGAGGTCGAGCGGGTTGCCGGGCGACGCCTGGCCCGCTCCGTCCCGGTCGAGCCCGTCGCGCTGCTCGCCACCGCCGCCGCCGTCCGACACCTGTCGTCCGCGACCGCTCTGCGCCCTCGCGGGGGGCTTGCCGCCACGGTCCGCCTCGAGGGTGACCAGGTCGTGCTGACCGCCCCCGGCCGGACCCTGCGCCTGCCGGCCTTCACCGAGCCGGCCGTGCGCCGCCTGATCGACGGCCCCAGCAGGCCCGCCGACCTGCCCGGCCTGGAGGCGGACAGCGCCCTCGTGCTGGCCCGCCGGCTGCTCCGCGAGGGCGTCGTCCTGCCCGCCTGAACGTCGACGGCCGTCGGGACCGCGCCTGCCCTCACCGGCCGGGCGGGCTGGGGCGTGCGGTGTGCGGCACGTGGGCGCAGGCACGTGGGCACAGGCACGGGGGCACAGGCACGGGGGCATTGGCGATGCTGCACGCCGCTGCACCCGGTTGGGGGACGGCCTTCGGTGGCGCACGCTGCGCGGCGGCTCCCCGGCCGCGGGAGCGTGTACTGGGTGCAGTTGCGTGCAACGTGCGGGCTGGCGGGTCCGGCCGGCAGCCACCGGCGAGCGTCCGCCTCAGGCGCCGAGGGCCAGGCCGGCTGCCAGCAGCGCGCTGTAGGCGAGCTGCAGCGTGCCGGTCCCGGCCAGCACGGGAACCAGCTCACGACCGCCGGCCCCGCCGCGGACGGTGCCGAGCGGGCCGGCCGCAAGCGGTGCGGCGAGCAGCGCGAGCAGGGACCACGGGGTCGCCGCCGCGAGCCCCACAGCGACCAGGAACGGCACGCCGACGAGCACGGCGTAGAAGGCGCGGGTGCGCGGGTCGCCGAGCACGACGGCCAGCGTGCGCTTGCCGGCGCCGCTGTCGGTCGGGATGTCGCGCAGGTTGTTGGCGACAAGGATCGCGCAGGCCAGCGCGCCACACGCGACACCGCCGAGCAGCGACGGCCAGGTCAGCCGCTCGAGCTGGACGTAGGTCGTGCCCATCACGGCGACCAGCCCGAAGAAGACGAAGACCGAGACCTCGCCGAAGCCGCGGTAGCCGTAGGGCGAGGCTCCGCCGGTGTAGCCCCAGGCGGCGGCGATCATGACGGCACCAAGGGCGACCAGCCACAGTGTCGTGATCAGGGCGAGGACCAGGCCGGCCAGGGCAGCGACGCCGAAGCAGAGGAAAGCCGCGGCCTTCACGGCGCCAGGCGGTGCCACGCCCGAGCCGACCAGGCGCATCGGGCCGACCCGGTCGGCGTCGGTCCCGCGCACGCCGTCGCTGTAGTCGTTGGCGTAGTTGACCCCGACCTGCAGTGCCACCGCCACGACGAGGGCGAGCAGTGCCCGTCCGAACAGCAAGGAGCCGGCCAGCGCCGCGGCGCCGCTGCCGACCAGGACCGGGGCGACCGCGGCCGGCAGGGTGCGCGGTCGCGCCCCGGCCAGCCAGTCGGCCGCCGCCGTCACGAGGGGCCCCGTCGTCCGTCAGAGTCCACGGACGAGGGCAGCGCCTCCGCGGATCGGGCCAGGCTCATCCGGTCGATCTTGCCGGACGCGAGCAGCGGCAGCACCGGCACCACGCGCAGCTCCCGCGGCGCGGCGGCCCTCGGCAGCGCCGCGGACACGTGCGAGCGGGCCTGCTCGAGCGTCAGGGACGCCCCCGGC
>JBBSLB010000055.1:0-13133 GCA_038255675.1 Mycobacteriales bacterium
CGTCGGCTTGCCGCGCACCGTCGCGCGGGTCGACGACAAGACCTCCTTCGCCGCGCTGGCCGGCGCCCCCGGCGTGCTCGTGCTGCATCTGCCTGCCGCCGCCGTCGCGAAGGCTGCCGCCGCGCTCGTCGAGCACGGCCGCAAGCCCGGCGAGCCGGTCTCGGTCACCGTCGCGGGGACCACCTCCGAGCAGCGCACCGTCGTCGCGACGCTGGCCGACGTCGAGTCCGTCGCCGCGGACCTCACCGGCGAGGCGGTCGTGGTCGTCGGCGACCCGGTGAAGAAGACCGACCGGCTGTCCTGGTTCGAGAGCCGCGCGCTGTACGGCTGGCGGGTGCTCGTCCCGCGCACCCGCGACCAGGCCGGCGTGCTGTCCGCGATGCTGCGGTCCTACGGCGCCGTGCCCGTCGAGGTGCCGACCATCGCGGTCGAGCCCCCGCGCACCCCTGCGCCGATGGAGCGGGCGGTGAAGGGACTGCACGACGGCAAGTACGCCTGGATCGCCTTCACCTCCGTCAACGCCGTCAAGGCCGTACGCGAGAAGCTCGAGGAGTTCGGCCTCGACGCGCGCGCGCTGTCCGGCGTGAAGGTCGCGGCGGTCGGCGACACCACCGCGCAGGCGCTGCTCGACTTCGGCATCCGCCCCGACCTGGTCCCGAGTGGTCAGCAGTCCAGCGAGGGCCTGGTGGCCGACTGGGCGCCGTACGACGACGTCTTCGACCCGATCGACCGGGTCTTCCTGCCGCGGGCCGACATCGCCACCGACACCCTCGTCGCCGGCCTGCTCGAGCTCGGCTGGCAGGTCGACGACGTCACCGCCTACCGCACCGTGCGTGCGGCGCCGCCGCCCGCCGAGACCCGCGAGGCGCTCAAGGGCGGCGGCTACGACGCGGTGCTGTTCACCTCCTCCTCGACGGTGCGCAACCTGGTCGGCATCGCCGGCAAGCCGCACGAGACGACGGTGCTGGCGTGCATCGGCCCGCAGACCTCGGCGACCGCCACCGAGCTGGGCCTGCGTGTCGACGTGCTCGCCCCGCGGCCCGACATCGCGACGCTCGTCGACGCCCTGGCCGCCTTCGCGCGCGAGCGGCGCGAGACCACGGACACGCTGCCGAGCGCCGCCCACCGCCGCAAGGTGGCGCGCGCCGCGGCGGCCGCTCAGCGGTGAGCCCGCTGCCCGGCTTCCCGGCCGCCCGGCCGCGCCGGCTGCGGCGCACCCCGGCGTTGCGGCGGCTCGTCGCCGACGTGCACGTGCGCCCGTCGGACCTCGTGCTGCCGGTGTTCGTCAAGGAGGGTCTGTCCGCCGCGGCACCGATCGGGTCGATGCCCGGCGTCGTGCAGCACACCCGCGACTCGCTGAAGAAGGCTGCTGCCGAGGCGGTCTCGGCCGGCGTCGGCGGGATCATCCTGTTCGGCATCCCCGCGGTGAAGGACGCCCGCGGGTCCGGCGCCGACGACCCGGCCGGGATCGTCCAGCTCGCGCTCGCCGACGTCGTGGCCGAGGTCGGCGACGAGCTCGTTGTCCTGTCCGACCTGTGCCTGGACGAGTACACCGACCACGGCCACTGCGGTCTGCTCACGCCGAACGGCGAGGTCGACAACGACGCGACGCTGGAGCGCTACGCCTCGGCCGCGCTCGCGCAGGCCCGCGCGGGCTCCCAGGTCGTCGCCCCGAGCGGGATGATGGACGGGCAGGTCGCGGCCATCCGTACGGCGCTGGACGGTGGCGGCTTCGGGCAGGTGCCGATCCTGGCCTACAGCGCGAAGTACGCCTCCGCCTACTACGGGCCGTTCCGCGACGCCGCCGAGTGCGCGCCGCAGTTCGGCGACCGCGCGGCCTACCAGCAGGACGGTGCGCGCTCGGCCGACGAGGGCGTGCGCGAGGCGCTGCTCGACGTCGCCGAGGGCGCCGACGCGGTGATGGTCAAGCCGGCCGGCGCCTACCTCGACGTGGTGCGGGCCGTCGCCGAGGCGGTCGACGTCCCCGTGGCGGCCTACCAGGTGTCGGGTGAGTACGCGATGGTCGAGGCGGCCGCAGCACACGGCTGGATCGACCGCGAGCGGATCATCCTCGAGCAGCTGACCGCGATCCGTCGCGCAGGTGCCGGGATGGTGCTGACCTACTGGGCCGTCGAGGCCGCGGGCTGGCTGCGTTGAGCCGGGCCCTGCTGTGACGGACGGGCTGGCGACGGCCGTGATCGTTCTGTCGCTCGCCCTGGGCGTCGTCGCGCTGGCCCTGGCCGCGGTCGACCGGCTGCCCCCCAAGCTGCACCTGCAGGCGCTGTTCCTGCTGCAGGCCGCACTCATGCTGCAGGCCGTCGTGGCGGTCGTACGCATGGGTGACTGGGGCGGTTCCAAGGGCGAGCTCGGCGGCTACCTCGCTGTGTCGGCGCTGCTCGTGCCCGGCGGGCTCGTGCTCGCGGTCGAGGAGCGCTCGCGCTACGGCACGCTCGTGCTGGCCGTCGCCTGCCTGGTGGTCGCGGTGGTGCAGGTGCGCCTGCTCGCCGTCTGGGACGCCGGCCTGTGACCCCGCGTGGCTGACCGGGTCGGGCGCGGGCCGGGGCGGCTGCTCGTCGCGGTCTACGCCGTCTTCGCGCTCGCGGCGTCCTCGCGCGCGCTGCTCCAGCTGCTGACCCGCTTCGACGAGGCGCCGGTGGCCTACCTGCTGTCGGCGGTCGCGGCCGCGGTCTACGTGGTTGCCGCGGTGGCGCTGGCCCGCGACCGCCGCGGGCTGGCGCTGTGGGCGTGCGGCTTCGAGCTGGTCGGCGTGCTACTGGTCGGGACGGTGTCGCTGCTGCTCCCGGAGTCCTTCCCGGACGAGACCGTCTGGTCGACCTACGGGATCGGCTACGGCTTCGTGCCGCTGGTCCTGCCCGTGCTCGGCCTGGTGCGGCTGCGCGCCACCCGCTAGGACACCCAGCCGGGGCCGGTGACCGGGGCGATCCCGGCGTGCAGGGCGGCGACGACGGCGGCGGCCAGCGCGTCGGCCTCCCGGTTGAGCAGGTGCTCGGGGGTGGTCAGCGTGGTGTGGCTCTTCACCTTCGACCAGCTGACCCGGCGGCCGACCAGCAGCCCGGCGATGGCCGCCACGAGCTCGGCATTCTTGACCGCCCCGCCCTCCTTGGTGACCCAGCGCTCCGCCGGGACCCGCCCGCCGCGGCTCCAGGAGTGCACCCACGTCGTCACGCACTTCTGCGCGTAGGTGCTGTCGTAGACGACGTGCAGCGGCCGATCCGCCGGCACTGCCTCGAGCAGCGCACGGATCGCCACCAGCTCGCCGACGTTGTTCGTGGACGTCCCCTCGACGGCCAGTGCCTGCCAGCAGCCGTCGTCGACGTACCAGGCGCCGGCGGCCCGACCGGGGTTCGGCCGGGCCGAGCCGTCGGTCGCCGCGACCACCAGCGCACCGGTCACCGGCGCGACCTCGTCGGCGAACAGCGCGTCCTGGGTCATGAGGGGACCGTACTGTCCCCGGTCATGGCGACCGTGCTGAGCGTCCGGGACCGGCTGAAGCGGCAGATCGGCGCGCTCGAGCCGATGCACCTGCGGCTGGCGACGCTCAACGACGTCAGCGTCTCCGCGGCCGTGCAGGCCGCCGGCGAGCTCGGGTCGCGGGCCTTCGGCGTACCGGTACGCGTCGTCCGGCCCGCGCACGACGACGTGGTGGTCGTCGGGCTGTCGGTCAAGGCCGGCGGCTACGGCAAGCATGAGGTCGTCGTCCCGCCCACGCCCCTGACCAACGACCAGTACGCCGACTACCTCGAGTTCCGCGCCGAGCTCGGTCCGGACGAGGCCCTCGCGACGGTCCTGGAGGGCTAGGTTCGGGCCATGCGGAGCGAGCTGTTCGGGCAGAACCTCGAGACCACCAGCGACGAGTCGCTGTCGCTGCAGAACCCGCGGATGCTCAAGGCGCGGCTGCAGGGCAGCGAGCTGCTCGCCCGGCAGGGCGCGATGGTCGCCTACCAGGGGTCGGTCGAGTTCGCGTACGAGGGGGCCGGTGGGGTCGGGCGCTTCCTGAAGAAGGCGCTGACCGGCGAGGGCGTGCCGCTCATGCGCTGCCGCGGCACCGGCGACGTCTTCCTCGCCCAGGACGGCAACGAGCTGCACATCCTGGACCTCGACGGCAACGACGGGGTGACCGTGAACGGCGCGAACGTGCTCGCCTTCGAGTCGACGCTGAGCTGGGACATCCGGCGGGTGGAGGGCGCGTCCGCGCTGTCGGGCGGGGTCTTCAACATGGTCTTCAGCGGCGCCGGCCGGCTGGTCGTCAGCGCCTTCGGCACGCCGGTCGTGCTCAACACCGGCGAGGCGCCGACCTTTGCCGATCTGCAGTCCGCGATCGCCTGGTCGAGCGGGCTGCAGACCCGGCTGGTGCGTACGGCGGGCGCGAGCGCGCTCATCGGCCGGGGCAGCGGCGAGGCCTTCCAGCTGGCCTTCTCGGGCCAGGGCTTCCTCGTCGTGCAGGCCAGCGAGGGACCGGTCGTCCCCACGCACAACCACGGCAACAGCGGCGGCGGCGGCCTGTTCAGCTGAGCCCTGGTCGCGCGGCCTGTCTCGTACTGATCGTCGTGTCGTGCAGCGGCGCCAGAACCGGCTCTGGGCGACGTGAGGATCAGTACGAGCGGGTGATGGCGGCCCGCGTGAGCAGTCGCCAGGCCGAAACGCGGTCCAGGCGGCGCCCGCACGTACGGTCAGCCCATGAGCCTCACCGCCGAGCAGGCCGGGACCGACCTGCGTGCCTTCGTCGACGCCTCGCCCAGCCCGTTCCATGCCGTCGCCGAGATGGTCCGCCGGCTGTCGGCGGGGGGCTTCACCGAGCTGACCGAGCGCGACCACTGGACGCTGGCTCCCGGCGACGCGCACTACGTCGTGCGCGACGGCGGCAGCGTCATCGCCTTCCGCGTCGGCAGCGCCCCGCTGCCCGACGCCGGGATCCGCCTGGTCGGCACGCACACCGACTCACCGACCTTCAAGGTCCGCCCGCGGTACGACGTGCGCCGCGGCGCCTACCGCCTGGTCGGGGTGGAGCCGTACGGCGGCCTGCTCGCGCACACCTGGCTCGACCGCGAGCTCACCGTCGCCGGGCGGCTCGCTGTGCGCGGGCCCGGCGGGGAGGTCGAGACCCGGCTGGTGCGGCTGCCCGGCGGACCGATCCGGCTGCCCAGCCTGGCGATCCACCTCGACCGGGCGGTGCGCGAGGGGCTCAAGCTCGACCCGCAGACCCAGCTGGTGCCGGTCTGGGGCTCGGACTCCGCAGTCGACGCGTCGCTGCTCGAGCTCCTGTCGCAGGCGGCCGGCGTGCAGGAGGACGAGGTGCTCGGCCACGACCTCGTCCTGGCCGACACCCAGCCCTGCGCGGCCACGGGGATCGACGGTTCCTGGGTCGCGGCGCCGCGACTGGACAACCTCGGCTCGTGCCACAGCGCCATGCTCGCGCTGCTCGCCGCCGCCCCGGCCGCGCACACCCAGCTCGTCGTCGCCAACGACCACGAGGAGGTCGGCAGCGGCTCCATGGAGGGGGCCCGCGGGTCGTTCCTGGAGGACGTCGTCGGCCGACTGGTCGCGGCTACGGGCGGCACGGACCCGCAGGACCTGCCCGTCACGATCGCCCGGTCGCATCTGGTCAGCGCCGACATGGCGCACGCCCAGCACCCGACCCAGGGGGAGCGGCACGAGCCGAGCCACGCCCCGGTGCTCGGCGGCGGCCCGGTGCTCAAGCTGAACGCCAATCAGTCCTACGCGACCGACGCGCGCAGCGGCGGCTGGTTCACCGCCCGCTGCGCCGACGTCGAGGTGCCGGTGCAGCACTTCCTCACCCGCGCCGACCTGCCGTGCGGCTCGACGATCGGCCCGCTCACCGCGATGCGGCTGGGGATCTCGACCGTCGACGTCGGCGCGCCGCTGCTCGGCATGCACTCCTGCCGCGAGCTGGGCTCGGCCGTGGACGTGCCGCTCATGGTCCGGGCGATGACGTCCTGCTTCGAGACGGGCTGAGGGCGAGCGGGTTTGGCACGTTCGTCGGGAGTGCAGACAGGGGGCAGGACCGGCCGGTCCGCTTCCACCTGATCCGAGGAGAACCTCCGTGCTCGTCAAGACCCTTCGCTCCGCCGGCATCAGCAGCGACGTCCTGCACCTGGCCGCACTGGGCTCGATCGGCGCCAGCATCCTCACCTGGCGCGGCGCGAAGTCCAAGGGCGACCCGGCGCACGGCGAGCGCCTGGGCATCTTCATCGGTCTGTGGGCACCGACCTTCTTCGCCATGGCCGACGCGGTCGGCACCCAGGAGGCTGTGAAGGGCTGACGCTCGGGACCCTCCTGAGCGGCGCCGGGCCGCAGCGGGCAGGATGCCCGCCATGACCCACCCGTTCGAGGCCCCTGCGTCCGAGGCGCTGTTCGCCCGCGCCCAGGCGGTGATCCCCGGCGGCGTGAACAGCCCCGTACGCGCCTTCCAGGCGGTCGGTGGCACGCCGCGCTTCATGGCCAGCGGCACCGGCCCGTACCTCACCGACGCCGACGGCCGGGAGTACGTCGACCTGGTCTGCTCGTGGGGGCCGATCATCCTCGGGCACGCCCACCCGGCGGTCGTCGAGGCGCTGCAGACGGCCGCCACGAAGGGCACCAGCTTCGGCACGCCCAGCGCCGGGGAGGTCGAGCTGGCCGAGCTGATCTGCGCGCGGGTCGGTCCGGCCGAGCAGGTGCGACTGGTCAACTCCGGCACCGAGGCGACGATGTCGGCGATCCGGCTCGCGAGAGGGTTCACGGGCCGCAGCAAGGTCGTGAAGTTCGCCGGCTGCTACCACGGCCACGTCGACGCGCTGCTCGCCAGCGCCGGTTCCGGGATCGCCACGCTCGGCCTGCCGGACACCCCCGGCGTCACCGGCGCCACGACCGCCGACACGATCGTGCTGCCCTACAACGACCTGGCGGCGGTGCAGCTCGCGTTCGAGCAGCGCGGCGACGAGATCGCCGTCGTCATCACCGAGGCCGCCGCCGCCAACATGGGCGTCGTCGCGCCGCTCGCCGGGTTCAACGCCGGGCTCAAGGCGCTCTGCGAGCAGTACGGCGCGCTGCTCGTCCTCGACGAGGTGATGACCGGCTTCCGGGTGTCCTCGGCCGGCTGGTTCGGCATCGAGGGCGTCGTCCCGGACCTGTTCACCTTCGGCAAGGTCATGGGCGGCGGGCTGCCGGCCGCGGCGTTCGGTGGCCGGGCCGACGTCATGGCCCGGCTCGCCCCGCAGGGACCCGTCTACCAGGCCGGCACCCTGTCGGGGAACCCGCTCGCCGTCGCCGCCGGCCGGGCCACGCTCGAGCACTGCACCTCCGAGGTCTACGCCCACGTCGACGCGACCGCCGAGGCCGTCGGCCGGATGGCGTCCGAGGCGCTAACCAGCGCCGGGGTGCCGCACCGGCTCAGCCGCGCCGGCAGCCTGTTCAGCATCTTCTTCGCCGACCACGCGGTCGTGGACTACGCCACCGCCTCGCAGCAGAACGTCCTGCAGTACAAGGCGTTCTTCCACGAGATGCTGGCGCGCGGCGTCTACCTGCCGCCGAGCGCGTACGAGTCGTGGTTCGTCAGCGCCGCCCACGACGAGCGGGCGCTCGAGCGGGTGGCCGAGGCGTTGCCGCACGCCGCCCGCGCCGCCGCCGCGGTGCACGCTCCGGAGCTGATCGCCCCGCCCACCGCGGCGGACCGGGCATGACGCGCACGACCGTTCACCTGCTGCGCCACGGCGAGGTCCACAACCCCGAGGGCGTGCTCTACGGGCGGCTGCCCGGCTACCGGCTGTCCGACGACGGGCTGCAGATGGCGCATGACGCCGCCGACGCCCTGCGCGACCGGGACGTCACCGCCGTCATCGCCTCGCCGCTGCAGCGCGCACAGGAGACCGCCGGACCGATCGCCGAGGCCTTCGGTCTGCCGATCGGCTGCGACGAGCGGTTGATCGAGAGCGGCAACTACTTCGAGGGAAAGACCGTCGGCGTCGGCGACGGTGCCTTCGGTCGCCCCCAGCACTGGCCCCAGCTGCGCAACCCCTTCAGGCCGAGCTGGGGTGAGCCGTACGTCGAGATCGCGACGCGGATGCTCGCCGGGGCAAAGAGTGCGCGCGACCAGGCGCTCGGCCACGAGGCGGTGTGCGTCAGCCACCAGCTGCCGATCTGGACGGTCCGCCGCTTCGTCGAGGGCCGCAAGCTCTGGCACCGCCCGGACCGGCGGCAGTGCGGGCTGGCCTCGCTCACGAGCATCACGTGGGTCGACGACCGGATCGTCACCGTCACCTACAGCGAGCCGGCCGGCGCAGCCTCCCGCCGCCCCGGCGCGGGCGCCTAGACCCGCCTTCCTCCTGCGATGATCTTCGCCTCGTAGGGAGGTCCGCCGCGTGTCGCGGCACCTCAAGACGAAGATCGTCGCAGGGTGGGGGCAGCGGTCCGGCGCCGGTAGGCAGCCGCCCCGGACTGCCGCGATACTGGACGGGTGCCCCGGACGTCCCTGCTCTCGGCTGCTCTGGTCGGCGTGCTCGCGCTCACCGGGTGCAGCAGCGGCTCGGCGACCGCAGAGGGACCGAGCACACCGCAGCTCAAGGCGGTGGACCCGGGCGAGAACGGCCTGATCGCGGAGCAGGACCGGCCGATGGCGCCGACGTTGGACGGCACCACGCTGGAGGACGAGCGGCTGGACGTCGCCGACTACCGCGGGCAGGTCGTGGTGCTGAACTTCTGGGCGTCGTGGTGCCCGCCGTGCCGGGCCGAGGCGCCCAACCTCGTCGAGGTCGCTGAGATGACCGCCGACGAGGGCGTCCAGTTCATCGGGGTCAACGTCAAGAACGCCAAGGATGAGGCGCTGGCCTTCGAGCGCAAGCAGGGCGTGCCCTACCCGTCCCTGCACGACCAGCCGGGCGTGCTGCTCACCCGGTTCCGCGCGCTGGTGCCGCAGGTCCCGCCGACGACGCTGCTGCTCGACCGCCAGGGCCGGATCGCCGGGCGCTTCATCGGCGGGGTGACGACCGACGAGCTGCTCGCACCCGTGCAGGCGCTGGCCGCGGAAGAGGCCTGAGTGGGCCTGACCGAGTCCTTCGTGAGCGCCGTCAGCGACGGGTCGCTGATCGTCGCGGTGCCGGTGGCGGCGACCGCCGGGCTGGTGTCGTTCCTGTCGCCGTGCGTGCTGCCGCTCGTGCCCGGCTACCTGTCCTTCGTCACCGGGCTGAGCGGCGAGGAGCTGGGTGACCCGCGCCGCCCGCCTGCCCCCCCGCTCGCCGCCGCCGCCGCCCCCACCGCCGGGACCGCCGCCGCGCCCGCCGGCTGGAGCCCTTCACTCGCTCCCGGGATCGTCCGAGACCGTACGGAGGGCTCCGCGCCGGTCCGGGTGCGCCGCGGCCGGGTGCTGCTCGGCTCGGTGCTGTTCGTGCTCGGCTTCAGCGCGGTCTTCGTCACCAGCGGGGTGCTCTTCGGCGGGCTGGGCTCGCTGCTCGTCGAGTACAAGACCGTCGTCGACCGGGTGCTCGGGGTCGTCACGATCGGGCTCGGGCTGGTCTTCATGGGCGTGCTGCCCGGCCTGCAGCGTGAGGTCCGCTTCCACCGGCTGCCCTCGCCGGGGCTGGCCGGAGCGCCGCTGCTCGGCGTCGTCTTCGGCGTCGGCTGGACGCCTTGCCTCGGGCCGACGCTCGCCGCCGTGCAGACCCTTGCCTTCACTGAGGCCAGCGCCGAGCGCGGCGCCCTGCTCACCGCGGCCTACTGCCTCGGGCTGGGCGTGCCGTTCGTGCTGTCCGGGCTGATGTTCCGTCGCGCGCTCGGCGCCTTTGCGGTCGTCAAGCGCCACTACGGGCTGGTCATGCGCGTCGGCGGGGGGATGCTGGTGCTCGTCGGCCTGCTGCTCGTCAGCGGCGTGTGGGAGGACCTCATGGTCGAGGTCCGCGGCTGGGTCGGCAGCTTCGAGACGGTGGTCTGAGCATGACGACGACCGCCTCGACGGAGACCACCGAAGCGACCCGCATGTCCACCGCGCCGGCCCCGCTGCCGCCGCGCCCGGCTCGCGCGAGCAGCACGGTCGCCGCCGCCCGCCGCGCCTGGCGCCAGCTCACCAGCATGCGCACCGCGCTGCTGCTGCTGTTCCTGCTCGCGCTCGCCAGCGTGCCCGGCTCGTTCCTGCCGCAGCGCGGCCTGAACCCGGTGGCGGTGCAGCAGTACTTCACCGAGAACCCCTCGCTGGCGCCGGTCCTGGACCGGCTCTACCTGTTCGACGTCTTCGCCGCACCGTGGTTCGCGGCGGTCTACCTGCTGCTGTTCGTCTCGCTCGTCGGCTGCCTCGGCCCGCGCATCCGGCTGCACGCCAAGGCGCTGCGCACCCCGCCGCCGGCCGTCCCGCGGGTGCTGTCCCGGATGCCTGCCAGCGACCGCTGGGAGTCGGCGGCCACGCCGCGCGAGGTGCTCGACGCCGCGGCCGCCGAGCTCAAGGGCTGGCGATCGGTCCGGACCGAGAACGGCATCAGCGCCGAGCGGGGCTATCTGCGCGAGACCGGCAACCTGCTCTTCCACGTCTCGCTGGTCGGGCTGCTCGTCGGCATTGGGATGGGTGGGCTGCTCGGCTTCCAGGGCACCGTGCTCGTCAAGGAGGGCGAGGGCTTCGCCAACACCGTCCTGTCCTTCGACGACATCAAGCCTGGCCGGCGCTTCGACCCGGCCCGCCTGGTGCCGTTCAACTTCGTCCTGGACGACTTCCGCGCGACCTACGACGAGGGCGGCAGGGCGCTGACCTTCGACGCCGACCTGCGCTACGCCGAGGGCCCCGACGACGACCTCGAGCCGGTCAACGTGCGGGTGAACCACCCGCTCGAGGTCGACGGCGCGAAGACCTACCTGCTCGGCCACGGCTACGCGCCCAAGGTGCTGGTCGTCGACCGAGAGGGCAACGAGCTGACCCAGACCGTTGCCTGCCTGCCGCAGGGACCGACCTTCCTGTCGACCTGCGTCATCAAGGTGCCCGACGCCGCCGGTGAGCAGCTCGCCTTCGAGGGCGTCTTCACCCCGACGACGGTGCAGGACCCCGAGAGCCGGCGCGTCACGTCGGTCTACCCGGCGCCGGAGAACCCCGCGCTGACGGTGCTCGGCTACCGCGGCGACCTCGGCATCGACTCGGGCGCACCGACCTCGGTCTACAACCTCGAGGACCGCTCGCGGCTGGAGCCGATCGGCGACGGCGAGACGCCTGTGCGGCTCGCCCCGGGGGAGACCTGGGACCTGCCGGGCGGCGGCAGCCTGACCTTCGTCGAGACCACCGAGTGGGCGACCTTCCAGGTCACCCAGGACCCGGGCAAGGTCGTCGCGCTGGTCGCCAGCATCGGGATGGTGCTCGGGCTGTGCCTGTCGCTGTTCGTGCGCCGCCGCCGGGTCTGGGTGCGCGTCTCCCCGGCAGGCGGTGGGGCGCCCGCCGGCCGTACCGTGGTGGAGGTGGCTGGTCTGGCGCGCACCGGGCCGGAGGCCTTCCGCGAGGAGTTCGACGGCCTGTCGGGCCGGATCCGCTCGACTGCACGACCCGTTTCCGAGGAGCCCGCGTGAGCAGCACCGCCCTGGCCGGACTGTCCGACGATCTGCTGTTCGCGTCGGTCCTGCTGTACGCCCTGTCGATGCTCGCTTTCGCCGGCGAGCAGGCCTCGCGCCGCTCGCGCCGGGTCGCGGTGGCGGCCGACGAGCGGGTCGCGCAGCGCGCCGCCGCCGCCGAGCGCACCCGCGTCATGGCCGGCAGCGGCGGCCCGTCCGTCCCTGCGCCGCCCGTCACCGTTGCCGCGCCCGCGGACGCCGCTCACAGCCGCGCCGGCCGGCTCGGCATGCTGTTCACCGTCGTCGGCGCGGCCGTCCACAGCGGCTCCATCCTCACCCGCGGCCTGGCGGCCGACCGGGTGCCGTGGGGCAACATGTACGAATTCTCCAGCGCCGTGGCCCTCACCGCGGTGGTCTGCTTCCTCGTGCTGGTCGCCACCGGCAAGGTCGACCGCGGGCTCGGCGCCTTCGTGATGGTCCCGGTGGTGCTCTACCTGGGGCTGGCCGGCACCGTGCTCTACACCGCCGCCGGCCCGCTCGTGCCCGCCCTCGACTCGTACTGGATCAAGATCCACGTCTTCGCGGCGGTGCTGTCCTCGGGCGCCTTCATGCTGTCGGGCGTCCTCGCGCTGCTCTACCTGCTGAGGTCCAAGCACGACAGCCTGGTCGCGGCCGGACGGCCGACCCGCTTCCCGGTCTCCATGGGCGACGCGCTGCCGTCCGCCCCGGTCCTGGACCGGGTGTCGTACGCCGTGATCGCCTTCGCCTTCCCGATCTGGACCTTCGCGATCATCGCCGGGGCGATCTGGGCCGAGGCGGCCTGGGGCCGGTACTGGGGCTGGGACCCCAAGGAGACCTGGTCGTTCATCACCTGGGTGCTCTACGCCGGCTACCTGCACGCGCGGGCGACCGCCGGGTGGAAGGGCACCAAGGCGGCCTGGATCGGCGTCGCCGCGGCCGCAGCGCTGGTCATCGACTACTACGTCGTGAACATCTTCGTGGTGGGCTTCCACTCCTACGCCTGAGGTTCCACCCGCGCGACCCCCCACCAGCGTGTAGTCAGGTGTGGTGGACGCGACGCAGGCCGGCTTCACCGCCTTCGTCCGCGCTCGCTCCGTGGCCCTCGGTCGCACCGCGCTGCTGCTGACCGGCGACCGCCAGCTCGCCGAAGACCTGCTGCAGGAGGCCCTGGCCCGCTCCGCGGCCCGCTGGGAGAAGGTCGTCGCGGGCGGCGACCCGGAGCCGTACGTCCGTCGCGTCCTCTACACCTGTGCCGTGGACGGCTGGCGCCGCCGGCGGCTACGGGAGGTCTTCGGCGGCGTGGCCGACGCGTCGGAGGTCGATGGCAGCGAGGCCGTCGACCGGCGGGTCGTGCTGCAGGCGGCCCTCGCTCGTCTGACCCCGCGCCAGCGCGCCGTGCTCGTCCTGCGCTTCTACGAGGACGCCACAGAGGTGCAGACCGCCGAGCTGCTCGACTGCTCAGTGAGCACCGTGAAGTCGCAGACCCGGCACGCGCTGGCGCGCTTGCGCGTCCTGGCGCCGGAGCTGGTCGACGCCTTCGGGCCGCCCGTCACGACGGAGGTGAGGGCATGACGCTGCCC
>JBBSLB010000056.1:0-12660 GCA_038255675.1 Mycobacteriales bacterium
GCTCGAGCGCCTCCCGTACGCCCTCGTCGGTCGTGGCGACCTCGTCGAGCTCGACCGGCACCTCGACCCGCAGCGAGAGGTAGTCCTCGACGACGGCATCGGCGGCGCCGGCCACGTCGAGCGCGCGGCCGGTGACCGGCGGCTCGGGCAGCGGCTCGGCCGCGGGGCTGAAGCTGATCGACCCCTCGCGGGCCGCCCGGTCGAAGCCGTCAGCCAGGGCGGTCAGCGACGCCGAGAGCGCCGCCTCGTCGACGGCCGGGAGGGGGTCGACGTCGCGGCCGGCGCCGATCAATGCCTGGAGCCGGTCGACGAAGCCGACGTCGAGCGCCTCGTCGACGGTGGCCTCGACATCGAGGGTCAGGCCCGCTGCGGCCTGGTCGAGCTGGAGCACCTCGCCGTCGGCGACGAGCGACACCGAGGACGCCTGCTCGGTGGCGAAGGCGGTCGACAGGCGCGACACCGCCTCGGCCCGGGACAGCCCGCCGACCTCGACGGCCCGCACCGTCGTCCCGCGCGGGATGCCGTCGCCGGTGCCGGCCAGCGCAAGGCCGACGCCGGCTACGGCGAGGACGGCGGCGCTGGACAGCAGCAGGACGCGGCGCGAGGGCAAGGAGGGGGCTCCGTGGCGAGGGGGGCGGGGGGTCAGGCGCGAGGGGGTCAGTCGCGAAAGGCGCGGTAGCGACCCTCGTAGTACAGCAGCGGCTCGCCCGCGGGGTCGGGAACGCCGAGCCCGAGGACCTCGCCGATCACCACGGTGTGGTCGCCGGCGTCGGTCGTCGAGACGGTGCGGCACTCGAGCGCCGCGATGGCCCCGTCGAGCACGGCCGCGCCGGTGATCGGCCCGACCGTGTGGGGCAGCCGGTCGAACTGCCCGGCCAGCGAGCGCCCGCGGACGGCGAAGTGGCGCGACACGCCCTGCTGTCCCTGGGCGAGCACCGACACGGCCCACGAGCCGGAGCTGAGCACCGCGTCGTGGAAGCGGGCGACCTTCTCGGCGCAGAACAGCACCAGCACCGGCTCGAGCGAGACCGAGGTGAAGGAGCTGCAGGTCATGGCGTGCTGCTCGCCGTCGAGCAGGGTCGTCACCACCGTGACGCCGGTGGCGAACCGGCCCACCACGCGCCGGTACTCCAGCGCGTCGAGGGCCGTGGTCACACGCCGCAGCCTACCTAGCCGACGCTGAGCCGCGCGTTGTCGATGACGATGGCGGCCGGACCCTCGATGAGCTTCAGGGTGGACAGCGCGGTCTCGCCGAAGGCGTTCTTGGTGGCGCTGGACAGGGCCAGGACGCCGACGACCGCGCCGCCGTGGCCGCGCAGCGGCATCGACAGGTAGGTCGCCATCTGGGCCTGCTCGGGGCCGTTCGGCAGGTCCTCGGGGTCGTCGACGAGGGTGCCGCCGGCCTGCGCGACCCGGGTCGACAGGTCACCGGGCGAGAAGGACGCGCCGCCGTAGGACGAGACCGCCTCGGCCGCGGCGGTCAGGAACGCGTCGTAGTGCTCGCGGGCGGTGTCCTTGCCGACAGCGACGTAGGCCGACCGCTCGGCGCCGAGCAGGACGGCGGCCAGGTCGTAGCCGACGAAGCGCTGCAGCACGCCCAGCAGCGCCGCGACCGACTGCTCCAGCCCGGAGGCGGTCGCGGCGATGGCCGTCACAGCCTGGGCGACAGAGGACTCGAACAGCTTGCGGTCGAGCAGGTCGCAGACCCGCGAGAGCACGTCCTGCTCGGTGAGCTCGAGCGGGTCGGCCTTGAGCGCCGGCCGGCCGCCGCGGGAGGCCTGCGCGGCCAGGAGCACCTCGTCGATCGTCGCCGACAGGTCGCCGGCCTCGAAGTCCTTGGTGAGGTAGCGGTCGACGCCGGCCTGCCCGGCCCAGTAGCGGTCGGACGCGGCGTCGAGGCTGGTGAGCATGACGACCGGGATGTCCGCGGTCTGCCAGTCGTCCTTGAGCACCCGCGCGGCGATGAAGCCCGAGACGCGCGGCATCTGCACGTCGAGCACGACGGCGTCGGGCTGCTGAGCGAAGACCTGCTGCACCGCGCCGATGCCGTCCTCGGCGGCCACGACCTCGTGGCCGTCCCTGGTCAGGACGCTGGTGACGATCCGGCGCAGGGTCGGGCTGTCGTCAGCAATCACGATGCGGGCCACGGGTGTCCTTCGTTCGATTCCTTCATTACCTGCCTACCAGTCTGCGCACGGTGGAGACGAGCTCCTCCTGGTCGAACTCGTTCTTGAGCAGGTACGCCGAGCAACCCGCCTCCAGACCGGCCTGCCGGGCGTGGACCTCCCCACGCGAGGTCATGATGATCACCGGGACGTTCTCCCAGCCCTTGGTACGACGGATCGTGCGGGTGAGGTCGAAGCCGTCCATGCCCGGCATCTCGACGTCGGACAGCACCAGGTCGGCCGGGTCGTCGCGCAGCCGGGACGCCCCGTCGAGGCCGTCGACCGCGGTCTCCACCTGGTAGCCGGCGCCCTCCAGGATGACCCGCTGGAGCTCGCGCACGCCGACGCTGTCCTCGACGACCAGCACCCGCGGCTTGCGCGCGACAGGGGTGCTGACGGCCCGGGCACGGCGCGGGACGACGGTCGCGGACAGGGCCGGGGCGGGCCCCACGACCCGCTCGGCGAGCTCGCGCAGGTCGAGCAGGCAGACCACGCTGCCGTCGCCGTCGATGGTCGCGCCGGCGATCGCGGGGACCCGGCCGAGGAAGTCACCGAGGTCCTTCACGACCAGCTCGGTCTCGCCCTCGAGCCGGTCGACGGCCCAGGCGACCATCGCGCCGGACCCGCCGGCGTGCCGCACGACCAGCGCCGAGCCGGGGCTCGACCCGGGCGGCCGCGACAGCCCGAGGGCCGCGCCGAGGTCGAGCAGCGGGAGCGAGACGCCGTGCCGGACGACGACGGTGGCGGCGGCGAGGGTGTGCACCTCGGCGTCGCGCAGCGACAGCGACTCGACCACGCCGGGGACGGGCACGGCGTAGCGCTCGTCGCCGACCCGGGCCAGCAGGCAGCGCAGGACGCCAAGGGTGACCGGCAGGGTGAGGACGAAGCAGGTGCCGGCGCCCGGCTCGGAGCGCACCTCGACCGAGCCGCCGAGCTCCTCGACGGCGTCGCGTACGACGTCGAGACCGACCCCGCGGCCGGAGGTCTCGGTGACAGTCGTGGCGGTCGAGAACGCGGGGGTGAAGAGCAGCTCCAGCAGCGGGGACCCGGACAGGGCGCTGTCCGGCGGCAGCAGGCCCAGCTCCACGGCCTTGGCGCGGACCCGATCCTCGTCGACGCCGACGCCGTCGTCAGCGACCTCCAGGACCACGGTCCCGGCCACGCTGCGCGCGCTGACCCGGACGACGGCCTCGGCGGGCTTGCCGGCCGCCCGTCGGGTGGCCGGGTCCTCACAGCCGTGGTCGACGGCGTTGACGACCAGGTGCTTGAGCGCGTCGGCAACGCCGTCGAGCACCTGCTTGTCGATCTCGACGTCCTCACCCGCGGTCTCAAGCCGGACGGTCTTGCCCGAGCCCTGCGCGACGTCTCGGACGATGCGGGGCAGGGGCGCGAAGGCCCGGCGGACCGGCACCATCGCCAGCCCCATCGCGCCGTCGCGGACCAGCGCCATGCCGCCGCGGTGGCCCTCGACGAGCTCGCGCAGACCGCGTACGGCGCCGGCGACCTCGTCCCCGGCGCCGGCGAGGCGGTGCAGGGCGAGCGCGACGTCGGGCGGCAGGGTCGTCGCGCTGCGCAGGGTGGCGGCGCGCAGGGTGGTGGTCCAGCGCGCCTGCTCGGCCGCGAGGGATAGCAGGCCGGCGGTGGTCTGCTCGATCCGGCGGGCGCCAAGGTCGGCCTCGCCCACGACGTCCAGCAGGTCGTAGACCTTGTGCGCCGCCACCCGCACCGAGTCGCTGCCGGGACGGATGACGTCCACCGGTGGGAGCGGGGCCGGGACGGGCGGGGCGATCGTCGGGTCAGCAGCCGGCGCCTGCGCCCCGGGAGCCGCGGCGCTCAGCACCGGGACGACCACCTCGGCGCCGTCGACGGCCGCGGCCAGCGCGAGGACGACCGGCTCGAGGTCGTCGTCGGACAGCTCGCCGCCGGGCAGGGCCCGGCCGATGGCGTCGCCCGCGGCGAGCAGCAGGTTGACCAGGTCGCGGCGGACCGGGAAGCGCCCGTCGCGCAGCGCGCCGAGCAGGTCCTCCATCGCGTGCGAGACGCGCAGGACGCCGGACAGGCCGAGCATCCGGGCGCTGCCCTTGACCGTGTGCGCGTCGCGGAACAGCCCGGCGACGACCTGCTTGGGCGACGCGTGGTGCTCCAGGGTCAGCAGCCCGGCCTGCAGCGACGCGAGCCGCTCCTCGACCTCTGCGCGGAAGGTCGCGAGCAGCTCAGGGTCATCGCCCCATGCCGTCACGGAGCTAGCTGACCTTGAACTGCGCGATCGAGCTGCGCAGCTCCGCCGCCAGCACGTTGAGCTGGGCAGCGGCGGCGGCGGCCTGGCGGGAGCCGACGGCGTACTGGCGCGAGACGTCGGAGACCTGCGTCATCGCCGCGACGACCTGGTCCGACGCCGACCGCTGCTGCTGGGTCGCGATCGAGATCTCCTTGGCGGCGGTGGTGGTCTCATCGACCATGCCGCTGATGCGCTCGAGCGCGTCGACGACGCCGCGGGCGAGCTGGGTGCCGGCGCGGACCTCCTTGGCCCCCTCCTCCGAGGCGATGATCGTGGAGTTGGTCTCGGCCTGGATCTCGCCGACGATCGCCTGGATCTGGCCGGCCGACTCCTGCGAGCGCTCGGCGAGCTTGCGGACCTCCGAGGCGACGACGGCGAAGCCGCGGCCGTGCTCGCCGGCACGGGCAGCCTCGATGGCGGCGTTGAGCGCGAGCAGGTTGGTCTGGTCGGCCAGGTCGTCGATGACGCCGAGGATGCGGCCGATCTCGTGGCTCTTCTCCCCCAGCGACAGCGCGCGGGTGGCGATGCCGTCGACGCGGTCGGCGATGGTGTCCATCGACTCCACCGACGCGCTGACGGCCGCGCGGCCCTGCTCGGCGTAGCGGAGCGTCTCGGCGGCGTAGCGCGCGACGGCCTCGGCGGTCTCGGCGATCTGGGCGGCGGTGGCGGCCAGCTCCTCGATCGTCGAGGTGGTCTCGGAGACGGCCGAGGACTGCTGGGTGGCGGAGGCGGCGTGCTCCTCGGCGGTCGCGAGCAGCTCGCCGGCGGAGGCGCCGATCTGCTCGCCGCCGCTGCGGATCTGGCCGACCAGGTCGCGCAGGTTGCCGATCGTGTGGCGGAAGGCGGTGGTGAGGCCCTGCAGCTGCTGGGTCTCGTGCTCGACGTCGACCTCGGCGGCCAGATCGCCCCCGGCGGCGCGCTCGAGGTAGGCCGACAGCTCGCCGACGCGGGCCTCGAGGGCCTTGCGCTCCTCGCGGGCCTGGCGGCGCAGGTCCCACACCGCCGCCGACAGCGAGCTGTTGAACCACGACGCGATCGGGAAGGTCGCGCCGACCAGCAGCAGCGGGCCGATCGCGGCGGCGTCCAGGTTGTGACTGACGGCGGTCGCGACGACCAGCCCGACGCTCGCGCACAGGCCGAACAGCGAGGCCTGCACCGTTGTCATCGACACGGCCGCGAACAGCACGACGCCGAAGTAGCAGACCCAGAACGGTCCGCGGACGCCTCCCGTCACGGACACCAGAGCCGTCACCCAGAGGTGGATCGAGGCGCACAGCAGGGCGCGCACGACGCCGATGTTCTTCAGCACGACGGGCGAGCTCGTCGCGAGCCTGGGCAGCAGGGTGAGGAAGGTCGTCACGACGGCGCCGAACGCGGTCCAGGCGTAGACGGCGTAGAGGTGGACGGTGACGCCCGCGGGCTCGCCCAGCTGGTGCATGAGCGTGGCCGCCGCCACGCCGAGGACCAGGCTCAGCCACGTCATGATCGCGGCGGCTCGGGCGAGCCTGGTCGAGAAGTCCACGGGTGCCCTCCTACGGGTCGTGCTGGTCTCGTCGGCCGCGCGGGGCCCGGCCTGAAGCGCTCAGCCGGCGCGGCGGGCGCGCGGCAGCTGACCGGCCAGGGCCAGCACCGCATCGAGGTCGAGCAGCCCGTACGGCCCGTCGGCGTCGGTGACCTGGCCGGCGAGCAGACCGCCGGTGCTCGCGGGCAGGTGGGCCAGCGTCGGCTCGACGGCCTCGGGGTCCAGCTGGGCGCCGCCGGCGACCTGCTCGACGAGCAGGCCGACCCGCACGCCGGCGTGCTGGAGGACGACCAGTCGGCCGCGACGGTCGAACGGCTCGGTGCCGGCCTGCAGCAGGCTGCGCAGGTCCAGCACGGCCAGCACCCGCCCACGCCAGTTGGCGACGCCGGCCACGAAGGCGGGCAGTCCGGGTACCCGGGTCAGCGCGGGTGGCCGGCCGACCTCGGCGACCGACGCCATCGGCAGGGCGTAGCGGCAGCCGCCGAGCCGGACGACGACGAGCTCGGCGAGGGTGTCCACGCCCTGTCCATCGGCAGCCGGGGGGCCGGGGTCAAGCGCCGGGGTCAAGCGCCGGGGTCAGGCAACCGGGGTCAGGCAACCGGGGTCAGGCAGCCGGTCGGGGCCGCCGCCGCACCGCGCCCAGCGCGACCGCGCTGGTCACCGCGCCGACGAGCAGGAAGAGCAGGCCCATCAGCGAGCCGGGCACGATGAGGTCGCCCTCGCGGCGCTGGGTGCCGAGCGCGAGCGCGACCCCGAGCCAGACCAGGCCTGGCCCGGCCGCACCGACCCGGCCGTACAGCCGCCCGCCCGACCAGCCGAGCGCGGCGTTGCCGACCAGCGCGACGAGCACCGACAGCGGCACCGGCACCGTGCCGACCTTCAACGGCACCAGGAACGCCCCCCAGAGCCCGAGCAGCAGCGCGAGGACGAGCACCAGCGCGTACGCCGCGGCGCTCTCCCCCGGGCCGGGCTCGACAGGTTGCAGCTCCGACATCGAGCCAGCCTAGTGAGCCGTTGCGTCCGCTCGGCCGGGCGCGGGCGTCGTCCGGTGCAGCGGACGCACGCGGGCTCCGGGCTCAGCTCAGCGGGGCGTGATCGACCTCGGTCAGGTCGATCACGCGGGGGGCCGCCGCGGCAGCCTCCAGCACGTCGGTGATCTCGTGGCCGACGAGCTCCTCGTGCTCGAGCAGCGCGTCCCGCAGGGCCTGGACCAGGTGTCGGTTCTGCGAGAGCAGCTCACGGGCGACGGCCTTCTGCTCCTGCAGCAGCCGCTCGACGGCGTCGCGCCCGCGGTCGTCGGCGAGCACCCGGCCGACGATGTTGGTGTCGCTGAACGAGCTGTTCTGGATCGCGGCGTAGGACAGCAGCGAGGTGTCCATGCCGTGCGCGCCGACCATCTCGGCGGCGGCGTTCGTCGCGTAGAGCAGGTCACCGCCAGGGCCGGTGGACACATCGCCGAAGAAGAGCTCCTCGGCGCACTGGCCGCCCATCGCGATCTGGATGAGCGCCTGCATCTCGCTGCGCGAGCGGGTGAAGACGTCCTCGCGGTCGCCGTGGGCGAGCAGGCCGAGCGCGCTGCGGCGCTTGACGATCGTCAGCACCTCGAGCCGCCGCTCCGGCGCGGTCAGCCAGGCCAGCGTCGCGTGGCCGGCCTCGTGGGTGGCGATGAGCCGGCGCTCGTGCGGTGTGTAGGCCACCGGCTGGCCCATCCCGACCTCCTCGACCAGGCGGGCCTTCTCGACGTCCTTGTGGGTCAGCTTGGTCTCGCCGCGGCGGACCGCGTTGACCAGGGCCTCGTCGAGCAGGTGCTCGATCATCACCGGCGTGTAGCCCTGGGTGACCGAGGCCAGCGCGTCGCGCAGGCCGTCGTCGTCGAGCTCGGCCGTGTGGGCCTTGGCCTTCAGGAAGTGGTCGAGCAGGGTGCGCCGGCCGGCCTTGGTCGGCAGCTCGAAGCTCACCCGCCGGTCGAAGCGGCCCGGGCGCAGCAGCGCCGGGTCCAGGCCGTCGGCCCGGTTGGTCGCCGCGATCAGCAGGATGTTGGTGGGCACGACGTCCGGGCGCTGCAGCTGGCGGTGCGGCGGCAGCAGCAGGTTGATCCGGTCGACGAACCAGCCGCGCAGCCGCTGGCCGCCGGTGGGGTCGTCGAAGGACTGCATCTGCACGAGCAGCTCGTTGACGACCCCGCCGGTCCCCTCGCTCATCAACGCGTTCTGCACCGTCGCCGGCAGGGCCACGGTCGCGTACGCCGAGGGCAGGCAGGCGGTGCCGTGGCAGCCGGTGGGCTGCAGGCCGGTGGCCCGGCTGAACGCTGACGTCATCGCGTTCGCGACGCCGCCGCGGGACATCGCGATCGCGTCGATCTCCTCGATGAAGCCGATCGCGCCGCCCTCCTTGCGGGCGGCCTTGCGCAGCGCCTTGAAGTACGAGCGGATCTTCTTGGCCGTCGCGCCGTACCACATCGACTGGAAGCTGGTCGCGCTCACGAACAGGAACGGCACCCCGGCCTCGCGGGCCATCGCCCGGGCCAGGTGGGTCTTGCCGGTTCCGGGCGCGCCCTCGAAGAGCAGGCCGCGGCGGGCGCTGCCGCCCATCTCGTCGCGGAAGGTCTTGTGCGCGAGGAACAGGTTGAGCGAGCGGACCACGTCGTCCTTGACCTGGTCGATGCCGACGACGTCGTCCATCGTGGTGGTGATCTGCTCGGGCCGGTACATCACGTGCGGCGACCGGGCGCTCATGAACTGCTGGCCGAACATCAGTCCGACGAGCAGCCCGAAGAAGATGATGATGACGAGCAGGAACGGGTCGATCTGCGGGATCGGCACGAAGCCGTTGCCGTCGTAGGTCAGCGCCCGCAGCCACAGCACCGAGACGACCGCCCAGACCAGCAGCGAGAGCTTGACCCACCGCCGCCGGCGCTGGACCTCGCGCGAGGAGCCGACATCGGCGCCCGCCATGTCGAGCACCCCGCCACCCGCGGCGCCGATCAGCTGGTCCAGCCGGGTGACGGCGGGGCGGGGGTCGGCGGGCTCGCGGTCGCTCACGTGGGTCTCTCCTCAGCGCGGACCGGGCGGAGCCGTGCGCTCCGTCCGATGTCGAGACCGATCCTTCCCAGTCGCCACCAGGTCGGCACTACGGAGAGTCATTGTCACCCGTTCGGCCCATCCAGGCCGTCACACCGGGTGACGAAGATCCGGCTCAGGCATCGATCCCGGCGAACAGGTCGTCCTCCCAGCCGTGCGGCCCCGAAGCCGGTCCGCGCTCGCCGCGGGCCAGCGTGTAGTGCTCGATCCCGAACGCGCGCTGGCCGATGTTGTTCGACAACGCGAAGAAGGGCCCGTCGACGGCGATCTGCGTCTTGTGGGCGCGCATCGCCGCGAGCTTGGCCTCGAGGTGCTCGCTCGCGTCGACCGCGGTCGTCACCTGCTCGTCCGGCACCCCGAACGGCAGGTCCTCGGCCTTCTCGACGCCGAAGAAGCCGCTGGTGTCGCCGGACTCCCGCAGCAGGTCGATGCCCGCCTGGAGCACGCTGCGCGGCACCGCCCCGAAGTACAGCTTGTCGGCCGCCCACGGCTCGCCGAGCTCGGGGGCGTACGCCGGGTCGGCGGCGGCGGCAAAGGCCGCGACGGTGATCCGGTGCGCCTGGACGTGGTCGGGGTGGCCGTAGCCGCCGTTGGCGTCGTAGGTGACGACGACCTGCGGGCGCACCTGGCGCCACACCGCCACGAGCTCGAGAACGGCCTCGTCGACGTCGGCCTGCCAGAAGCAGTCCGGCCGCTCGTTCTGCGGCGTGCCCATCATCCCGCTGTCGCGCCACCGACCGGGGGCGCCGAGGAAGCGGTGGTCGGTCACCCGCAGCGCCTCCATCGCGGCCGCCAGCTCGCCGATGCGGTGCTGGCCCAGGCCGTCCTGCTGATCGGCCGCCAGGTGCTCGAGGCCCGGCTCAAGGATCTCGCCCTCCTCGCCGAGTGTGCAGGTGACGAGCGTGACGGCGACGCCGTCGGCGGCGTAGCGGGCCATCGTGGCGCCGGTGCCGATCGTCTCGTCATCGGGGTGGGCGTGCACGAGCAGCAGCCGACGGGGCACGTCGAGCGGAGCCATGTCGGCCTCGACGCCGGCCTCCTCGACGGCGGTCTCCGCCTGGGCGAGCACGGCCTCGGCGCTCTGCGCCGCGACCTTCTCGCCTGGCTCCGGCGGGGGCAGGGTCGCATCGGTCATGCGCCGACCCTAGGCGCCGCCCGCCATGAGGTCCCTGCGGCCGGTCGCCCGCTCGGGCACTCCCCCACCGTATCCGACCCGTCACCCAGCGCTGCGCCGCGCAGCCTGACCCGGCAGGTGGGCTCGCTGGCCCGGCTGATGGTGGTGACGGTCTCGACCACGGCGCTGGTCAGCGCGCTCGTGCTGGCCGTGCTGTTCCTCGTCCTCATCCCGCAGACGCGGGCCTACACCGACGGCGCCCGCTCGGTCCGCCTGGCGCACCTGGCGATGGTCGACCAGGAGACCGCGCTGCGCGGCTACCTGGTCAGCCAGGTGCCCGAGTTCCTCGAGCCGTACGAGCGGGGCTCGGCCGTGCTGGCCGAACGCAACGCCGACGTGCGCCGGAGCTTCGCAGACGCTCCGGCGCTGCTCGCGGCCTACGACCTCGTCCTGCAGCGGCAGGACAACTGGATCCAGCAGTGGGCCGAGCCGGCGCTGAGCGGCCTCCCGGCAAACCGGACGCAGACCCAGTTCCTGCGCCTGGACAAGCAGCTGTTCGACGACTACCGCGCGGCCGAGGCCGAGGCTGAGGTCCTGGCCGACCAGCTGCGGGAGCAGTCCGAGACCCGGCAGCTCCGGCTGCTCGAGCTGGGCCTGGCCCTGGAGGTCCTGCTCGCCGTGGGCGTCGCGCTGGTCGTGGCGCGGCAGTTCCTGCGGCTGCGGGCCGAGGTGGTCGAACCGGTCGAGGGGCTGACCGCGACGATCGGCCGGCTTCGCGACGGCGACCTGGCCGCCCGCTCCCCCGACCGCGGCCCGGCCGAGCTCAGGGCCATCGGCAGCGGCCTGGACGAGCTGGCCGCCGCGCTCGACGCCGAACGCATCGTCGTGCACGAGCGCGAGCGGGAGCTGGTGACCGCGCGCGCCCAGGCCGAGGCGGCGACCGCCGCCACGTCGTCGTTCCTCGCCACCATGTCGCACGAGATCCGCACGCCGATGAACGCCGTCATCGGGATGACCGGGCTGCTGCTCGACACCGAGCTCTCGCCCGAGCAGCGCGACGTCGCCGAGACCGTCCGCACCAGCGGCGACGCACTCCTGGTGATCATCAACGACATCCTCGACTTCTCCAAGATCGAGGCCGGCGAGCTGCAGCTCGAGCGGCAGCCCTTCAGCGTCCGCGACTGCGTGGAGGGCTCGCTCGACCTGGTCGCCGCGCAGGCCGGCGCCAAGGGGCTCGACCTGGCGTACTCGCTCGAGGACGGCGTGCCGCCGGTGCTGGTCGGGGACGTCACCCGGCTGCGCCAGGTGCTGGTCAACCTGCTCACCAACGCGGTGAAGTTCACCGCCGTGGGCGACGTCCTGGTGACCGTCACCGCGCAGGTGGAGGGCACCGACGCGGCCCTGGCCTTCGCCGTGCGCGACACCGGCATCGGGATCCCGGCCGACCGGATGGACCGGCTCTTCCGCTCCTTCTCCCAGGTCGACGCCGCCACCACCCGGCTGTACGGCGGGACCGGTCTCGGGCTGGCCATCAGCGCGCGGCTGGCCACCGCCATGGGCGGTGAGCTGACCGTCGACAGCACGCTCGGCGAGGGATCCACCTTCACGCTGGAGGTGACGCTGCCGCGCGGCGCCCAGACCGAGGACGCGCTGCTCCAGCCGCCGGCCGAGCTGCCCGGCCGGCGCGCGCTCGTCGTGGACGACAACGCCACCAACCGGCGGATCGTCCGGCGCCAGCTCGAGGGCTGGGGGATGCAGGTGGACGAGCACGCCTGCCCGGCTGCGGTGCTCGCGGCGGTCGACGAAGGCGGCGGCTACGACGTGGTGCTGCTCGACATGCACATGCCCGAGATGGACGGCCTGCAGCTCGCGCAGGCCCTGCGCGCACGACCGACCACCCGCGACCTGCCGATGCTGCTGCTCACCTCACTCGGGCAGCGGCCGGCCGAGGCCGCCGGACTCGGGCTGCTGCACCTCACCAAGCCGGTCAAGGCGGGGGCGCTGCGCAGCGCCGTCGCCACCGCGCTCGGCGCCGCCCTGGCCCCGTCGGCGGGGGCGGCCAGCACCGTGCCGGGCCGCCGGCTGCGGGTGCTGCTGGCCGAGGACAACGCCGTCAACCAGCGCGTCGCGGTGCTGATGCTCGAGCGACTCGGACACCGCGCCGACGTCGTCAGCAACGGCGAGGAGGCGCTCGTGGCGTTGGCCGCGAGGCCGTACGACGTGGTGCTCATGGACGTGCAGATGCCGGTCATGGACGGACTGGAGGCGACCCGGCAGCTGCGGCAGCGGCTGCCGGGCGAGCGGCAGCCGCGGGTCGTCGCGATGACGGCCAACGCGATGGCCGAGAACCGCGACCAGTGCCTGGAGGCCGGGATGGACGACTACCTGGCCAAGCCGGTGCGGCGCGAGGACCTTGCGGCCGCGCTCGGCCGCGTGGTGGGGCTGGCCGACCAGGAACGGCCGCCGGCCGACCCCAGAGCTCTGGACGTGCTGCGAGTGGA
>JBBSLB010000057.1:0-12536 GCA_038255675.1 Mycobacteriales bacterium
CTCTACCTCGGCCACGACGCCGACCACACCTCGACGCCTCGGGTCGCCAGCACCAAGACGCTGTCCCGGTGGGTCGGATGACGGCCCCCGGCTCGGTCTCGTCGCAGACCCGCGACGACATTCCCCCGGTCGAGGTCGACGCCGTGACGGTGCGCTTCGGCGCCATCACCGCCCTGTCCGGCGTCTCCTTCACCGTCGCCCCCGGCACGATCCACGCCATCATCGGTCCGAACGGCGCCGGCAAGTCGACGATGTTCAACGTCCTGTCCGGGGTCTACAAGGCCGCCGAGGGCTCGGTCCGCTTCGGCGAGCACCGGCTGGACCAGATGCGCCCGTACAAGATCGCCGGCATCGGCGTCGCCCGGGCCTTCCAGAACATCGCCCTGTCCAGCACCCAGTCGGTCGGCGAGAACCTCATGCTGGGCCGGCACCACCTGACGAAGGCCGGTTTCCTGGCCGCCGGCCTGCGCCTGCCGCGCGCCACGGTCGAGGGCCGTCGGCACGGCGTGCGTGTCGCCGAGATCGCCGAGTTCATGGAGCTGGGCGACAAGCTCGACACACCGGTCGGGGTGCTGTCCTACGGCGACCAGAAGCGCGTCGAGGTCGCCCGGGCGCTGTGCACCGAACCGCGGCTGCTGCTGCTCGACGAGCCCGTCGCCGGGATGAACTCCGAGGAGACCAGTCGCATGGCCGACGCGATCCTGGAGATCCGCTCGGCCCTGGGCATCTCAGTCGTCCTCGTCGAGCACGACATGGGGATGGTCATGGGCATCGCCGACCGGGTCACGGTGCTGGACTTCGGTCGGCTCATCGCCGACGGCACCCCGGCCGAGGTGCAGGCCGACCCCGAGGTCATCCGCGCCTATCTGGGCTCGGGCGACGAGACCGGGCCCGCGAGCTCCGCCACCGACCAGGGAGTCACCCCGTGACCCAGTTCCTGTCCCTGCTGTTCAACGGCATCTCGCTCGGGGCGCTCTATGCGCTGATCGCGCTGGGCTTCGTCATCATCTTCAAGTCCAGCGAGGTGGTGAGCTTCACGCACGGCTCGCTGCTGCTGCTCGGCGCCTACTCCATCGCCCGGCTCTCGGACACGATCGGCTTCCTGCCCGCGGTGATCTTCGGCCTGGCCATCACCGCAGCCGCCGCCCTGATCGTCGAGCGGCTGATCATCAACCGGCTGCGCGGAGCACCGGTGATCAGCCTGGCCATCGTGACGATCGGTGTGGACATCATCATCCTCACCGAGCTCACCCGGCGGCTCGGCTCGGACATCCTCAACGTCCCCCACCCGTGGGGCGGCGAGTCGTTCCGGATCGGCGACGTCGGGATCAGCCAGAACCGGCTGGTCGCCACCATCGTCGCCGGGATCCTGATCGCAGCGTTCTTCGTAGCGTTCAAGTACTCCAGCTGGGGCGTGGCCATGCGCGCCTCAGCCGAGGACGGCGAGACCGCCGCGCTGATGGGCATCCGGCAGGGCCGCGTGTCGGCCGTGTCGTGGGTCGTGGCCGGTGTGCTGGCCGGCGTCGCAGCGCTGTTCCTCGTCGGCGCACCGACGCCCGGTGTCAGCCCCTCGGCGTACGCCGTTGCGCTGCGCGCCTTCCCAGCAGCGATCCTCGGCGGGCTGGACTCGACCGGCGGGGCGCTGGTCGGCGGCCTGCTCATCGGGTTGGCCGAGTCCTTCGCCGCCGGCTACCAGGAGCAGATCCTGTTCCTGGGACGCGGCTTCGGCGAGGTCGTGCCCTACGTCGTGATGATCGCAGTGCTCCTGGTCCGACCCTCCGGGTTGTTCGGCACCAAGGAGCTGACCCGTGTCTGACACCGTGACCAGCGAGCGCACCGCCACCGGATCGGCTGCGGCCGGGCCGGCCACGGGTCGCTCGCGCTCGTTGCTCAAGCCGCTGCTGCTCGCCGTCGGCTTCGTGATCCTGCTGCTCGTGCCGATCTACGTCGAGGAGTTCTGGCTGCGCACCGGCTTCGCCGTCTTCGGCGCGGCCATCGGCGCGATCGGCCTCAACCTGCTGGTCGGCACCACCGGTCAGCTGTCGCTGGCGCACGCGTTCTTCCTCGCCGTCGGCGCCGTCACCTACACCTTCGTCGCCGGCGAGCCCGGTGGAGTGGCGACCGAGGTGGGCGGGCTCGGGCTGCCGCCACTGCTCGGCATGGTCCTGGGCGTCCTGCTCGCAGGACTGGCAGGTCTGCTGTTCAGTCCGGTGGCCGCCCGGCTGCGCGGCATCTACCTCGGTGTCGCCTCCCTCGGCCTGGTCTTCATCGGCATCCACCTGCTGAACACCTGGGAGTTCGTCACCGGCGGCTTCAACGGACGCATCGCCCCCGACTTCTCCCTGTTCGGCTTTGAGTTCAGCAACAACGCTTCCTACCTGGCGATCGCCGGCGTGCCGTTCCGGGAGGCTGAGCGGCTCTGGTACCTCGGTCTCTTCCTGGCCATCGGGGCCTACTGGTTCGCGCACAACCTGCTGCGCAGCCGCCCCGGCCGGGCTCTGCAGACGCTGCGTGACAGCGAGGTCGCCGCCTCCGTCATGGGCGTCAACGTGCAGGGCTACAAGGCCCGCGTCTTCCTCGTCAGCTCGATGTACGCCGGGCTGTCCGGGGTGCTGCTCGCGCTGTCGATCGGCAGCATCGCGCCCGAGTCGTTCGGCCTGCTCGTGTCCATCCAGTACCTCGCCATGGTCGTGCTCGGCGGGCTGGGCTCGGTGGGCGGCGCCGCGCTCGGCGCGCTGTTCGTCAGCGCTCTGCCGCTGGTCTTCCAGCGCTACGCCGACATCATCCCGCTGGTCTCGGCGTCCCGCACCGACCCCGGCATCGCGCCCGGTGAGGCGGCCCGCTTCCTGTTCGGGGCGGCCATCATCGTGATCATCCTCTACGAGCCCGGCGGCCTCGCCGGTCTCGCCCGACGCTTCCGCCGCCCGGGTCGCCCCGGCGGCGGCAGGAACGCGAGCCCGTCCTCGGCCGCGACCAGCAGCTCCACCAGCACTGTCCCGTCCGATCCACCCGCACAAGGGAGCACTACATGAAGCTAGGCAAGGGTTCGCGCAGTGCTGCACTGCTGGCCGCCGTCGCCGTCGCCGCGGCCTCGGGCTGCAGCACCAGGGCGGAGGACTCCGCCACCCCCAGCACCGACGACGGGGCCGCCGCGGAGGACGTGAAGACCGACATCGGCGTCGACGGGAACACGATCACGCTCGGCGTGCTGACCGACCTCACCGGCGTGTTCGCTGCCCTGGGCAACGACATCACCAACGCCAACGAGCTGTTCTGGGAGGACAACCAGGTCTGCGACACCTACGACGTCGAGCTGGACATCCAGGACACCGGCTACGTCCCGCAGCAGGCCGTGCAGCTCTACAGCGGCTTGAAGGACAACGTCCTGGCCATGCAGCAGACCATCGGCTCGCCGATCAACACCGCGCTCGGGCCGGAGTTCGAGGCGGACGGCATCGTGAACCTGACGTCGGCCTGGGCGGCGAACCTCACCGAGATCCCTGGCACGGGAGTGCCGGGCGCGACCTACCCGGTCGAGCTGGCCAACGGCTACGCCTACATGTTCGAGGAGGGTCTGCTCAAGGACGGTGACACCGTCGGGCACATCTACTTCGAGGGCGAGTACGGCGAGAACGGCCTGGCCGGCACGGAAGCCGTCGCTGCCAAGCACGACCTCACCGTCGTCAAGGCGCAGATCAAGCCCACCGACGCAGACATGACGGCCCAGATCACGCAGTTCAAGGCCGCGAACGTCGACATGATCGTGCTGACCGTTGCGCCGGGCCAGACCGCATCTGCGGCCGGCGTGGCCGCGGCGCAGGGCCTGGACGTGCCGATCCTGGGCAGCAACCCGGTCTTCGCGCCCGGTCTGCTCGCCGGTCCCGCCGCGGCCAAGCTCAAGGAGGACCTCTACGTCGCCTCGCCGATCTCCTCCTTCGACCAGCACCCGGAGATCCTGGCGGCGTACGAGGAGGCCTACCCAGACGTCACCCCCAGCCTCGGCGTGCTCGTCGGCTTCGGCATGAGCGAGATCATGAAGCAGGTGCTGGACGCCGCGTGCGAGAGCGGTGACCTCACCCGTGAGGGCACGCTCGCGGCGTTCAACGACCTGAGCGAGGTCGACACCGGCGGCCTGGTCGTCCCGATCAACGGCTTCGAGGTCGGTGTCTCCCCCAGCACGCAGAGCTTCATCCTGCGCCCGGCCGACGTCCCCGGTGGCGCCGAGACCGCCGCTGAGGCCTTCGAGGGACCGGACTCCGCGGACATCGCCGGCTAGCCGACACCGCACCGCAACGGCGCCCCTCCCCCTCGGGAGGGGCGCCGTTCGTCGTCCGGGTGGCTCTACAGCCGGCCGGCTCGCGCCGGAGTGATGAGCCGCACCGCGAGCAGCAGCGCCAGGACCGCGGCCACGAGCAGCGGGATGACGTCGCCGACGCGACTAGCCGCGCTGGTCACCAGGAAGGGGGCGAAGAAGCCGGTGTAGGCGGTGGTGTAGAAGATCCCGGTCAGGGCGCCGCGGCGCTCCGGCGGGGCCAGCCGGCCGGTGAGCGCCAGCCCGGCCGCTAGCGACCAGCCGCTCCCGGCGCCGAGCAGCAGCCCGGCGGGGACGAGAAGCAGCGGGAGTCCCACGCCGACGGCCAGGACGGCCAGACCGAAGCCGGCCGACCCACTCGCGGCGCCCGCCACCGCCGTCCAGGTCCCGAACCGGCGCTGCAGCGGGGCCGCGACGGCGCCGGCGCCCAGGGTGAGTCCGGCCAGCACCCCTGTTGCCACGACACCGTTCCCGGGCAGGTCCACCAGCACCGGCAGGCCGGCGATGATGGTGGCCGGGAAGGCGTAGACGCACGCGGCGACGGGGGCCAGCGCCGAGACCGCCAGCAGACGGTCCCCCCGTCGCAGCAACGGGTTCCGTGCCGGGTCGCCGACCTGACGACGCCGCCGCGGGGCGGTCTCGTGCAGGGGCAGGACCGCAGCGACGGCGACGACCACGAGCGCCGCGTGCACGAGGTAGGGCAGCACGAGCGGACCGGGCAGGACGGTCGCGATCACACTGGCGAACAGCGGCCCGAGCGAGAAGCCGCCGGCCAGCGCCACCGCGGCCCGGCGGCCACCGGCCGCCTCCTCGCCGTCCTCGGCAGACAGCTCGGCCAGCCACGCGCTCGCGGCGGTGAAGACGGCGCCGCTCACCAGTCCCTGCAGGAAGCGGGCGACGATGAGCAGCGCGAAGGAGTCGGCTGCTGCGACGAACAGCACCGACGAGACCCCGGCCAGCAACGCGAACGGCAGCACGAGCCGGCGCCGGCCGTACCTGTCGGACAACGGGCCCGAGGCGAGCAGGGACGGCGCGAGACCTGCGGCGTAGACGCCGAAGATGACCGTGCTCGCCGGGCCGGACAGGTCCAGCGACTCCCGGTAGAGCAGCAGCAGCGGCGTCGAGACGTTGGTGCCCGCCGCCACGGCGAACAGCACGAAGGCCGCCCGCCGCCAGCCGGCGGTGCGCGGCCCTCGCGGGTCGGTCAGGGTCAGAACTCCGCGAGAGCGGCGTTGAACGTCGCGCTGGGCCGCATGACCGCGTCGGTCTTGGCCTTGTCGACGTAGTAGTAGCCGCCGATGTCGGCCGGCTTGCCCTGCACCGCCAGCAGCTCGTCGACGATGGTCTGCTCCTGGGACGCGAGCCGCTCGGCCAGGCCGGCGAACAGCGCGGCCGCCTCCGGGTCCTCGGTCTGCGCCGCGAGCGCCTGCGCCCAGTAGAGCGCGAGGTAGAAGTGGCTGCCGCGGTTGTCGATCTGACCGACCTTGCGGGCAGGCGAGCGGTTCTCCTCGAGCACCCGCCCGGTGGCCGTGTCGAGGGTCGTGCCGAGCAGCGCCGCGCGGGCATTGCCGGTCTTCTCGCCCAGGAACTCCAAGGACACGGCCAGCGCGAGGAACTCGCCGAGCGAGTCCCAACGCAGGTAGTCCTCCTTCACCAGCTGCTGGACGTGCTTGGGTGCCGAGCCGCCGGCACCGGTCTCGAACAGCCCACCGCCGTTCATGAGCGGCACGATGCTCAGCATCTTCGCCGACGTGCCCAGCTCGAGGATCGGGAACAGGTCGGTGAGGTAGTCGCGCAGGACGTTGCCGGTCACCGAGATGGTGTCCTGTCCGCGGCGGGTGCGCTCGAGCGTGAAGCGAGTGGCGGCGGCGACGTCCATCACCTCGATCGTCAGTCCGTCGACGTCCTCCTGCTCGAGGTAGGCCCGGACCTTCTTCAGCACCTCGGCGTCGTGGGCCCGGGACTCGTCGAGCCAGAACACCGTGGGGACGCCGGTCGCGCGGGCGCGACGCACAGCGAGCTGCACCCAGTCCTTGACCGGCGCATCCTTGGTCTGGCAGCCACGCCAGATGTCACCGGCCTCGACGTCGGAGCTCAGCAGCACAGCACCGTCGGCGTCCACGACGCGCACCGTGCCCGCGGCCGGGATCTCGAACGTCTTGTCGTGACTGCCGTACTCCTCGGCCTTCTGCGCCATGAGACCGACGTTCGGGACGCTGCCCATGATGGTCGGGTCAAAGGCGCCGTGCTCCTGGCAGTGCTTGACCGTCTCGTCGTAGAGGGCGGCGTAGGAGCTGTCCGGGATGACGAACTTGGTGTCCTGCTGCTGGTCGTCGGCATTCCACATCTGGCCCGAGGTGCGGATCGCCGCCGGCATGGAGGCGTCGATGATGACGTCACTCGGGACGTGCAGGTTCGTGATGCCACGGCTCGAGTCGACCTGCGCCAGCGCCGGTCCGCTCTCGTACGCCGCCGTGATGGCTCCCTCGACCGCGGCCCGCTTGTCCCCGGGCAGCCTCTGGACATCGCCGAGCACCCCACCGAGACCCTGGTTCGGGTCCGCGCCGACCGAGGCGAGGTCGTCGGCGTAGCGCTCGAAGACCTCGGCGAAGTAGGCCCGCACCACGTGGCCGAAGATGATGGGGTCGGAGACCTTCATCATCGTGGCCTTGAGGTGCACCGAGAACAGCACGCCCTGAGCCTTCGCGTCGGCGACCTCGCGGGCGAGGAACTCCTGCAGCGCCGCCTTGCGCAGGACGGCGGCATCGACGATCTCGCCCTCGAGAACCTTCAGCCCGTCCTTGAGCACCGTGGTTGTGCCCTCGGCGTCGACGTGCTCGATCCGCAGCGTGGTGGCGCGGTCCAGGGTCACCGACGTCTCGGAGTGCCGGAAGTCGCCCTCGGTCATCGTCACGACGTGGCTCGTGGAGTCCTTGGCCCACGCTCCCATCGAGTGCGGGTGCGAGCGGGCGTACGCCTTCACCGACGCGGGGGCGCGGCGGTCGGAGTTGCCCTCGCGCAGCACCGGGTTCACGGCGCTGCCCTTGACGGTGTCGTAGGCCGCGCGGGCCGCGCGCTCCTGCTCGGTCGACGGCGTCTCCTGGTAGTCGGGGACGGCGAAGCCGGCGTCCTGCAGCTCCTTGACCGCGGCCTTGAGCTGCGGGACCGAGGCGCTGACGTTGGGCAGCTTGATGATGTTGGCGTCGGGCGTCCTGGCGAGCGCGCCGAGCTCGGCGAGCGCGTCGGGCCCGAGGTCGAAGGCCGCGAGGATGCGTGCCGCCAGGGAGATGTCGCGCGTCTCGACGGCCACGCCCGCCTTGTCGGCGTAGGCCTGCAGAACCGGCAGCAGAGAGTGCGTCGCGAGCGCCGGCGCCTCGTCGGTATAGGTGTAAATGATCTTCATCGGGTCGGCCATCAGAGCAGGCCCAGCTCACGCACGGCGTCGCGCTCCTCGACGAGCTCGGCCACCGAGGCGTCGATCCTGCCGCGGGAGAAGTCGTCGACCTCCAGGCCCTGCACGATCTCCCACTCCCCGCCGCTGCTCGTGCACGGGAAGGACGAGATCAGGCCCTCGGGCACGCCGTACGAGCCATCGCTCATGATGGCGGCGGAGGTCCAGTCGTCGGCCGGGGTGCCGTTCACCCAGCTGAAGACGTGGTCGATCGCGGCGTTGGCCGCCGAGGCCGCCGACGAGGAGCCTCGCGCCTCGATGATCGCGGCGCCGCGCTTGGCGACGGTCGGGATGAAGGTGTCCTCGAGCCAGCCGCGGTCACCCACGACCTCCTCGGCCGGACGACCGCCGATCGTGGCCTTGCTCCAGTCCGGGTACTGCGTGGCGGAGTGGTTGCCCCAGATGGTCAGGTGGCGGATGTCGTTGACGCTGCTGCCGGTCTTCTTGGCCAGCTGCGACAGCGCGCGGTTGTGGTCCAGGCGGGTCATCGCGGTGAAGCGGGAGCCCGGGATGTCGGGCGCATGGGCGGCGGCGATGAGGGCGTTGGTGTTGGCCGGGTTGCCGACCACCAGCACGCGCACGTCGTCAGCAGCGCCGGCGTTGAGCGCCTCGCCCTGGGGCTTGAAGATGCCGCCGTTGGCCGACAGCAGGTCGCCGCGCTCCATCCCAGCGGTGCGCGGGCGCGCGCCGACGAGCAGGGCGACGTTGGTGCCGTCGAAGGCCTGGCGGGCGTCGGCCGTGATGTCGATGCCGGTCAGCAGCGGGAACGCGCAGTCGTCGAGCTCCATCGCCGTGCCTTCGGCAGCCTTGAGCGCGGGCTCGATCTCGAGCAGGCGCAGCCGCACGGGCACGTCCGGGCCGAGCAGGCCGCCGGCGGCGATCCGGAACAGCAGGGCGTAGCCGATCTGTCCGGCCGCGCCGGTGACGGTGACGGTGACGGGACTGGCCATGGGGGAGGTACTCCGCTTCCTCGAGGACGCTGGGCTCTGCCGGCAGGCTACGAGGTGCGCCCGGTCACCGGTCGGCCGGGTCAGGGGCGCCGGTCGGCCGGGTCAGGCCGGTGGGATGGTGTTGGCCAGCACGAGCAGCGCGAAGCCGGCGGCCAGCAGCAGTGCGGCGTCGAGCCCGCGGGTGCGCACCACGAGCGCTCCCGCCGAGGCCGGCGGCAGGGTGAGCCGCAGCCCCGCGCCGAGCAGCAGCGACAGGCCGAGCACGACCGAGCCGACTTGCCAGTCGACGAGGGCGGCAAGGGCGACGCCGAGCCCGGCCACGGCGAGCACGGCCAGGGCGGGCAGCTGCCCCGTTCGGCTGCCGGAAGGGCTCATCCGCGCGTCCGTCCGTGAGGGCTCCGGCCGGTCGCCGGCAGCGCTTTCTCGCAGAGTAGCGGCGGTGCCGCGCCGGCTTACGCACGACGGCGACGGGGTGTGCGGGCCGACCCCACGGGTAGTCACGAGCAGTCCGCAGCACCGGCCGGACGCCGCCCGAGGACTCCGGAGGACCGCACCGTGCCCAGCCCCCACCTCCGCCACGAGGACAGCGGTACGAGCTTCGAGCTCGGTCCCGGCGTCACGACCGTGGGGCGCGGCCAGGGCGTCGACATCGCGCTGGACGACCCGAGCGTCTCTCGGTTGCACGCCGAGCTGGTCCGCCGCGGTGAGCACGTCTACGTCAGCGACCTCGGCCTGTCGACCAACGGGACCCGCGTCAACGGCCGCCCGGTCGGCCGCCACCTGCTGGTCGACGGCGACGTGCTGTCCTTCGGCAGCTGTCGCACCCGGATCGCCGGGTTGGCCCACCGCCTCGCCGACGACACCGTCGAGCTGCGCCGCATGTCGGCCCCCGACCTCACCCGGCGAGAGTGCGAGGTGCTCACCTCCCTCTGTCGACCTGCACTGCTGCAGGAGGCGTTCGTCGCCCCGGCCACCTCGCACGACATCGCCGAGGAGCTCGTCGTCACCGAGGCCGCCGTGAAGCAGCACCTGCTGCGCCTCTACGTGAAGTTCAAGATCCCGGAGGGCGTGAACCGGCGGTCCCGGCTGGCCAACGAGGTCATCGGCTCGGGTGTGGTCCGCCCGCTGCCGGCCGAGGCCGAGGCCGCCATCCGCCGCGCAGGCTAGGAGCTGACCCGGCGCTCGGCCGCCTCGACGCAGTTCTTGAAGAGCATCGCCACGGTGGTCGGCCCGACCCCACCGACGCGCGGTGTGATCGCGCCGGCCACCTCGTTGCAGGCCTCGTCGACGTCGGGCAGCAGCCGCCTGCCCTCGTAGCGGACGCCTCCCCCGACCACCGTCGCGCCGGGGGTGATGTGCTCCGGGCGCAGGATGCCGGGCACGCCGACCGCTGCCACGACGATCGCCGCGCGGCGGGTGTAGCGGTCCCAGTCCGGCACGCCGGTGTGCACGACGGTCACCGCGGCGTTGGCAGTCGGGCGCTTCTGGGTGAGCAGCAACGCGAGCGGACGGCCGAGCGTGGTGCCGCGGCCCAGGATGCAGACCTCCTGGCCTGCGACGGGGATCCCGTGGTGGGCCAGCAGCGCCTCGATGCCGGCCGGGGTGCACGGCACCGGGCCGGGCATGCCGAGCGCGAGGCGCCCCATGTTGACCGGGTGCAGCCCGTCGACGTCCTTGTCGGGGTCCATCTCGAGCAGCGCCGCCTCGAAGTCGATCTGCTTCGGCGTCGGGTGCTGCACGAGCATCGCGTCGACGGACGGGTCGTCGTTCAGCTGCCGGATCGCCGCGACGAGGTCGTCCTGCGTCGCGTCGTCGGGCAGGTGCAGGTGCGGGCTGGTCATGCCCAGCTCCTCGGCCTTGGCCATCTTCATCGCGACGTAGCCGCCGCTGGCGCTGTCGCCGCCGACGAGGATCGTGCCGAGCCCCGGCCGGTGACCGGCCTCGACGAGACGGGCGATGCGAGGGCGCAGGTCGGCCAGCACGGCCTCCGCGACAGGGGCTCCGGGCAGCAGGCGGGCGGTCACCCGGCCGAGGCTAGCGGGGTGCATGAGTGGATCGCACTAGTGGGCGAAGTGCCGCGTCCCGGTGACGTAGAGCGTCACGCCGGCGGCCTGCGCCGCGGCGGCGACCTCCTCGTCCCGGACCGACCCGCCCGGCTGCACGACGGCCCGCACCCCGGCGTCGAGCAGCACCTGCAGGCCGTCGGCGAAGGGGAAGAAGGCGTCAGACGCGGCGACCGAGCCGCGGGCCCGCTCCCCCGCACGCTCGACGGCGAGCTTCGCGGCGTCGACCCGGTTGACCTGGCCCATGCCGACACCGACGGTCGCGCCGCCCCTGGCGAGCAGGATCGCGTTGCTCTTCACCGCCCGCACCGAGCGCCAGGCAAAGGCCAGGTCGTCGAGCAGCTCATCGTCCGCGGCCGCGCCGGTCAGCAGGGTCCAGGCGGCCGGGTCATCGCCAGGGGCGTCCAGCCGGTCGCAGGTCTGCAGCAGCACGCCGCCGCTGACCGGCCGCCACTCCACCGCCTGCTGCCCGCCGTCGGGCACCACGAGCAGCCGGATCGACGGCTTCCTCGACAGCAACTCGACCGCGCCGTCCTCGTACCCGGGGGCGAGCACCACCTCGGTGAACACCCCCGCGACCTGCTCGGCCATCGCCAGGGTGACCGGCCGGTTCACCGCGATGACCCCGCCGAAGGCCGACACCGGGTCGCAGGCGTGGGCCTTGGCGTGGGCGTCGGCGACGTCGCTGCCGACCGCGATGCCGCACGGGTTGGCGTGCTTGATGATCGCCACGGTCGGCGCGTTGCCGTGGTCGTGCGCGGCCCGCCAGGCGGCGTCGCCGTCGACGAAGTTGTTGTAGGACATCGGCTTGCCGTGCAGCTGCTGGGCGCCGGCCAAGCCCGCGTCAGGTCCGGTGTAGAGCGCGGCGGACTGGTGCGGGTTCTCGCCGTAGCGGAGCACGTCGCTGCGCTCCCACGAGGCGCCCACCCAGGTCGGGAAGACGTCGTCGGCCGACCCGAACTGCCCGCCCATCCAGCTCGCGACGGCGATGTCGTACGACGCGGTGTGCCGGAAGGCCGCCATCGCGAGGGCCTGCCGCTGCGGGAGGGTGGTCCCGCCGTCGGCGACCGCGGCGAGGACCTCGGGGTAGGACGCGGGCGCGACCACGACGGCAACGGACGGGTGGTTCTTGGCCGCCGCGCGCACCATCGTCGGGCCGCCGATGTCGATCTGCTCGACGCACTCGTCGGGGACCGCGCCCGAGGCGACCGTGTCGGAGAACGGGTAGAGGTTCACCACGACCAGCTCGAACGGCGCAATGCCCAGTTCGGCGAGCTGCGCGGCGTGGTCGGGCAGGCGCAGGTCGGCCAGGATCCCGGCGTGCACCTTCGGGTGCAGCGTCTTCACCCGACCGTCGAGGCACTCGGGGAAGCCGGTCAGCTCATCGACGGGGGTGACGGCGACGCCGGCCTCGCGCAGCCGGGCCGCGGTCGACCCGGTCGAGACGACCTCGACGCCGGCAGCGGCCAGCCCCCGGCCGAGCTCGACCAGGCCGGTCTTGTCGTAGACGCTGACGAGCGCCCGGCGGACGGTCTTCTTGGACGGGTCTGGGCGGGTCATCCGAACCTCACGGTCCTTCCCTCGACGGTCCAGCCCTCGCGGGCAAGCCGTCCTACGGCCTCGACGTAGAGCGGTCGCTCGACGTCCTGGATCCTGCTCTGCAGCGCGGCCTCGTCGTCCTCGGCGTGCACGGGCACGGCCGCCTGCGCGACGACCGGACCGGTGTCGACGCCCTCGTCGACCAGGTGGACGGTGACCCC
>JBBSLB010000058.1:0-12307 GCA_038255675.1 Mycobacteriales bacterium
CTCACGCAGCACGTGCGTGCCGAGTGCCGCCGGTGGGGAAGCCGGTGACCGCGATGCGTGCCGACGGCGGTGGAGCATGTCCAGCTTGAGCGAGATCAAGTTCCTGACGGTCGCGGAGGTCGCCGCCGTCATGCGGGTGTCCAAGATGACCGTCTACCGGCTCGTGCACTCCGGCGAGCTGGCCTCGGTCCGGGTGGGCCGGTCCTTCCGGGTGCCTGAGCGGGCGGTGCACGACTACCTGCGGGTGGGGTTCGACGAGGTCGGCTGACCGCGCGGCCGGCGGGTAGGCTCTGACCTTCCGAGTCCCGAGCACCAGCGAGCAGAGGTTCCAGACGTGGGTTCCGTCATCAAGAAGCGCCGCAAGCGGATGGCCAAGAAGAAGCACCGCAAGCTGCTGAAGAAGACCCGCGTCCAGCGTCGTAACAAGAAGTAGCCTCCGCGGTCCGGACGCCCAGCGGAGAGGTCCTCGTGGCGACAGTGCCTGCGGGCAAGTGGTTGACGTTCCTGTCGGACTACGGCTTCGAGGACGCCTTCCTCGGTGTCTGCAAGGGCGTCATCGCCCGGACGGCGCCCGAGGTCCGCGTGCTCGACGTGCTCCACCTGGTCGTGCCGCAGGACGTCGATCAGGGCGCGGCCGTGCTGGCCAGCGCCGTCCCCTACCTCCCTTCGCCTGCGGTGCACCTCGCGCTGGTCGACCCGTTCCGGGCGACACCGGTGCGCGGCATCGCCGTCCGCACCGCTGACGGCTCGATCTTCGTCTCTCCTGACAACGGGCTGACGAGCATGGCCTGGGAGGCCTGCGGCGGCCCGGTCGAGGCGCGGCTGCTTGACAACCGCGAGCTGTGGAACCCGGCGCCCGCGCGCACCTTCCGCGGCCGTGACGTCTTCTCGCCGGTGGCTGCGCGGCTGGCCGACGGCCTGGACTTCAGCCAGGTCGGCACCCCGGTCGACGTCGACGAGGTGGAGCGGCTCGAGGCGCGCACACCCACCGTCGAGGCCGACCACGTGCACGGCGAGGTGGTGCAGGTCGACCACTTCGGCAACCTCACGCTCAACCTCGAGCGGTCCCATCTCGAGCAGGCCGGCATCGCGCTCGGCGAGGACGTCGAGCTGCGCTGCAGCGGCAAGACGGTGGTCGCGCCGTTCCTGGAGACCTACGGGCAGGCCGGCCGCGGCCGGCTGGTGGTCTGCGAGGACTCCTTCCGCACCGTGACGCTCGCGGTCAACCAGGGCAACGCCGCGCAGCGGCTGCGAGCCGGCCGCGGCGAGCCGCTGGTCATCTCCCGGCTGCACGCCCCGCTGTCGGCCGGGCCGGTCGTGCTGCCGCCCGAGCCCAACGTGATCGCCTCCGTCCGGCGCCCCTGACCTGCCGTCTCTGTCCGGGTCTGTCCTGACGTACGGCGAGACGTAGACTTCGGCCGTGCCCCCCCGCGTCGTGCTCGTCACCGGTGTCAGCCGCTACCTGGGCGCCCGGCTGGCCGGGGTGCTGGCCGCCGACCCCTCCATCGAGCGGGTCATCGGGGTCGACACCGTGCCGCCGCGGCCGGAGCAGAAGCCACTGCTCGGCCGTACCGAGTTCGTCCGTGCCGACATCCGCAACCCGCTCATCGCCAAGGTCATCGCGCAGGCCGAGGTCGACACCGTCGTGCACATGAACGTCATCGCCACGCCGCTCGGAGCCGGCGGCCGTACAGCGATGAAGGAGATCAACGTCATCGGCACGATGCAGCTGCTGGCGGCCTGCCAGAAGGCGCCGTCGATGCAGAAGCTGGTGGTGAAGTCGACGACCGCCGTCTACGGCTCATCGCCGCGCGACCCGGCGCTGTTCACTGAGGACGTCGAGCCGCGCTCGCTGCCCAAGAGCGGCTACGCCAAGGACGCCGTCGAGGTCGAGGGCTACGTACGCGGCTTCGGCCGCCGCCGGCCCGACGTGACGCTGTCGTTGCTGCGCTTCACCAACTTCATCGGACCCGCGATCGAGACGCCGTTGACCCGGTACTTCGGTCTGCCGGTCGTGCCGACCGTGTTTGGCTTCGATCCGCGCATCCAGCTGTGCCACGAGGACGACGGCATCGAGGCGCTGGCCCGGGCCTCGTGCGAGGAGCACCCCGGCATCTTCAACGTCGGCGGTCGCGGGGTGCTGCTGCTGTCGCAGGCGATCCGCCGGCTGGGCCGGCCGTCGCTGCCGGTGCCGTCGCCGGCCGTCTCGCTGGTCGCCCGGGCGTTCCGCAGCGCCGGGCTGGTGGACTTCTCGCCCGAGCAGATGCGCTACCTCGAGCACGGCCGCGTCGCCGACGTCAGCCGGTTCCAGGCGGAGTTCGGGTGGGGGCCGCGCTCGACCAGCGACGCGTTCGGCGACTTCGTCGACCAGGTCGCCCGGCACCGCGTCCTCACTCCCGCGCACGCCGCTGCCGCTGAGCAGAAGGTGCTCGACCTGGTCGGCCGCCGCCGGGTGACGACCGCCACCGGATCGGGAGGCTGACATGGCCGAGACCTCGATGGGCAAGGTCATCCCGCTGCGCAGCGAGCCCGACCCGGGACCGTCCGACGAGCCGTCGTACGAAGCGGTTGCGCCGCTGTCGCCGCCGAGCCCGGCGTCGTCGTTCGACCGCAAGCTGGCCGGGGGCCTGGCGTTCCTGCGTCGGCGCCTGACCGGCGACTACCCGGTCGACGACTTCGGCTTCGACCCCGACCTCACCGAGCACGTCCTGCTCCCGCCGCTGCGGCCGCTCTACGACAAGTGGTTCCGCGTGGAGACGCGCGGCCTGGACAACGTGCCGGACCTCGGCGGCGCGCTGGTCGTCGCCAACCACAGCGGCACGATCCCGATGGACGCCGTGATGACGGCGCTGGCGCTGCTGGACCACCACCCCGCTCATCGGCACCTGCGGATGCTCGGCGCCGACCTGGTCTTCAAGCTGCCGGTCGTCGCGCCGCTGGCCCGCAAGGCCGGCAACACGCTGGCGTGCAGCGCCGACGCCGAGCGGCTGCTCGCGGCCGGTGAGCTCGTCGGCGTCTGGCCGGAGGGCTTCAAGGGCGTCGGCAAGCCGTTCAGCGAGCGCTACAAGCTGCAGCGCTTCGGTCGCGGCGGGTTCGTCTCGGCCGCGCTGCGCACGGGGGCGCCGATCATCCCGTGCTCGATCGTCGGAGCCGAGGAGACCTACCCGATGATCGGCAACGCGCGCACGATCGCGCGGCTGCTCGGTCTGCCGTACCTGCCGATCACGCCGACCTTCCCGCTGCTCGGCCCGCTCGGGGCGATCCCGCTGCCGTCTAAGTGGATCATCGAGTTCGGTGAGCCGATCGAGACCAAGGACCTCGGCGGCCCGGCGGCGGCTGACGACCCGATGCTGGTCTTCAACGTCACCGACCAGGTGCGCGAGACGATCCAGTCGACGCTCTACACGCTGCTCATGCAGCGCCGGTCGGTCTTCTTCTAGGACGGCTCCGTCGTCGGGCATCATCGCCGGGTGCCGCTGCGCCCCCTGACCGCCCTGCTGGCCCTGGCCGCCACCTGGGGCGGGTCGTACCTGCTCATCGCCGTCGCGCTGCGCAGCACGACGCCGGCGACCCTGACGCTGGCCCGGTTCCTGCCGGCGGCCGTGCTGATGCTGCTGCTCGCCGCCGCCCGCGGTCACCTGCGCGGGCTGCGCGGCCGGTGGCGCGCGGTGGCCGTGCTGGCGCTGGCCCAGCAGGCCGGGCCGATGCTGCTCATCGCGATCGGCGAGCAGAGCATCCCGAGCGGGCTGGCCGGGACGCTCGTGGCGGTGACGCCGCTGTGGGGCGCGTTGCTGGCGCCCGCGCTCGGCGGCCCGCGGCCGAACCGGACCGCCTGGGCCGGGCTGCTCGTGGGGCTGCTCGGCGTGGGCCTGCTGCTGGGCGCCTCGACGGACGGGGCCGCACTGCTCGGCTGCGCGGTCGTGCTGCTGGCCGCCCTCGGCTATGCGGTGGGCGCGGCGTGGACGGCCCGGCGCTTCCCGGAGGTGCCGCGGCTGGGGCTGCTCGCGGCGGTGCTCACCTGCTCCACGCTCTGGCTGGTGCCGCCGGTGCTGCTCGACCCGCCCACCCGGCTGCCGACGCTCGAGGGGGTGCTGGCGATGGCGGTGCTCGGCCTGGTCGGCACCGGGCTGGCGTTCGTGCTCATGTACTGGCTCATCGCGCAGGTCGGCCCCGAGCGGACCACGCTGGTCACCTACCTCGCGCCGGTCTTCGCCGTGGGCTACGGCAGCTGGCTGCTGGGCGAGGAGCTCACCGCGCGGGCGGTCGTCGGGCTCGTGCTGGTCGTCGGCGGCGCCTGGCTGGCCGGCCGGCGCGCGAGGGTTGGCCCAGGTGTGCCGATGACCGTGCCGCCCCAGGCGGGCCCCGTCGTCCCCGCCGTCCGCTAGCCCGCTGCACCCGGTTGGGCCGCTGCGCTGGCCCGCCGGACCGTTCTGCTGCACGCCGCTGCACCCGGTTGGGGCAGGGCCTCCGGGGCGCACGCTGCGCGGCGGTTCCCCGGCCGCGGGCGGAGCGCGTACTGGGTGCAGTTGCGAGCAGGGTGCCGCCCTGACCTGCTTGCGTCCGCCGTACCGGACGAAGGCCCCGCGCGTGGCAGCAGACGCAAGTGCGGGGCGGGGGGGGCGGGCGCGGGGGCTAGCGGCGGGAGAGCAGGGTGCGGTGGGCGTGGCGGCGGCGCAGGGCCAGCCCCGCGACCACGCCGCCGGCGAGCGCGCCGGCGCCGGCCGCGGCCGGGACGCCGATCTTCGCGGCTTTGCGGCCGGTGCGGAAGTCGCGCACCACCCAGCCGCGGGCGCGGGCCTCCTCGCGCAGCGCGGTGTCAGGGTTGACCGCCACCGCGTGGCCGACCGCCGAGAGCATGGGCACGTCGTTGGCGGAGTCGCTGTAGGCGGTGCAGCGCGACAGGTCGAGCCCCTCGCGCTCGGCCAGCGCGCGGACCGCCTCGGCCTTGGCCGGGCCGTGCAGCGGCTCCCCGACCAGGCGCCCGGTGTAGAGGCCGTCCTCGACCTCGCTGACGGTGCCGAGCGCGCCCGTGAGCCCGAGCCGCGCGGCGATGATCCGGGCCAGCTCGACCGGGGTGGCGGTAACGAGCCAGACGCGCTGGCCGGCGTCGAGGTGCTGCTGGGCGAGCGCGCGGGTGCCGGACCAGATCCGGCGCTCCATCAGCTCGTCGTAGATCTCCTCGCCGTAGGCGACGATCTCGGCGACGGACTTGCCGGCCACCAGGCCGAGCGCCTTGTCGCGCGCCTCGGCGACGGCGTCGAGGTCTTCCTTGCCGCGCACGCGAAACGCCAGCTGCTGCCAGCCGAAGCGGAGCAGGTCCTTGGTGGTGATCAGGCCGCGACCGGCCATCCCCTTGCCGAAGAAGTAGATCGAGGCGCCGCGGATCATCGTGTTGTCGACGTCGAAGAAGGCGGCCGCGGTGGGGTCCGGCGGGACAGCCAGGCTGTCCTCGACCTCGGCGGCAGCTGCGGACGCGGCGCCGGCGAGGACCGCGCGCACTCCCGCGTCGCCCCGGGACCTGCCAGGCACTCGCAGGGCGCGGCTCACGACGGGTCTCCTCGTACGGGACGGTGGGCGGGCACGTTCGGCGGCGAGCCTAGCCCCGGCGGCGCCGCAGGACGGCCCCGGCGGCGCCGCAGGACGGCCCCGGCGGCGCCGCAGGACGGCCGCGTCGGCGCGCTGGTGACCGGCAGGGCGGTCGCGGCGCCGAGGACGACCGCGCTCCGGCGAGGGAGCCGATGAGCTGAGGTGTGGGCGGCGGCTCCCGACTCGCTCCGCTACAGGGACAGACAGCCGGATAACGGGCGACCGCCGTACCTTGAAGCCATGTCCTCGACGGCCGCCCCGCGCGCGGGGCGGCTGCCGCCGGCCGGACCTCCCCCGTCGCCGCAGGGTCCGCGCCGGCTCTCCCCGGCGGCCCGACGGCGCCGCCGCGGCCGCCGCGCCGCCCGCGTCCTGCTGGTGCTCGTGCTCGCTGTGGCGGTCGCGACGACCACCTTCGTCGCCGGCCTGCTGGCCGCGCCGTTCGACATGCGCTCGGTCGCGCCGGCCCCGCGCGCGGTGCTGCTGCTCGCCTCCGACGGCAGCCAGATCGGCCAGATCCGCCCGCCCTACCGCCGCGAGAAGACCGCCGCGGCCGACATCCCCGACGTGATGCGCAACGCGATCATCTCGGCCGAGGACGCGCGCTTCCTGGACCACAAGGGCGTCGATCCGCTGGCGACGATCCGCGCGGCCTTTCGCGACCTGACCGGCGGCCGGACCCAGGGCGGCTCGACGCTCACCCAGCAGTACGTGAAGAACGCCTATGTCGGCAACGACCGCACCCTGCTGCGCAAGGTGCGCGAGGCCGGCCTGGCCGTGCGGCTCGAGGCCCGGCAGAGCAAGGAGCAGATCCTCACCGACTACCTCAACGTGCTCTACCTCGGCAACAACGTCTACGGCGTGCAGGCGGCGGCGAAGTACTACTACGGCGTCGATGTGAAGGACCTCGACCTCGACGAGGCCACCGGCGCGCGCGATCCCGGGCTGGCGCTGGCCCGCGCGTCCATGCTGGCCGGCATCGCGCCCGCCCCGTCGGCGTGGAACCCGGTCCGCGACCTCGAGACGGCGCGGGAGCGGCAGCGCTACACGCTCAACCAGATGGTGGTGAACGGCTCCATCTCCTCCGAGCAGGCCAGCGACGCCTTCACCCGCGCCGGCGCGGTGGTGCCGCTGCGCGAGACGCCACCCGAGCCGGCGAGCACCGCGCCGGAGTACGTCGACCTGGTCACCGAGCAGCTGCGCCGGGAGTACGCCGAGGACGAGGATGCGCTCTACCGCGGCGGCCTGCGCGTCACGACCACGCTCGACGCCGACCTGCAGCAGGCGGTCACCCGGGCCGTGCGCGAGGTGCTGCCCGACCCTGAGGACCCGCAGGCCGCGGTCGTGGCGATCGACCCGAGCAACGGCGACGTCAAGGCGATGACGACGCTGCGCCGCTACCCGGCCAAGGGCGACCGGCCGGCCGCCGAGGGCTACCAGCGCTTCTCCTACAACCTGGCCACCGCGGCCCGCCGCTCGACCGGCTCGACGATCAAGCCGTTCACGCTCGCCGTCGCCCTGGAGCAGGGCCTGACCCTGGACACCCGCCGGCCGGCGCCCGGCTGCGGCCGGATCGTCGACGCCGGTGAGGACGACGGCTTCTACGACTACTGCAACGCCGACGACGGCGGCAGCGGCGGCGGCAGCCTGACCCTGGGCCGGGCGCTGCAGGGCTCGGTCAACACCGTCTACGTCCCGCTCGCCATCGAGGTCGGCCGCGAGCAGATCAAGCAGACGATGCTCGACGCCGGCGTCGTCGCCGACGAGGCGGCCTTCTCCACCAGCATCAACTCCTTCGGCCTCGGCCCGTCGGCGCTGGTCTCGCCGATGTCGATGGCCAGCGCGTACGGCACGTTCATGAACTCCGGGCTGCGCATGACGCCGCGCTACGTCCGCGAGACGACCACGGCAGAGGGACTGCAGGTCGCCTCGGAGCCGCAGGTGCCGGAGCCGGCCGGACGGGCCGTGCCGGACGACGTCGCCACCGCCGTGGTGGAGGCCATGTCCGGCGTCACCGAGCCGGGCGGCACCGCCCGCCGCGCCCGCCAGGACTTCACCGTCTACGGCAAGACCGGCACGACCAACGACAGCACCGACGCGTGGTTCATCGGCTGCTCCCGTGGACCGCAGAGCCTGTGCATCGCCACCTGGATGGGCTATGAGGACCAGTCCTGCGAGGGGGTCGAGGGATCCGCCTGCGGCGGCATGAAGGACGTCAACGGCGTCGCCCAGGTCTACGGCGGCACGCTGCCGGCGCTGGTCTTCGACCGCGCCTTTGAGATCCTCGCCGAGGTCCGGGCGGCCAGGGCTGCCGCCCCCGGCGAGCAGCCGCCGACGTGATCGGGCAGCCAACCGGCGGGTCCTGGTTGTGCCAGACTCGCGAGCGGTCGGCTCACCGCCGGCCCTGACCGGAGGCGCAGGCACGTGACCGAGGACCGGGCCCAACGCAGTGCCCCCAGCGCGGGAAGCCCGGCCGTCCCCGCCGGCAACCTGGCCGACCGCGTCCGCGCCGCCGCGCAGTCGCGCCCGGACGGCGCCGCCTTCGTCCACGCCACGACGACCCGCAGCTGGTCGCAGGTCGACGCCGACGTCGACGCGGCCGCCGCGGGCCTGCTCGCCCTCGGCCTGGTCCAGGGCGACCGGGTCGGGGTCCAGCTCGGCAACACCCTGGACTTCCCGGTGGCCTACTTCGCCATCCTGCGGGCCGGCCTGGTGGCCGTGCCGCTGAACACCGGCTACACCGCAGGCGAGCTGCTCCACGCGCTGGGCGACAGCGGCGCCCGGGCGCTGGTCACCGCGGCCGGCACCGCCGACACCGCCCGCGAGGTGGCCGAGCAGCTCGACCCGCTCGAGCACCTGCTCGTCGCCGGGACAGCCACCCCGCCCCACGGCGCCGCCTCCTGGGACGTGCTGGTCGCCGCCTGCGCCGGCACCGCCCCGGTGGAGTGCGCCGCCCGCGGCGAGGACCTGGCTGTCGTCGTCTACACCAGCGGCACGAGCGGCCGGCCGAAGGGCGCGATGCTCCCGCACCGTGCGCTGCTGGCGAACCTCGAGCAGGGCGCGCTCATCGACCCCCAGGTCGTCACTCCCGACGACGTGGTGCTGCTGGTGCTGCCGCTGTTCCACATCTACGGCCTCAACGCCGGGCTGGGCGCCGTCGTCCACCACGCCGCGACCGGTGTGCTCGTCGAGCGCTTCGACCCGGTCGAGACCCTGCAGGAGATCCGGCGGGCCGGGGTGACCAGCGTGCTCGGCGCCCCGCCGATGTACGTCGCCTGGTCGATGCTGCCCGACGTCGGCGACGCGTTCGCCTCGGTCCGGCTGGCGCTGAGCGGCGCGGCCCCGCTGCCCGGCCCGGTGCTGCACCGGGTGCTCGACCTGACCGGCCACCACGTCTTCGAGGGCTACGGGCTCACCGAGACCGCGCCGGTGCTCACCTCGACGCTCATGAGCGAGGTCGCCAAGCCCTTCTCCATCGGCCGGCCGATCCCCGGCGTCGAGCTGCGGCTGGTCGACGAGCAGGGCGCGCCGGTCGAGGAGGGCGACCCGGGCGAGATCGTCGTGCGCGGGCCGAACGTCTTCGCCGGCTACTGGCCCGACGGCGCCGACGGCCCCGACGAGAACGGCTGGTTCGCGACCGGCGATGTGGCCTACATCGACGACGACGGCGATCTGTTCCTCGTCGACCGGCGTCAGGAGATGGTCCTGGTGAGTGGCTTCAACGTCTACCCGCGCGAGGTCGAGGACGTGCTCGCCGCCCACCCCGACGTCGAGGAGGCAGCCGTCCTGGGGGTGCCCCACCCGTACACCGGGGAGTCGGTCAAGGCGCTGGTCGTGCTGGTCCCGGGGGCGCCGCAGAGCGCCGACGAGCTGATCGCCCACTGCGCCAGGTCGCTGGCCCGCTTCAAGTGCCCGACGTCGGTGGAGTTCGTGACCGAGCTGCCGCACAGCGCGACCGGCAAGATCAGCAAGGGCCAGCTGCGCGAGCTCTCGGCGTGAGGCTGCGGCGCCGCCGCCGCCCCGAGCGCCTCACCTTCGTCACCCGCGAGGGCTGCTCCCTGTGCGCTGAGGCGCTCCCGGTCGTGCACCGGCTGGCGGCCGCCGCGGGCGTGCCGGTCGAGGTGCGCGACGTCGACGCCGACAGCGAGCAAGGGACAGCCGACCGTGCGCGGTGGACCGACCACGTGCCGGTGGTGCTGCTGGACGGCGAGCAGCACAGCCTGTGGTTCGTCGACGAGCAGGCGCTGAGCCGGGCGCTGCGGGGCCGCTGATCCCCATTGTGAGCCATCTCACCGACTTTGTGCGCCCGTTCACAAGCGCGTAACCTCGGAGTCCGTCGGGGCCCGCGCAGGCGCCCCACTGCGGCCGCGACGCGGTCGAGGGGCAGGAGTCGTCGGTGAGCGAGCAAGGCAGGCGCGCCGGGAGGGCGGGAGTTCCCGAGGCGACCGTCGCCCGGCTGCCGGTCTACCTGCGCGCGCTGCACGCCCTGGCCGACGTGGGCCTGACCACGGTGAGCAGCCAGGCGCTCGCCGCAGCGGCCGGCGTCGGCTCGGCCAAGCTCCGCAAGGACCTGTCCCACCTCGGGTCGTACGGCACCCGCGGCGTCGGCTACGACGTCGGTGAGCTGGTCCACCACATCAGCAGCACGCTCGGGCTCGGCCAGCGCTGGTCGGTGGTGCTCGTCGGCGTGGGCAACCTCGGCCAGGCGCTGGCCGGCTACGGCGGCTTCGACGACCGCGGCTTCCGCGTCGCCGCGTTGGTCGACGCCGATCCCGCCCGGGTCGGCGAGGTCGTCGCCGGGCTGACCGTGCTCCCGCTGCAGGACCTGCCGCGGGTGGTCCAGGAGCAGGGCGTGTCGATCGGCGTCATCGCCACCCCGGCCACCGGCGCCCAGGACGTCTGCGACCGGCTCATCGCCGCCGGGGTGCGCAGCATCCTGAACTTCGCGCCCGCCGTCCTGCAGGTGCCGCCCGGCGTCGACGTGCGACGCGTCGACCTGTCCAACGAGCTGCAGATCCTGTCCTTCCACGAGCACCGCAAGGCTGCCCTCGCCGACCAGGTCGTCAGCGCGTGAGCGTCCTGGTCGTCGGCATCTCCCACCGCAGCGCGCCGGTCAGCCTGCTCGAGCAGGTCACCGTCGGCGTAGGGCAGGCGCCCGACGTGCTCACCACCCTGCGCTCGGGCGGGCCGGTCGGCGAGGCCGTCGTGCTGTCGACCTGCAACCGGGTCGAGGTCTACGCCGACACCGAGGGCTTCCACGCCGGGGTCGACGCGGTCAGCGACCTGCTCGCGCGCACCTCCGGCGTCCCGCTGGACGACCTCAAGCGGCACCTCTACGTGCACTGGGAGGGCCAGGCGGTCCTGCACCTGTTCGAGGTCGCCTGCGGTCTGGACTCGATGGTGGTCGGTGAGTCGCAGATCCTCGGCCAGCTGCGCCGGGCGTACGCCACCGCTCGCGACGGCGGGGCCGGTCCGACGCTGCACGAGCTGTTCCAGAAGGCGCTCAAGGTCGGCAAGCGGGCCCACAGCGAGACCGGCATCGACGAGGCCGGCCGCTCGCTGGTCACCGTCGGGCTGGAGCGGGCCATCGAGGCGGTCGGCCCGCTGGCCGGGCGCAAGGTGCTGGTCGTGGGCGCCGGGTCGATGGGCGCGCTGGCCGGCGCGACCCTGCGCCGGGCCGGCTGCGGCGACGTCGTCGTCGCCAACCGCACCCTCGATCGGGCCGAGCGGCTCGCCGCGACCCTCGAGGGCCGCGGGATCGGCCTGGACGAGCTGGACACCGCCTTCGTCGAGGCCGACGTCGTCGTCTCCTCCACCGGTGCGACCGGTCTGGTCGTCGACCGCGAGCTGGTCGAGCGGGCCGTCGAGAAGCGCGCCGGCCGCCCGCTGGCGATCCTGGACCTGGCGCTGCCCCGCGACATCGACCCGTCGGTACGCGACCTGCCGGGCGTGACGCTGGTCGACCTCGCCTCGCTCCAGCAGGTGCTCGCGACCACCGAGGTCGGCGCCGACGTCGAGGCCGCCCGCGGCATCGTCACGCAGGAGGTCGGCGCCTTCCTGGCCTGGCAGCGGGCCGCCAAGATCGCGCCCACGGTCGTCGCGCTGCGCAGCCGCGCCGAGGAGCTCGTCGAGGCCGAGCTGGCCCGCCTGGCCGGCCGGGTGCCCGACCTCGACGCCGCCGCGACCGCCGAGGTGCAGGCCACCGTCCGTCGGGTCGTCGACAAGCTGCTGCACACCCCGACGGTCCGGGTGAAGGAGCTGCACGACTCCCCCGAGGGGCTGTCCTACGCCGATGCCCTGCGCGAGCTCTTCGGTCTGGACCGGGCCGCGCCCGCTGCCGTGACCGTCACCCCGCTGCACACCGTGGTCGACACGGGCACCGGTCCGGACGAGGCCGGCGCGTGACGGCCCTGCGCCTCGGCACCCGCGGCAGCGCTCTGGCCCTGGCCCAGTCCGGGGCCGTCGCCGACCGGATCCGCACCGAGCTGGGCCGTGAGGTCGTGCTGGTCACCATCGTCACCCGGGGCGACGTCGACAAGGCAGCCATCGCCCAGATCGGCGGCACCGGCGTCTTCGTCACCGCGCTGCGCGACGCGCTCACCGCCCGCGAGGTCGACCTCGCGGTGCACTCCTACAAGGACCTGCCGACCGCCGCCGCCCCCGGGCTGGCCATCGCCGCGGTGCCGCTGCGCGAGGACCCGCGCGACGCGCTCGTCGCCCGCGA
>JBBSLB010000059.1:0-12084 GCA_038255675.1 Mycobacteriales bacterium
CCGAGGCGCCGGGCTACGGGCAGTCGGTCATCACCTACGACCCGGTGTCGCGCGGCGCGTTGGCCTACGTCGAGGCCGCGCGCGAGATCGCCGAGCGCGGAGCGCCCGCGTGACCGCCCCGCGTCGCACCGGCGGCCTCGGTCGCGGACTTGGTGCGCTCATCCCGACGAGCGCGGCCGAGGTCGACGCGACATCTTCTACGCAGCAGCCGGTCTCGGGGGTGCACTTCGCCGAGGTGCCGCTCGACCGGATCTCCCCCAACCCGCAGCAGCCGCGCGTGCACTTCGACCCCGAGGCGCTTGCCGAGCTCGTGACGTCGATCCGCGAGGTCGGCCTGCTGCAGCCGGTCGTGGTGCGCCAGGTGTCTGAGGACGCCGACGGGCCGCGCTACGAGCTCATCATGGGCGAGCGCCGTTGGCGCGCCTCGCAGGTCGCCGAGACGGGCACCATTCCGGCCATCGTGCGGGCGACCGCCGACGACGACCTGCTGCGTGATGCGCTGCTGGAGAACCTGCACCGCCAGCAGCTGAACCCCCTGGAGGAGGCCGCGGCCTACGCCCAGCTGCTCGAGGACTTCGGCGCGACGCACGAGCAGCTCGCCGAGCGGATCGGTCGCTCGCGTCCGCAGATCAGCAACACCCTGCGGCTGCTGCAGCTGCCGCCTGCGGTGCAGCGTCGCGTCGCCGCGGGGGTGCTGTCGGCCGGTCACGCCAAGGCGCTGCTCGGCCTGCCGACGCCTGAGGCGCAGGAGCAGATGGCGACGCGCGTCGTCGCCGAGGGGCTCTCGGTGCGCGGCGTCGAGGAGGCGGTGCAGCTCGCGCAGTCCGACGGCGAGCCGCGCGCTGCTCGCGGCGGCCGCGCGAAGCGCCCGCAGCCGCAGGGCCTGGTCGAGCTCGCCGACCGGCTGAGCGACCGCTTCGAGACGCGGGTCAAGGTCGACATGGGCCACGCCAGGGGCAAGGTCACCATCGAGTTCGCCACCCTGGACGACCTGCACCGCATCGTCGCGATGATCGAGCCGGGCGCGGAGTCCTAGCCCGGCCCTGACGTCAGGACGCCTCTGCCACCTTGCGCGCCGACTCCCATGCCGTGCGGTCCCGGCGCGGCCGGGCGCGGTCACCGAGCAGCGTGAGCAGCGCCGGCACGAGCAACGAGCGCACCACCAGCGCGTCGAGCAGGATGCCCAGCACCATGGCGAACGCCAGCTCGCGGAACGGCCGCAGCGGGACCAGCGCCAGGAGGCCAAAGCTCACGGCGAGCGCCATCCCGGCCGCCGCGATCGCCCGCGTGGTCTGCGGCACCGCGACGCGGATCGCCTCCAGGAGTGGAAGCTCGCGCGCGTGGTCCCACACGCTGCCGACGGCGAAGATGTTGTAGTCCGAGCCCAGTGACACGAGCAGCACGGCCGCGGCGAACGGGACGTAGAAGGTCAGCTCTCCGGCGCCGAGCAGATGCTGAAAGACCAGCACGGTCACCCCGAGCGACGCGCCCAGAGCGAGCACGCTCGCGGCCAGCAGTGCGAGTGAGGTCAGCAGCGCGCGCAGGAACAGCACCAGCATAAGCAGGTTGACGGCCAGCGCGGCGATGCTGATGCGCCACAGGTCGTCCGTCGTGTCCTGCACGACAAGCGAGGACAGCGCGGTGTCTCCGGCCAGCCGCGGTGGCGCCTCCAGGCCGACGTCGGCGAGCAGGGCAGGCAGCCGGTCGCTGAGCGCCCTCAGGTCCGCGATGGCGCCGGCGCTGAGAGCGGGTGAGTCCCAGACCAGCAGGTAGCGAGCGGCATCGCCCGCCTCGGTGACGAAGACGTCGTACTCGTCAGGGACGGGCAGGAAGCCCGGACCCACCACCGAGGCGACCCCCGGCTCCTCGCTCAACGCGTCGCCGAGCGCGCTCAGCGCGAACGGGTCCCCGCCGATGCCGTCTGCCTCGAGCAGCAGCTCAGTGGGGGCGACGATCCCGTCGGCGAAGCCGAGCCTGGCCTGGTCGGCCGCCACCGACACCGGGGCGTCGTCGGGCAACGACGCGACGAAGCCCAGCCCCAGCCGCAGGTCGAGCAGTGGCAACGACGCCAGGCTCAACGCCGCCACGCAGGCGGCGGTGACGACGGCAGCTTTCCGGCGCTGGGTGAGGGCGACGGCCAGCGGGCTGGTCGACCTTGCGACCCGGCTGCCGGGAGCGGGGTCGGGTCCACCTGGCCACAGGCTGTGCCGGCCGAGGACAGCCATCAGGGCCGGGACGAGCGTCACAGCCACCACGAGCCCGACCAGCACCGACAGCGCCATCGCCGGCCCAAATCCGCGGAACAGAGCCGACTCAGCGACGATCAGGACGCCGGTCCCGGCGGTGACCGTGACCCCCGCGACGACGACGATCGGCGTCGTCCGGGCGGTGGCCCGCACCACTGCCGGGAGCCCGACGCCACCGGAGCGCAGCTCGGCACGCAGGGACGACAGGAAGAACACCGCGTAGTCGGTCACGATGCCGAGCAGCAGAGCGACCATGACCGGCCGGATGTCGGCCGGCACGGACACCCCGAGCAGGCTGCCGAGCACGTCCACCACGGGCAGCGTCACCACGACCGCGCCGCCGGCGACGATCAGCGTGAGCAACGGCGCGGCCAGCGAGCGGAAGGCGATCGCCACCACGAGTGCGATGCCCGCCACCGTCGCGAGCTCGACCAGCGGCAGCGCGTCCTCGACGAGCTCGGCCTGCGCGGCGCGGGCTGGGATGGACCCGGTCACCCCGACGTACCCGTCGGCGGGGTCGTCGATCTGCTCCCGGGCGAAAGCGGCTGCGGCCGCCTGCTGCTCGGCGAAGCCGGTGCTGGGGGGCAGGAACAGGTAGGTCAGCACCGTCGTGTCGCGCTCCTGCGCGCCGGGGAACAGCGCGAGAGTGTTCGGCACCGGCAGCGCGCCGAGGATCGGCTCCACGTCGTAGGAGCCCTGGCTCACACCGATCGCGCGCAGCAGGGCCTTGGCCTGGGCCGCCGGTGCCAACCCGTCGGGGTTGCGCTGGACGAGCACCGTCCGGCTCAGCAGCGGGAAGCCGAACAGCTCGAACGACCGCACCTCGGCGGCAACCGCCGGGTTGTCCAGGCTGACGAAGCCGAGGTCGTCGCCACCCTCGACGAGACCGGGGAGCACCGTCGTCGCCACGACGGCGATGCCGATCCAGAGGGCCACGACCGCGTAGCGCAGCCGGACGATCAGGTCCGCGTAGAGCTCGGCCGCGCGGGCGGCGCTCAGGGCGTCACCGCGGAGACTGCCTGGTCCGTTGCAGTCCGAGCCGGCTCAGCTCAAGGTCCGCCAGGTCGTGGTGCCGACCAGCCTCGTAGTCGCGCCACGGCTGCGCACTGACCTGCTGCAGCTCGTCGTACCGGTGGGTGCGCAGCGCACGGGCGGCGAGGTAGCCGTCGGCCTCGCGCGGGTCGCCGTCGAGCACCTGGCGCACCAGCGACACGTCACGCGCGTGCGCGCGCCGACGCGGGAGGTAGATCCACAGCACCGGGATCAGGGGGACCAGCGCCGTGGTCAGCCCCAGCAGCACGGCCAGCTGACGGGTCGAGGCCGCCGCCGCCTGCCCGCGCAGGGAAGCCTGCTGGGCGGCCGCGCGCACTTCGTCACCGATCGCCCCCGGCGTCGACCCGATGATCGGGATGCCGCGCAGCTCCTGCAGGGCCCGGCCCGCGTCGTCCAGCCCGCGCCCGGTCTCCGCCAAGGAGGTCCCCAGCCGGGAGAGCTGCCAGAGCTCGTAGCCCACCCACCCGCCGACGGCCAGCCAGAAGACGCACCAGAAGACGACCGCGGCGTCCAGGGCACGCAACCGCGAGGGTCCGGAAGGGGGCACGGCTTCCCTCTACCCAGCCCGGACCGCTCTCGTCGACCGTGGCAGCATCGTCGTCGTCTTGATGGGCGACTGTCGTGCTCCTGGGGCAGGGGCCGCACGAGGCCACCACCGTCACGAAAGTCAGGAGCCACCGTGTCCGACAGCACCCCGCCCAACCGGACGCCCCCCGCCACGTCGAGCGCCACCTCGACGGCCACGTCGAGCGAGACGGGCTGGCGCCGCTGGTCGGTGCTGCTTCCGGCCCTGGCCTTTGTCGTGGGGCTGGCCCTCGGTGCGGCGGTGGTCGGCGTCAGTCAGCTCGGCGGGTCGAGCCCGGACGAGCCGCTCGCCGCGCCGTCGACGTCAAGCACGCCCATGCCCGAGCCGGCCGCCTCGCCGTCACCGAGCGCGCTGCTCATCACGGTCCCCGCACCGTGCGTCCAGGCTGCTGAGCAGGCCGAGACCGCGTACGACGTGCTCGATCGGGCCGTGACGGCGGTGCGCGAGCTGGACGCACGACAGCTGGCCGACGTCGTGGACGCGGCGCAGACGGAGCGTGCTGAGACCGAGGCGCTGGTCGACGCATGCCGCACCGCGGCCGGCGAGCAGCTCGTGGAGCCGGCCGTTACGGAGGGTGCCGAGTCACCCGCGTCCTAGCCCGGCAGGTTCTCCTGCACCGAAGGCGCAGGGTCCTGCAGCCAGGGCCGCTCACGGGCCCCGCGCAGCGCGAGCAGGAAGAACACGTGAACGGCGAGGGCAGCCACCACGACGGCCAGCGTCAGCGCCGCCAGACCACCGGTCGGCTCGATCGACCCGTCGTCGGTGGTGAGCAGGGCGAACACGCTGCCCAGGAGCGCCAGCACGCCGAGCCCGGCCTGCAGGAAGGCGAAGAGGGTGAAGCGCTCAGCGAGCGGCGGATCACCGGCGAGCCTGGCCCGGTCGCGCAGAGCCAGGCTGAGCAGCACGACGACCACCACACCGGCCACGCCGTAGCCGGTGACGAGCCAGCCGTGCAGACCGGCGGGGGCGGCGTCCGACGTCGTGGTCATCGTGTCCGTCGTGGTGGTCACCTGCCCCCGGACGAGGTCGGAGAGGGACAGCACCGCGGTCAGCAGGGCGCATCGCAGCGCCGGGCCGAAGCGACCGTCGAGCCTGGTGAGCCGGGACAGGCCGCTGACCGCTACGCACCAGCCGAGCACGTCGGGCAGCACGTCGAAGCCGGAGATGCGCAGGTCCAGGAGGGCGAGGACGAGCCCGAGGGCCACCGCTCCGACGGGCGTCATGTCGCGGACGCTACGTCCTGCAGCCCGGCTGGGCGACCAGGTCCCGCGGTCGACCGCACCACCGCGCCACCCGTTGCCACCCCGCCCGGCACGCGCGCTGTTGCTCGCCACTGCACCCGGTTGTCCCTTGCGCGGGCCGGAACGGTCCCGTTGCCCAGCTGCGTAGTCGAACTGGGTGCAGCGGGGAGCAGCATGGCGTCAGGCGCGGCCGGCGGCCTGCTCGAGCAGCTCGCGCAGCAGAGCTCCGAAGGACAGGCCCGCGGCATCGACGGCCATCGGCAGCAGCGAGGTCTCGGTCATGCCCGGCGCGGTGTTCACCTCGAGCAGCTGCACGACGCCCGCGGCGTCGACGACGAGGTCGACGCGCGACAGGTCGCGAAGCCCGAGCGCGGCGTGCGCGACCACCGCGGCGTCGACAGCGGCTGCAGCGACCTCGTCGGAAAGCCGTGCGGGGCAGTAGAACTCGGTGTGCCCGGCGGTGTAGCGCGCCGTGTAGTCGTAGACGCCGGACAGTGGCACGATCTCGACCGGAGGCAGCGCGCGCGGCCCATCACCGGTATCGAGGACAGTGATCGCAAGCTCGGTGCCCTCCACGAACTGCTCCACCAGCGCGGCCTCGCCGTAGGAGAAGCAGGACACCATCGCCGACGGCAGCTCGTCGGGCTTGTCGACGCGGTTGGTGCCGAGCGCCGAGCCGCCCCGCGCGGGCTTGACGATCAGTGGCAGGCCGAGGTGGCCGACCAGCCGGTCGAGCACCGCGCCGGCGCCGAGCTCGCGGAAGGCGGCGTGCGGCAGCACGACCGACCCGGGCGTGGACAGCCCGGCGCGTACGGCGAGCGCCTTTGCGGTCGGCTTGTCCCAGGCGATGCGGCAGGCGGCGGGCGACGAGCCGACGTAGGGCACGCCGGCGACGTCGAGCACCTCGCGCAGCGCGCCGTCCTCCCCGGCCCCGCCGTGCAGGGCGACGAGCACGGCGTCGTAGCCGCCGTCGGACAGCACGGCGAGAAGCGACGCGTCGGCGTCGCGCAGGTCGGCCTCCACGCCCTCCGAGCGCAGCGCATCGAGCACGCGGCGGCCGCTCCTGAGCGACACGTCGCGCTCGTGCGACAGGCCGCCGGCGAGCACCAGGTAGCGCGCGGTCACGGCAGATCCCCCGTCATCTGAACTCAGTTCATGTCCGGCGCAGGCGCCTCGGCCTGCGGCCGGTTCGGACGGGTCGATCCCGCGGAGCCGAACGTCGCGCGCAGCTCGACCTCCTCGGCGAGGACCCCGCCCAGCCGGCGTACGCCCTCGCGGATCCGCTCGGGTTCCGGGAAGCAGTACGACAGGCGCAGGTTGCTGCGGCCCTGCCCGTCGGCGAAGAACGCTGTGCCGGGCACGAACGCGACGCGCGCTGTCACTGCGCGCGGCAGCAGCACCTTCGCGTCGAGGTCACCCGGCAGCGTCACCCACACGTAGAAGCCGCCGGTCGGGTGCGTCCACGTCGTGCCGGCCGGCATCTGGCGGGGCAGCTCGTCGAGCATCGCGTCGCGCCGCTCTCGGTACATGCCACGGAACGCGCTCACCTGCCCCTGCCAGTCCTGCGTCGAGAGGTACTCCGCGACGATCATCTGGTTGAGCTGCGGCGGGCAGAGCACCGCGGCCTCGGCGGCGAGCACGAGCTTCTCGCGCACGGCGTGCGGCGCGAGCACCCAGCCCACCCGCAACCCAGGAGCGAACGTCTTGCTGAACGAGCCGAGGTAGAGCACGTCGTCGTCGCCACCGCGCGCGCGGATGGCGCGGGTCGGCGGCGCGTCGAAGCCGAGCAGGCCGTAGGGGTTGTCCTCGAGCACGAGAAGCCCGGCGGATGAGCAGATCTCGAGCACCTCGTCGCGGCGCTCCTCGGCCATCGAGACGCCGGCGGGGTTGTGGAAGTTCGGGACGGTGTAAAGGAACTTCGCGCGCCGGCCGGAAGCCTGCACCGCGGCGATCGCCTCGCGAAGCGCGCTCGGGACCAGACCGAGGGAGTCCATCTCGACGTGCACGACATCGGCCTGGTAGGCAGCGAAGGTGCCGAGCGCACCGACGTACGACGGCGCCTCGGCGAGCACGACGTCACCGGGGTCGCAGAAGACGCGGGTCACCAGGTCGAGCGCCTGCTGGCTGCCGACCGTCACGACGACGTCCTCGGGCGAGGCATCGATGCCCTCGAGTGCCATGACCGTGCAGATGAGCTCACGCAGGTGCGGGTCGCCCTGGCCGGAGCCGTACTGCAGCGCCTGCGCCCCCGAGCCCTGCACCAGGTCTCCGACGAGCTTGCCGACGGCGTCGAGCGGGAGGGCCGACAGGTTGGGCATGCCGCCGGCGAGGCTGACGACCTCCGGCCGGCTGGCGACGGCGAACAGCGCACGGATCTCCGATGCCGTCATGCCGTGCGTGCGCTGGGCGTAGCGGTCGGTGAAGGCGTCGAGGGTGACGCCAGGGCCGGACCGCGGAGCGCGCGGGGAGGGACCAGTCGACATGGCCCGAGGCTACCCGCGGGCGTCCAACCGGATCCGGCTCCGGGCCTGTTCCTCGAGCGGGCGTCGTCCTACTCTGAGGATCTCTCTCCAGCCCTCAGGAGCACGCTGTGTCCGAGCGACCGTCCGGCCGCGTGGTCGGCGGCCTGTCCCTGGGCCTGCTGCTGGGCGCGATCGGGGGCTGGGTCCTCGGCCTGCTGAGGCCGCCCCGACCACAGGATCGCCCGTGACCCGCCGCTGCGTGAACATCACGCTGGACAACCTCGACGACCTGCCCGGCAGGTGCCGCCAGTGCGTCTTCTGGGAGCTCGACCCGGTCGCGCTCGACCGGGCGAAGGAGGCCGGCGACACGGCGTTCGAGAAGGAGTCGTGGATCTCCGCGACCCTGCTCGACTGGGGATCCTGCGGAAAGGTCGCCTACGTCGACGGCGTCCCGGCCGGGTTCGTGATGTACGCCCCGCCCGGCTACGTGCCGAGGTCGGTGGCTTTCCCGACCAGTCCGGTGAGCGCCGACGCGGTGCTGCTCATGACCGGCCACGTGCACCCCGACTTCGCCGGCGGTGGGCTGGGTCGGATGCTGCTGCAGAGCGTCGCCAAGGACCTCACCCGCCGCGGGGTCCGTGCGATCGAGGCCTTCGGGGACGAGAAGTGGGAGGCGCCGGCCTGCCTGCTCCCCGCCGAGCACCTGCGCTCGGTGGGCTTCAAGACCGTCCGGCCGCACCACCGCTTCCCGCGGCTGAGGCTGGAGCTGAAGTCGGCCGTGTCCTGGCGCGAGGACGTCGAGGTCGCGCTCGAGCGACTGCTCGGCTCGATGAGCCCTGATCCCCTCCTGCGGCCGGTGTAGCCGGAACGCCCCGTGCCCGGGTCCGGGCGGCCGCCACCGCCCATCACCATCGTCATCCCCGGTCGTGGCCAGGCGACCGCCGAGCTGCTCGCTGCGGCGGCTCCGCCACCCCGCCCACCCCTGTCGACCCAGCTGCGCGCGCTGGTGCTTGTCGTGGTCGTCGTCCTCGGCGCAGGCCTGCTGGTCGCCGGTCACCAGCAGGTGCCGTTCCGTCCGGCACCGGTGCCTGTGGACGCCTCCACGACCTACCTCGGCGTCTCGGCGACCGCGGACGTCCTGTCGGAGGAGGCGTTCAGCACGGTGCTCGACCTGGTCGTGAGCATCGCGCCCGGCGGAGCCGGCCGCGGCGACAGCACGGTGGAGCCGGCTCAGCAGCTCAGGCTGCAAGACGTCAGTGCGCGCGGCTTCACCCTCCGGCTGACCCGCCGCGCCGCTCCGCTGCTGCTGGACTACGTCGGCCGGTTCGCCCGCGTGACCGAGCAGGTGCTGCACCTGCCCGTGGAGGTCGTCGCCGACTGCACGGTGGAGGAGGAGCGGCGGAGCCCGATCCTGCTCACCGTCCGGGTGACCGGTGGTCCGGTGGGGGCGGTGTGGGTTCAGGAGAACCCCTCGGTCGTCCGAGCGCTGGACGAGCTGGTGCGGCGGACCTGCCGCCGGACGGGCGGATGAGCGCGGGCACTGCTGCCGTGCTGCACTGGGCGTGGAGCAGGAGGTAGCCGGTGCCGGCCGAGCAGGGACGCCCGGAGGTGACGCTGACGTCGTCGTCGCTCCCGCGTGAAGCGGCGCCCGAACCGCGGGCACCCGCGCCGCGCCGCCGGTCCGCAGCGCTTCTGCTCCTGCCGCTGGCGGCGCTCGGCCTGGCCCTCGCGACCGGCCGGACGCCGGCGGTGACGCCGCCCGCAGCGGCGTCGTTCGACGCCGAGCTGCTCCTGCTCGGCGAGCGGATGAGCATCACGCAGTCCGGCATCCTGGTCCTGCCCGTGGAGCTGAGGAACCGGGGCGGTGCGCTGCAGGTGCGGCGGGCCGAGGCGTACGGCTCCCCGGTGCGCGACGACCCGGCGGTGCAGGCGCCGCAGGAGGTCGCGGCGGGCGAGCGGCGGCGCTTCGTCGCCCTGATCGCGCCCGACTGCACCTTGTTGGACGGCGGGCAGTCCGCGTTGTTCGAGGCGTCACTGCTGGTGCGCCTGGCCTCGGGGTCGGTGTCGCGGGACCTCGTGCTGGACCTGGCGGACAGCGAGCTGGTGCGTGAGCGGGTGGCCGGGCTCTGCGCCTGAGGACTACAGGCCGGCGAAGTCCGGCAGCCGCATGACGCCGGTGGGCGGGTCGAGGTCGGCGGGCAGGTAGAGCCGCTGAACCGCGACAAGCACCGCCTCGGCGACCGTGTCGCGAAACGCCGGGTCGGCCAGCCGGGCGGCGTCGCCCGGGTGGGACAGGTGGCCGAGCTCGAGCCGCACCGCGGGCATCCGGGTGAGCCGCAGGACCTCCCACGTCTTCTCGTGCACGCGGCAGTCCAGCAGGTCGGTACGCGCGACGACCTCGCGCTGCACCAGCGAGGCCAGCTCCTCGCCGACCGTCGACGTGGCGCCCCTCCCGGAGCCGAAGTGGTAGCTGGCGACGCCGTGGCACAGCGGACTGCTGGACCGGTCGACGTGCAGCGACAGCACCAGGTCGGCGCCCGCGTCGTTGGCGAACTCGGCGCGGCGGGCGTCGCTCGGACAGGAGTCGGGTCCGCGGGTCAGCAGGGTGCGGACGCCGACGGCCGTCAGCCGGCCCTCGAGCCGAGCGGCCAGCTCCTCGACGATCGCGGCCTCCTCGAGGCCGTTCCCGGTCGCGCCCCGGTCCTTGCCGCCGTGTCCGGGGTCGAGCACGACGATCTTGCCGGGCAGTGCGGCGCCGGAGCGGTGCAGCGCCTCGGTCTCGCGCAGGACCTGCGGGCGACCACCCACGACGTGCCGGCCGAGCTGGCGAAGCGCCCGCAGGGTGCCCGGCCCGCAGGTGCCGTCCGGCACCAGGCCGTACTCACGCTGCAGGCCGCGCAGCGCGCGCTCGGTGCGCGGACCGAAGACGCCGTCGGTCCGGCCGGCGTCGAGGCCGAGCTCCAGCAGCCGTTCCTGCAGGGCCGCGACGTCGTCGCCGACGTAGGGCAGCGTGGCCAGGGAGAGCAGCCGGTCGCCCAGCTTCCAGCGGGCCGCCGCCAGCGCCCGGTAGGTCTCGGTGCCGACGACCCCGTCGACGCTCAGCCCACGCCGCTGCTGGAACTCGCGTAGGGCGTGGTCGGTGTCCGCGTCGAAGCACGGCTCCGCCGGGACCTCGGGGAGCAGCCCCAGACCAACCAGCAGGGCTTGGACGTCGGCGACCTCCGGGCCGGCGTCGCCGAGGCTGAACTGCTGCACAGGGGGCCTTCCTCGCTGCCGGGTGCGGGGGGACGACAGTACCGGCGCGGCAAGGACCTACAGGAAGCTCTCGAGGTCCTTCAGGATGGCGGCCTTCGGCTTGGCGCCGACGATCTGCTTGACGATCTTGCCGCCGTGGAAGACAGCCATGGTCGGGATGCTCATGATCTGGTAGTCGCGGGCTGCGCCCGGGTTCTCGTCGATGTTGAGCTTGACCACGGTGAGCTTCTCGCTGTTCTCCGCGGCGATCTCCTCGAGCACAGGAGCGACCATCTTGCACGGGCCACACCACTCGGCCCAGAAGTCCACGAGCACGGGCTTGTCGCTCTGCAGCACGTCGGCGGTGAAGTCAGCGTCGGTGGTGGTCTTGGTGGCGCCCATCTGGTGCTCCTCGGGTTGCGGGGTGAGTCGATCGGTGCAACAGGTCGCGCGGTCGGGCGATTCCTACGCGGCCGGTGCGCTGCCGTGTCCGCCCTGCACCTGCGGGCGGTCCGGCGGCTCGGCGGGGATGCCGGTGTCGAAGCCGACGTGCGGCGCGGGCGGGGTGTCCTCAAGCGTCGTGAGGTAGCGCTCGGCGTCCAGGGCGGCGGCGCAGCCGGTGCCGGCGGCGGTGATGGCCTGGCGGTAGGTGTGGTCGACCAGGTCGCCGGCAGCGAACACGCCGGGCAGGTCGGTGGCGGTGGAGTGCAGGGCCTGCACCACGACGTAGCCCTCGTCGTCGAGCTGGACCTGGCCCTTGACCAGCTCCGAGCGGGGGTCGTGGCCGATGGCGACGAACATCCCGGTGACCTCAAGGAGCTTCTCCTGGCCGGTCTTGAGGTTGCGCAGCCGGACGCCTTCGAGCCGGTCGGTGCCGACGGCCTCCAGGACCTCGCTGTCCCACTCGAAGCGGATCTTGTCGTTGTTGAACGCCCGCTCCTGCATGATCTTGCTGGCGCGCAGGGCGTCGCGGCGATGCACCATCGTCACGCTGCGCGCGAAGCGGGTGAGGAAGGTGGCCTCCTCCACCGCCGAGTCGCCGCCGCCGACCACGACGATGTCCTGGTCGCGGAAGAAGAAGCCGTCGCAGGTCGCGCACCACGACACCCCCCGGCCGGACAGCTCGGACTCGCCCGGCACGTCCAGGTTGCGGTAGGCCGAGCCCATCGCCAGCACGACGGTCTTGGCGTAGAAGGTGCCGGTGGAGGTCTTGACGACCTTGGGGTCCGCCGCCAGGTCCAGCTCGATGGCGTCGTCGGTCA
>JBBSLB010000060.1:0-12077 GCA_038255675.1 Mycobacteriales bacterium
CTTGCCCTGATGCGCTGTGGCAGTGGCGGTGGTCATGCGGTGTCCTGTCGTCCGGAGGTGAGGAGCTGGGAGTGCTTGTCCTGCTCGAAGGCGAGCCAGTCGCTGTCGGGCATCTCGGGCTCAGGCCGCTGCGGCGGGGCCTCGAGCTGCGAGGAGAACCAGTCGTCGAGCGCGCCGGCCAGCTCGGGCTCGCGGCGAAGCCGCAGCGCGAAGCCCAGATCGCCGAGCTCGACGTCGTACCGCTCCAGCAGCTCGCGCAGGGTCCGCAGGCGCTGCAGCTGAGCCGGTCCGTAGAGCCGGTAACCCGAGGCCGACCGCGGGGCCTCCACGAGCCCGAGCTGCTCGACGTAGCGCAGCATGCGGGGCGACCACCCGGTGGTGGTCGCGGCCTCGTGGATCGTCAGCGTCGTCATCTGGCCTAACCTTACCAGCCGCGTGTCAGGGTGCGCCAGTCGACGTCCCAAACCCTGTCACGAGCGTGTCAGGGTGATGAGCCGGACGCCCGGTGCATCGACGACGACGTCACCGGACAGGTGCACCCGCCCGGTCTCCCCGGTGGCCAGGTCGGCGACCTCGTGGACGTCGACCTCCTCCTGCGCGCCGAGGCAGCCCCAGGAGCGCTGGACCAGTCGGGTCGCGAGCACCGGCTCGGTCACCTCGACCAGGACCAGCCGGGGCCGACCAAGCCGGGCCGCGACGACGAGGTGGGCCGGGCTGCTGCCGGTGAACCCGTCGGCCGCCACCTCGTGCTCCTCGTCCCCCCGCCGCCAGAGCACCGACCCGCCGGCCGCCGCGCCGCGCAGGACCCAGCCGGCCGCCTCGACGTGCAGCCGGACGGTGGGGCCGTCCAGGCGCAGGGCGAGCCGCCCGAGCGGGAGCCCCGTGGCCGGGTCCGCGCGGACCCCGTCGTAGGACCAGCTGCCGCCGTTCCCGACGCAGGTGAAGTGCTCGAGGGCGTACGGCCCGTCGTGGCCCGAGAGCAGGTACGCCCCGGAGCTGGTCAGCCCTGCCACGTCGAGAGGTACCGCTCCTGGGCGGGCGTCAGCACGTCGAGCTCGACACCGAGCGCCGCCAGCTTGGTGCGGGCGACCTCGTCATCGATGGCCGCGGGGACCTCGTGCACCCCGGGAGCCAGGTCGGCGCGGGCCAGCCACTCCACGGTGAGCGCCTGCACGGCGAAGGAGATGTCCATGACGGCGGCAGGGTGGCCGTCGGCCGCGGCGAGGTTCACCAGCCGGCCCTCGGCCAGCAGCAGCAGCCGCCGACCGTCGGGCTGCTCGTAGGCGTCGACGTGTGGGCGCACCCGGCGGTGGACGGCGACCGAGGCGGCCAGCAGCCCCTCCACGTCGACCTCGACGTCGAAGTGCCCGGCGTTGGCGAGGACCGCGCCGTCCTTCATGAACGCGAAGTGCTCGGCGGTCAGCACGTCGCGATCGCCGGTCGTGGTGAGGAAGACGTCACCCAGAGGCGCCGCCTGCGCCATCGGCAGCACCCGGTGTCCGTCCAGGACCGCCTCCAGAGCGCGCCGGGGCTCGACCTCGGTGACGACGACGGAGGCGCCCATGCCCCTTGCCCGGGCGGCGATCCCGTTGCCGCACCAGCCATAGCCCGCGACGACGACGATCGTGCCGGCGATCAGGGTGCCGGTGGCGCGCATGACCGCGTCGAGCGTCGACTGACCGGTGCCGTGCCGGTTCGCGACGAGCAGCTGCATGGGGGTGTCGTTGACGGCCGCCACCGGCAGCCGCAGCGCGCCGTCGGCGGCCATCTGCCGAAGCCGCAGCACCCCGGTGCTGGTCTGCTCGCCGCCCGCCCGTACCCCGTCGAGCAGATCGGGCCGCTCGGCGTGCAGCAGCCCGACGAGGTCGCAGCCGTCGTCGAGAAGCACGTGCGGGCGGGCCTCGAGCGCTGCGCGCAGGTGACCGGCATGCCCGGCGCGGTCGACGCCGTACCGCGCGTGCACGGCGATGCCGTCGACGACGAGCGCCGCCGCGACGTCGTCCTGGGTGGACAGCGGGTTGCTGGCCGCGAGGTGCAGCTCGGCGCCGCCCGCGGTCAGCGTGCGGGCCAGCGCCGCGGTCTCAGGGGTCACGTGGGCGCAGGCCGCGACGCGCACCCCCTCCAGCGGGCGCTGGCGGGCGAAGCGCCGGGTCAGCAGGCCGAGCACGGGCATGGCCCGCTCGGCGAAGTCGACCCGGCGCCGGCCGGACTCGGCCAGGCCCAGGTCGGTGACGTCGGACGGCGGGAGGGCGGGCACCCGCCCATGCTCGCAGGACACCCCGGTCTAGGGTCCGGCGATGGACATCGCGTCGCTCATCCACGGCAACCGCGGCTTCGTCGGGACCCTCGGCGTCAGGGTCCTCACGACCGCCCCGGCGCTGCTCCGGCTCGACGCCGGTCCGGAGCTGCACAACCACGTCGGCGGCCCGCACGCGGCGGCCATCTTCGGGCTCGGCGAGACCGCGGCGTTCGTCGAGCTGCTGTCGGTCTTCGGCGACCTGGTCGAGGCCGGCGCCGTGCCGCTGGTGAAGGACGCGCAGATCGGCTACGCGGCGATCGCGACCGGGCCGCTGCTCGCCGCAGCCGTGCTCACCGGCGACGAGGCCGGGGTGCGCGCGAGCGTCCAGGAGCGCGGCCGGGCGAGCTTCCCGGTCGAGGTGCGCTTCCGGCGCGAGGCCGACGACGTCGAGACCGCGGTCGCGACCTACCGGATGGCGCTGCTCCGGTCCTGAGCTACCAGGGCAGGTGCAGCACCGGCTCGTGCGCGGACCGCTGCCTCGCGTCGTCGGCGCGCGGCCTGGGCGGCGGCCGGTGCAGCTGCGCCGGCGGCGCGTGGTCCTCGCGCACGTGGAGGTCGTACTCGCTGCCGTAGCGGAAGCGCAGGTCGCACAGCGGGCAGTGCAGGGTGGACATGGCCGCCTCCTTACGAGGGGTACCCGTCCACCGTCCGCCTGATGGTCGTGAAGCGCAAGGGCTCAGCCCGTGATGCGCTGCTTGAGTGCGGTGATGGCGTCCACCGGGGTCGGGTCGATGCCCAGCGCAAGCGCCAGGTAGGCCGACGCCCAGTCGGTGGTGCCGACCAACGAGGCGAGGCGGGCGAACGACGAGCTGCCCTCGGCGCGCAGCGCCAGCACCGGGATGTCGCGCTCGCGGGCCAGCTCGCCGCTGACCTCGGCGCGACGCGCGACCTGCGGGTGCTCCTCGGTGTCGCGCAGCAGCACCAGCGCCAACCGCCCCTCGGCGTCGTCGTCCTCGCCGCGGTCGCGGAACAGGTCGTCGTCCCCGGACGCCACGGCACCGGCCATCGGGCCGTCGAAGGCGACGACCTGGTTGTGGTTGGCCTCCGGCAGGGTGCCCCACGTGGCCGCCGTCTTGGCGTTCTCGTTGAGCTGGCAGGCGAAGCGGTACGCCACCGCGCCGGCGAGCGGGCTGGTGCCCCAGAGCACCGGCAGCCGGCCCTGCAGGTCGAGCGCGAGGCGCTTGGCCGGGTTGACCAGCGAGCCGGCGTCGACGCGGCAGCGGTCGGCGACCTGCTCGAGCGTGCGGGCGGCCTCCTCGATGACCTCGGCCGACGCGGACAGCAGACCGAGCTCGGCGGCGGCGACGACGAGGGGGGTCGACAGCGCCCACATGCTGGCCCGTGGCTGGCGGCCCTGGGTGACGGGGACGTGGACCGCCCGGCCGCGTTGGCCGAGGTCGTCGACGGGAGACCCCTGCCTGCCCACGACCATCAGCCGGCAGCCGCGACGGACGGCCTCCTCGAGCGCCGAGAGCGTCTCCTCGGTCGAGCCGGAGCAGGAGACGGCGATGACCAGGTCGACCGGACCGACCCAGGCCGGCAGGCCGTAGCCGCGGTGGGTGATGACCGGCACGGGGCAGCTTGGCCCGGCGACGGCGGCGAGCACGTCGCCGGCGATCCCGGAACCGCCCATCCCGCACACCACGACCGCCCGAGGGCGGCCGTCCTCGGCCAACCGCGCCACGCCGGCCTCGGCGGCCAGCACGGCGGCCTCGCGCACCTGCGCGGCGGCCGAGGCCACGTCGGGCAGCATCCGCCCTGGGTCACCGGCCTCGAGCCGGGCGACGTCGTCCAACAGGTCCTCGGCGACCGTCACTGGGGCTTGCGCGCCTCGTCGACGAGCAGCACCGGGATGTCGTCCCGCACCGGGTAGGCCAGCCCGCAGCCGGTGCACACGAGCTCCTCCGCAGCCTCGTCGGCCCGCAGCGGGCTGTGGTCGACGGGGCAGGCCAGGATCTCAAGGAGTGCGGCATCCAGCTTCATGGGACCGGACTCTAGCCACCGACCTGCCGGGCGGTTCGGCGCTACAGCTCGCTGATGAGCCCGGTGTCGCAGAGCACCGCCGCGGCCGCCTGCACGAGCGGCAGGGCGAGCAGCGCGCCGGACCCCTCGCCCAGTCTCAGGTCGAGATCGAGCAGCGGGGCCAGGCCGAGGTGGGCGAGGGCCACGCCGGCGGCCGGCTCAGAGGACCGGTGCGAGGCGATCAGGTAGCCCGACAGCTCGGGGCACAGCCGCACCGCGACGAGTGCGGCGGCGGTCGTGCTCACCCCGTCGAGCAGCACCGGGACGCCCGCCGCCGCCGCGCGCAGCATCGCGCCGACGAGTGCAGCGTGCTCGAGTCCGCCCAGCGCGGCCAGGACCCGCACCGGGTCCTGCTCCGGACCGACCCGGGCCAGGGCCGCGGCGACCACCGTCGTCTTGCGGTGCAGCGCGGCGTCATCAGCCCCCGCACCGGGACCCGTGACCTCCGTCGCGCGGGCGCCTGTGAGGTGGCCGGTCAGGCAGGCCGCAGCCGTGGTGTTGGCGATGCCGACCTCGCCCAGCAGCAGCAGGTCGGCTCCGTCGTCCAGCAGCTCGCCGGCGGCGTCGGCCCCGGCAAGGAGCGCCTGGGCGGTCTCCCCCTGCGTCATCGCGTCCTCGAGGAGCAGGTTCCTGGTGCCGGCGCGCACGCGGCGGCTCCGCAGCCCCGGCCCGGGTGGCGGCGGCGACATCAGTCCGACGTCCAGCACCACCAGGCGTACGGCCGACCGGGCGGCGAGCACGGCAGCGACGGAGTCGCCGCGCACGCATCCGCTGGCGATCGCCGTGCTGAGCGCCTGCGGCCATGCGGACACCTGCTCGGCGTGCACACCGTGGTCGGCGGCTGCCAGCAGCAGAGCCGGCCGCGCCGACACCGGGGCCGGGCAGCACCCGGCGACAGCGGCCAGCTGCAGCGACAGGGACTCGAGCCGTCCGAGGCTGCCGGGCGGCTTGGCCAGCAGCCCCTGGCGGTGCGCGGCCTCGGCCCGGGCGGCCCGCGACGTCTCCCGCACGGCGGCCACGAGACCGGCGACGTCCTTCACGGCGGTCACGTCGGTCACGTCGGTCACGTCGGTCACGTCGGTCACGTCACGGTCCGCTCGACGGCGACGACGGCGGCCATGACGCTGATGTGCGCGACCTGGTTCACCGCGCCCAGCAGGTCCCCCGTCAGTCCGCCGAGACGTCGCCGCGCCGTCCGGCGCACCAGTCCCACGGCGAGCAGCGCGACGGCCAGGGGCAGCCAGAGCGACCAGCCGACCGCCCATGCGGCGACGGCCACCGCCTGCAGCCCCACGCAGAGCCAGGTGCCCGCGCCTCGGGGGCCGATCACCTTGGCACCCAGTCCCTGGTCCGCGACGGGCGGCAGCGTGCCGGCCAGCAGGACGCCGGCGGCCCGGCCGAGCACGTGTCCGGCGACGACGGCCGGGGCGAAGACGTCGAGGGGCAGCGGCGCCAGCAGTGCCACGCGGAGCAGCAGCGACAGGCACAGCGCCGCGCCGCCGTAGGTGCCCAACCGGCTGTCGCGCATGATCTCGATGCGCCGCTCCGGGGTCATCCCGCCCCACAGCCCGTCGGCGCTGTCGGCCAGGCCGTCTTCGTGGAACGCCCCCGTGATCATCACCATGACCGTGACGGCGAGCACCGTCGCGGCGGTGCGGCCGAGGGGCGCGGCCAGCGACCAGCGGGTCAGCACGCCGGCCGCCGCGACGATCAGGCCTATCGCCGGGAAGAACACGCAGGACCGGCGCAGGTCCGCGTCGGTGACCGTGGCCAGGCGTACCGGGATGCGGGTCAGCAGCTGCAGGGCGACCGCCGCCGAGCGGGCCACGTCAGCGATCACGGGCAACGGGTGCCTCAGCTGCGGATGAGGCCGAGGACCTCGTCGCGCACGCGCTCCATCGTGGCGAGGTCGGGCGCCTCGACGTTGAGGCGCAGCAGCGGCTCGGTGTTGCTGGCCCGCACGTTGAACCACGCGCCGCCCTCGAGCTCGACGGTGAGGCCGTCGAGCTCGTCCTGCGGCCGGTCGGCGAAGTGCTCCTTGACGGCCGCGACCCGGGCGGCCTGGTCGTCGACGGTGGAGTTGACCTCGCCGCTGGCGGCGTAGCGGTCGTAGGTCGTGAGCAGCTCGGACAGCGTGCCGTCCTGGGTCCCGAGCGCGGCCAGCGCGTGCAAAGCGGCGAGCATGCCGGAGTCGGCGTTCCAGAACTCCGCGAAGTAGAAGTGGCCGGAGTGCTCGCCGCCGAAGACCGCGCCGGTGCGGGCCATCTCGGCCTTGATGAACGAGTGGCCGACCCGGGTGCGCACGGGCGTGCCGCCGTTCTCGGCAACCACCTCGGGCACGGCCTTGGAGGTGATGAGGTTGTGGATCACGATCGCACCCGGGTGCTTGGCCAGCTCACGGGCGGCGATGAGGGCTGTCAGCACGGACGGGCTGACGATCTCGCCGCGCTCGTCGATGACGAAGCAGCGGTCGGCGTCGCCGTCGAAGGCCAGCCCGATGTCGGCGCCGAGCTCGACCACCCTGGCCTGCAGGTCGGCTGTGTTGGCCGGGTCGATCGGGTTCGCCTCGTGGTTCGGGAAGCTTCCGTCCAGCTCGAAGTACAGCTCCGTGGTCTCGAGCGACAGGCCCTCGAACACGGCCGGGACGGTGTGCCCGCCCATCCCGTTGCCGGCATCCACCACGACCTTCAGCGGTCGGATGTCCTCGATGCCGGGGACGAGCTCCTTCATGTACGCGGCATAGTCGGCGAGCAGGTCCTGCTGCGTGACCGTGCCGGGCTCGCCGTCGTAGGACGGCAGCCCCTCGTCGAGGTAGCGCTCGGCGTCGGCGCGCAGCTGCGCGAGGCCGGAGTCCTGGCCGACCGGACGAGCTCCCGCGAGGCACAGCTTGATGCCGTTGTAACGCGCCGGGTTGTGGCTGGCGGTGAACATCGCGCCGGGGACGTCGAGCGTGCCGGCGGCGTAGTAGAGCAGGTCGGTGGAGCCCAGGCCGGCCTCGACGACGTCGACGCCCTGGCTCGTGGCCCCCTCGGCGAAGGCCCGGCTCAGCTCGACGCCCGACTCGCGCATGTCCCGGGCGGTGACGATCCGGGGGCTGCCGGCGAAGCGGGCGAAGGCGGCGCCAAGCGCCCTGGCGATGTCGGCGTCCAGCTCGCCCGGGCACAGGCCACGGACGTCGTACGCCTTGACGATGTTCGAGAGGTCGCGGGTCATGCCCCGACCCTAGGGGCTGGGGCTAGGCGGCCGGCTTGTGCTTCTGCGCCTTGCCGAGCACCGAGCTGATGTCGAGCTCGCGGCCGTCCTGCTTCCAGGACTTGGTCTCGCAGGCGTGGCAAGAGCTGAAGTCGACCGACGAGCCGTCGGTCAGCGTCATGGTGATCGAGGTGACCCGGTTGCCGGCGCAGGTGCCGCAGACGGCGAGGGCGCGGGTGGGGGTGGTGACGAGCGACATCGGTGCTCCCGGACGGGGTGGCAGGTGGAGGGGCGACTGCCACGGTGCTTCGGCCGCACAGATGCAGACTTGAGAACCCGGCGTGTCGGGGACGAACCGGACGGAGCGCTCAGCTGGGGGTGGGCAGGGCGCGCAGGTGGCCGCGCCGGCCGGTGCCGCTCTCGGTGCTGCCCGGCGGCGCGTGAGGCCGGGGCCGGGCGGCCTCGCGCACGGCGTTGGCCAGCGCCTCGAGGTCGTCGCTGCTGCGGGCCCGCTCGACGTCGGGGTGCTCGGGCTCGTGCCGGACGACCTCCCAGCCCCGCGGGGCGGTGAGGCGGGACGCGTGCTCCTCGCACAGGTCGTAGCAGTGCGGCTCGGCATGGACCGCCAGCGGACCCACGACGGCGGCGCGGTCGGCGTAGACGTAGGTGAGCGTCGCGACAGCGGGGAGGGCGCACGCAGTGCGGGAGCAGCGCCGGACAGGGCTCACGGGCGGGGACGGTAGCCCAACGCCGGGGGCCCGACGAGCGACGCGCCGCACCTGGCCGACGGGGGCGGGCCGCTCCCCTACCCTCGGCGCGTGATCCCGATGCCCTCAGACGGCGCTCCTGCAGCCGCCCGGCGACAGCGGCGACGCGACCGGCACGGCCGCGGGCTGCGCGGGCCGCTGCTGCCGATGACGGTCGTGGTCGGCGGGCGCGAGGTGCGGGTCCCGGCATCCCAGACGCGCGGCGAGCGGTTCGACGACCTCGTCCTGGACGCCGTGGAGGACCTCGAGCAGCGCTGGGCCAAGGAGCTCGAGGGGGTGGAGTTCGCGGTGGAGGACGTGCCGGCCGTCGCCGCCGACAGCGACGCGGTCTACGACGACGACGTCGTGGCCGACGAGACGGCCGGTGGCGCGGTGCCGCTGGGCCGGCTGCTGCCCGCCGGGATCGACCCCCGAGGTCGGCGGACTGCCGCTCGGGTCGTCGTCTACCGCCGACCGCTCGAGGCCCGGGCCACCGACCGTGAAGACCTCGCTGACCTCGTGCACGACGTCGTCGTCGACCAGGTCGCCCGGCTGCTGCAGATCGACCCGGACGAGGTCGACCCGCCAGACGGCGACTAGCGCCCGGCGCCGGGGTCGGCGACGACCACCGGCCGCAGCGCGGTCCGGGTCGGGGCACGCAGCGGGAGCCCGCCGGTGAACAGCCCCGCCCTCCCCCGCTCGCGGGCCCACCAGCCGGCGTGGACCTCGCCGGAGACCACGCGCACCTGGGCCGCCGTGGCCGCCACGGGCACCGCGACGGTGGTCGCGCCCGGGACCTCGACCCGCTCCCCCGCCACCTCGACGACGGCGTCGGTGAACAGGGCGGACAGCAGCAGCTGCACCCCGGGGGTGTCTGCGGAGAGGAGCAGGGCGCCCCCCTCGAGAGCCGGAACTGCTGCTGCAAAGGATCTCTCGCGGACCGGCGCTCTCTGCTCATCCACGATGACGGCACCGGCGAGCACGAGCGGCCCGTCGGAGACGACCCGCGCGGCGGCGGGCGTGCCACGCAGCTGCGCACTGACGTCGACCACGACAGAGGTCCCGGCCGGGACCTCGACCGGGAGCTCGGCGAGCTGTCCGTCGTCGGTGGTGAGCTCCACCTGCACGACGGCGTCGACCTCGCTCGGGTTGGCCACCAGGACGCTCCGGCCGCCGGGACCGGCAGGCAGCCCGGGGACGACGGCCTCGCTCGCGGGCGCGGCCGTCGGCGGCAGCCAGTCGGTGCCCAGCGGGGTCCGGCCGTCGCGACGGCTGGTGCGGACGGACGCGGCGGTCCGGCCACGGGTCGTCGCGACGTGCAGCGCCAGCAGGTCGCGGTCGGGTGCGAGCCGGTCCAGCGGTACGACGAGCCGACCACGTGGCGGGACCACCAGCCCGCGCCCGCCCCGCGGGTCGGCCGGACCGCTGGCGGTCCAGACCTGGACGTCGACGAGTGCGGGTGCCTGCTCGACGTTGACGAGCAGCAGCTCGGTCAGGGCACCGACGGTGGTCGCCCCACCGATGAACCAGCTCGATGTGCCGGGGGTCGGACAGGCAAGGACAGCCAGCCCGCGTGCGGTGCCGGTGGTGGTGCGGGTGGCCTGCGTGACGACCAGCCCCGCGGCGCCATCGCCCTGCGCCGACACGACGTACGGGACATCACCAGGCTCAGGCAGCTCGACCGCCCCGAGGCCCAGTGGCACGGCCGGCCCGCCGAGCGGGCCACCGGTCACCGTCGCCGCGCCGCCGCCGCCGGTGGACAGGGTGCTGTCGGCGGGCACGCCGGGGCACACCGCAGAGGTGGAGGTGATCGGGACCAGCTGCGGGACAGGGTCTTCGGTTCGTTCCGGTGCGCCGACCGTCGTCGCGACCAGGCCCGCGGTCAGGACGGCCGCGGCGAGCCCGAGGCGGGCGGCTCCGCTCACGGGCGGGTCTGCCTGAGCAGCCCGTGGCGGGGACGCAGCCCGGGCCCGGACAGGATGGCGGCGGCAAGGAGCAGCAGGGTCTGCAGCGCCACGCCCACCCGATCGGCAGACGGAGGTGCCGGTGCCGCTCGGCCCGTCGGCAGGACCCGCCACAGCGCCGGACGCTCACCCGGCTCGCGAGCGAGGCCGGGCTGGGCATCGAGCGCGGCGGGCGAGCCACTCGTGAGTACGACGACGCGGATCCCTCTGTCCGCCAGGGCGTCTGCGGCCGTCGAAGGGGTGGGGGTGAGCAGCGCGGCGACGGACCCGGCCAGGTCGGGCGCCGGGTCGGGCGCGCCGCCCAGACGCGGACCGTCGGGTCCGGTGATCGTGTAGCCGACGGAGCCGTCCGACCGGGGTGCCAGCACCAGGGCGCGTGCTCCTGTGTCGGCGGCCAGCTCCGCCCGCAGGTAGGCGGGCAGCAGCGCGCGGTCGACCCGCTGCACGGGGCCGTCGGCGCCGCGGCGCACCCAGTCGAGAGCGCTGACCACCGGCACGGCTGCGGCCGCGACCACCACGATCACCGCCGTGAGCTGGCGCCAGCCGAACGCGGTGCGCGCCAGCCGCTCCTGCAGGCCGTCGGCCCCGGCCACCACGGCGAGCAGCAGGCCGGCCGCGGCAAGGTCGAGCGGGACACCGGGCCACCCGGCCTGGCCGCCGGAGGTGCTGCGCGACAGCAGGACTGCGGCGGTCAGCCCGACGAGCGCGAGGCCCCAGCCGGCGGCGGCCAGCCGGGGCCGGGAGTCCGGCAGCAGGCCGGCAAGCGCGGCCAGCACGAGGGGCGCGGTGACGAGCAGGGCGGGCACGCCGGGGCCGCCGGGCTGGAGAAGCAGCAGGTGCCAGGCGGGCAGTGCCGCCTCGGCGAGCCCTGCGGTGGTGCGCCCGGGTCCCTGCAGGTCGAGCAGCAGGTCGGGCGCCCACGGAAGAAGGAGCAGCGCTGGGAGCAGCGCAGCGACGGCACACGCCAGCAGCCGGCGACGGGCCGCGGGCGCAGCCCAGCCGCGCGCGGCGGACACTCCCAGCAGCGGGACGGCGACCAGCAGCCATGCGACGGGTTGCAGCGCCGCGACCATGGTCAGTGCCAGGCCCAGCCCCCAGGCGTGGTGCCAGCCCCGGGTCCGCGGGTCGCCGGTCAGCAGCTCCCAGCCGGCCAGGAGCAGAGCCGGCAGCACGACATGGACGATGGCCACGCCGAGCCGGCCAGCGGCGACCGCCCCGGTCGCGACCGGCAGCAGCGCCCAGGTGGCCGCTGCCCAGGCGCGCAGCAGCCGGTGGCGGACCACCCGCCCGAGGACCGCCCACGCGACGGCCCCGGCCAGCGGGACGCAGCCCAGCAGCACGAGATCGACCGCGGCCCGGGTGCTTCCGAGCAAGGCGGTGGCCAGGGCCGCAAGCACGGCGAGGTGCGGCTCGTCCTGCGCCGCGGCCCACGCCGCCCACAGGTCGCCCGCTCCCGGCGGCGCCGGCAGCAGGCGTCCGCCGGACAGCACGCCGGCACCGAGCAGGTCGCGCACGGCGAGCAGTGTGAGGAGCAGGAGGACCGCGGTGAACCGGGCACCGGGGCGGCCGGCCAGGCGGCGCAGCGGCGAGACGGGCGGCTCGCCCGGCCGTTCCTCGACCGTCGGGACGGCAGTCGTGCCCGAGGACCGGTCGAGCAGCGCCGTGCCGGCGGCCCGCAGCCGTGAGCCGGCCGGGACGAAGTACGGGCGCAGGTCGCCGGGACCGGCGGTGCGTGCGCAGCCCCGCACCTGGCGGGCGGCGAGCAGCCGCCCCGGCCGGCCCAGGAGGAGGAGCGGCGCCACCAGCTCATCGAGCGCCTCGCCCGGTCTCCGCCCGAGCAGCAGGACCAGGCTC
>JBBSLB010000061.1:0-12062 GCA_038255675.1 Mycobacteriales bacterium
CGTCCCCAAGCGCTCAGCCCGGGTCGTCCACCCCGACCTGTCGGCCCGCAACGTCCTGCTGCACGGCGTCGGCCACATGTCGCTGCCGATCGACGGACGGGTCGTCCACGACATCGCCACGCTGCTGGCCCACCTCGACGAGGACGGCACGACGCGCACCGCCGGGGTGACCCGGCTGGCGGCGGCAGGCCCGGTCCCACCGGCCCTGGCCGCGCCCCGTACGACCCGGGACGAGGCGTCCACCACCGCCTGATCCGGTGTCTGCACGTGACCAGATGTTCACAACAGAAGCCGCCGGGATTTGCTTCGAAGCCATGACGATGGATAACGTCTCGGTAACGACCCGCCTCCACGTCCCCTCCACGGGGCGGGTCAGGCTCGAGCCGCAGACCCCACGAGGGGGCTGGACTCGGCTGTCCTGACCCCGACGACGGAGCCTGACCACGTGCCTGCGCAGCAGTCTCGGCCACGCCATGCAGCCCCTAAGGACCCCTCCCCCACCCGCGTCGTGCTGCTGCCCGGGGTCCTGCTCGCCGCCGCCGGGATCGCCTTCGCCGGGATGGCCGTTCTGCCGGCCTCGGCGGTGGAGGCCCCGCCGCGCGTGACCGCCGCCGCGGCCCTTCAGCCGGTCGAGCTGCCGGCCGCCGAGCCCGTCGCGCCCGTCGACCAGCAGGTCAACATCGCGCTCGGCACGGCCCTGGCGCAGGGCCTGGCCGTCGCCAACACCCCGCCGCCCCCACCCGCCCCCGAGCGGGCCTCCCGCGACCGGGACGCCGCGGCCGCCGAGAGCTCCGGCGCGGCCTACGTCCGTCCGGGCACCGGCCGCCTCACCTCCCCGTTCGGCCGTCGCTGGGGCCGCCTGCATGCCGGCATCGACATCGCCGCCGGCGTCGGCGCACCGGTCTACGCGACCGCGGCCGGCACCGTGAAGAGCGCCGGGCCGGAGGGTGGCTACGGCCGCGCCGTGCGCATCGTGCACGGCGACGGCACCGTCACCGTCTACGGCCACATGTCGCGCCTGCTGGTCAGCACAGGGCAGCGCGTCGCTGCCGGCGAGCAGATCGGCAAGGAGGGCAACACCGGCCAGTCGACCGGCCCGCACCTGCACTTCGAGGTCCGGGTCGACGGCACGCCGGTCAACCCGCTCACCTGGCTGCGCAAGCGCGGCGTCGACATCTAGCTCGCCTTCGGCGAGCGGCCGGGGGCTAGAGCTTCTCGAGCGGGGCGTAGCGCAGCAGCAGCCACTTGGCGCCGGTGCTGCCGCCGAAGTCGACCTCTGCCTGGCTGGAGTCACCGGCACCGCGGGTGGCGGTGACGGTGCCGAGCCCGAACGCGTCGTGGGTGACCCGGTCGCCCACCTCGAGGTTGGGGATGGGCCGCAGCCCGGGGCCGGCGGTGCGGCCGCGGGCGGTGCCCACGAGGCGGTCGGCTGCCCGCGAGAGCGCCGGAGCGGGTGCGGCGACGGAGGACTCCCCGCGCTGCCAGGCGACCAGCCCCTCCGGCACCTCGTCGAGGAACCGGGACGGCGGGTTGTACGACGTCTGGCCCCAGGCGCTGCGCACGTGGGCGCGCGACAGGTAGAGCCGCTCCCGCGCGCGGGTGATGCCGACGTAGGCGAGCCGGCGCTCCTCCTGCAGCTCGCGCTCGTCGCCGAGGGTGCGCAGGTGCGGGAAGACACCGTCCTCGAGCCCGGTGAGGAAGACGACGGGGTACTCCAGGCCCTTCGCGGCGTGCAACGTCATCAGGGTGACCACGCCGTCGCCGTCGCCGTCGGGATCGGGGATCTGGTCGGCATCGGCGACCAGCGACACCTGTTCCATGAACTCCGCGACGCCGCCCTCGGGGTGCCGCTCGCTGAACTCGCGGGCCACCCCGACCAGCTCGGAGAGGTTCTCCACCCGGCTCTCGTCCTGGGGGTCGACGCTCTGCGCGAGCTCGGCGAGGTAGCCGGTGCGGTCGAGCACCGCCTCGAGCACCTCGGCGGGCGGCATGTTGCCCTCCACCAGGGCACGCAGCTCATCCAGGAGGTCGGCGAACTCGCGGACCGACTTCGCGCTGCGGGTCGCCATGCCGGGCACCTCGTCGCAGCGGCGCAGCGCCTCGGCGAACGGCACCCGCTCGCGCGACGCGAACGCCTCCAGGCACGCCTCGGCGCGGTCGCCGATGCCGCGGCGCGGCGTGTTGAGGATCCGACGCAGGCTGACGATGTCGGCCGGGTTGGCGAGCACCCGCAGGTAGGCCAGCGCGTCACGCACCTCCTTGCGCTCGTAGAAGCGCACCCCGCCCACGACCTTGTACGGCAGGCCGACCCGGATGAACACCTCCTCGAAGACGCGGGACTGCGCGTTGGTCCGGTAGAAGACGGCCACCTGGTGGGCCTTGACGCCGTGCTCGTCGCCCAGCCGGTCGACCTCGCCCGCGACGAAGGCCGCCTCGTCGTGCTCGTTGTCGGCGACGTAGCCGACGATCTGGTCGCCCTCGCCCGAGTCGGTCCACAGCCGCTTGGGCTTGCGGCTCGGGTTCTTGGCGATCACCGCGTTGGCCGCCGACAGGATCGTCTGAGTCGAGCGGTAGTTCTGCTCCAGCAGCACGACGGTCGCGTCGGGGTAGTCGTTCTCGAAGTCCTCGATGTTGCGGATGTCGGCGCCGCGGAAGGCGTAGATCGACTGGTCGGCGTCACCGACCACGCAGAGCTCGGCCGGGGCGACCGCACCCGGAGCCGTCGCCCGCGGGCCCCTGCCGCCGGTGGCCCCGACCAGCTCGCGCACGAGCACGTACTGCGCGTGGTTGGTGTCCTGGTACTCGTCGACCAGGACGTGGCGGAACCGCCGCCGGTAGTGCTCGGCGACGTCCGGGAAGGCCTGGAACAGGTCGACCGTCGTCATGATCAGGTCGTCGAAGTCGAGGGCGTTGGCCTGCTTCAACCGCCCCTGGTAGGCCGCGTAGACCTCCGCCAGCTGCTTGTCCTGGAAGGTCTCGGCCTTCGCGCGGAAGGTGTCGTGGTCGACCAGCTCGTTCTTGAGGTCGGACACCTGGTTGCTCATCGCCCGGGCCGGGAAGCGCTTGGGGTCCAGGTCGAGGTCGCGGCAGACCAGGGTCATCAGCCGCTGGGCGTCGGCCGAGTCGTAGATCGAGAACGTCGTCGTGAAGCCGAGCTTCTTGGCCTCGGCGCGCAGGATTCGCACGCAGGCGGAGTGGAAGGTGAGCACCCACATCGCCCGGGCGCGCGCACCCACGGCTGCGGCCACGCGCTCGCGCATCTCGCCGGCCGCCTTGTTGGTGAAGGTGATCGCCAGGACCTCGCCCGGCTGCACCGCCCGGGCGGCCAGCAGGTAGGCGACCCGCGTCGTGAGCGCCTTGGTCTTGCCCGAGCCGGCTCCGGCGACGATGAGCAGCGGTCCGCCCTCGTGGACGACGGCCGCCCGCTGCTGGGGGTTGAGCCCCTCGAGCAGGCGGTCGACCGACGGCCGGGCGGGCGCGAGGACGGCCGGCCCGTAGAGGTCGTCGTCCGCGAACAGGCTCACCTCGACCAGTCTAGGTCCGCGGGCCGACACCCCCGGCGAGCTCGGCCCGCCCCTTGCCTGACCGCTTGGCCGCCGACAGCGCCTGGTCGAGCCGCTCCATGGGGATCCTCGTCGAGGCGTCGGCGCAGACCCCGACGGAGACCGACAGCGGCCGGTCCCCCCACGGCGCGGGCATGCCCGCAGCCAGGACGGCCCCGGTGATCCGGTCGGCCACGCGCAGGGCGACCGCCTCGTCGGCCCCGGGGAGCAGGAGCAGGAACTCGTCACCTCCCCAGCGCACGAGCACGTCACCGGCTCGGCTGCACCGCCGCAGCGCGACGGCGACCGCGGCGATGGCGGCATCCCCCGCGAGGTGGCCGAGGTCGTCGTTGAGCCCCTTGAGGCCGTCGACGTCCACGAGCAGCACGGCGGTGCCCTGGACCGGACCTCCGTCGAGGAAGCGCTCGAGGTAGACCCGGTTGTGCAGACCGGTCAGATGGTCGTGCTCCGCCACCTGGACCGTGGCGTCGAGCTCGGCGCGCAGGCGGGACGCCCGGTGGGCTCCGGCCTCCAGGGACAGGACCAGATGCTCAGCCGTCGCGCCGAGCTGAGCCTCGATCGGCGACTCCGGCTCGCCGAACGCCGCTGCGACGTGCGCCCGGGCGGCGGCGGTGGTGGCCGCAGGCAGCCGGTCCCCGAACGCGTCGAGCAGGCGCGCCGCCTCGACGGCGGCGGCATGACGGCGGAAGGTCCATCGCGACGTGAACTGCCGGCTGGCCTGCAGGCTGCGCTCACCCGGAGCCAGGCGGCCGTCCTCGACGGCGACCAGCGCCGTGCCGAGCGGGCCGGACAGCAGCACCAGCGTCCACTCGCTGAGCAGCTCGTCCCCATCGGCCAGGGCGACGGCGACCACCCCGGGCGGGAGCCCCGCGATGCTCCCGCGGAACGCGACGACCACGGTGCTGCCGGCGGCGGCCAGACCGGCGTAGCGGCTCGCCTCGACGTCGAAGTGCGCGCGCTCCTGGAACAGCGCGAGCACCAGGCCCGGCCGACCGGAGTCGAAGGCCCGCTCCATGCCATGGCTGAGCACGAGCAGCGCGCGCTTGGTCGTCGTCGTCGCGGACGTCGCGGACGGCGCGGACGGCTCCTCGTGCGGTACGGGCACGACGCAGGTGGTCATGACGGGCTCCCTCCGGCGACGGACGGCGGGCGGATCGAGGCCCGTCTGGTCGATCGACGACGACGGCAGCCGGGCGGATCACCCGGATGGGTGAGCAAGCCCGGCCCGTGATGAGGTGGGCACCGGTTCCCGAGGAGGCGCACATGGCAGAGCAGAGCAGTCCGGTCGAGCGGGCGCTGGTGGTGACGGCGCACCCCGACGACGTCGACTTCGGCGCCGGCGGAACCATCGCCCGCTGGACCGAGCAGGGCACGGCGGTCACCTACTGCATCTGCACCGACGGCGACGCCGGTGGCTTCGACCCCGACGTCCCGCGCGGTGAGATCGGCGGGATCCGCCAGGCAGAGCAGCGCGCCGCAGCCAAGGAGCTCGGCGTCGAGGACGTCGTCTTCCTCGGCTACCCCGACGGCCGGCTCACCGTGACGCAGGAGCTGCGTCGCGACATCAGCCGGGTCGTGCGCCAGGTGCGGCCGGAGCGGATGATGATCCAGTCGCCGGAGCGAAACTGGGAGCGGATCGCGGCCTCGCACCCCGACCACCTGGCCGCCGGCGAGGCCGCGATCGCCGCGGTCTACCCCGACGCACGCAACCCCTTCGCCCACCTGGAGCTCGCGGCCGAGGGGCTGGAGGCCTGGGCGGTGCCCGAGGTGTGGGTCATGGGCGGCACCGCGACAGGCCCGGACCACTTCGTCGACATCACCGACGTCTTCGACCGCAAGCTCGCTGCCCTGCGCGCTCACGCCTCGCAGACCGCCCACATGGACGGGCTGGAGGACATGCTGCGGGGCTGGCTCGGCGAGCGGGCCAAGGTTGCCGGACTGCCCGAGGGCCGCCTGGCCGAGGCCTTCCGCGTCGTCACCACCCGTTAGCCATCGACGCGACACGCGCCCTTCTCCCCGAAGACGCCCCCGACGGCCCCCGCAGGGCCCAGGCTGACCGCGTGGCTCACCAGCCGGCCGTCGCGCCGACCGTCATCGCCCACCGCGGCGCCTCCGGCTACCGCCCGGAGCACACCCTCGCCGCCTACCGCCTGGCCATCGCGCAGGGCGCCGACATGATCGAGCCCGACCTGGTCTGCACGGCCGACGGCGTGCTCGTCGCCCGGCACGAGAACGAGCTCGGCCGCACCACCGACATCAGCGCGCGGCCGGAGTTCGCCGACCGCCGCACCACCACGTCGGTCGACGGGGAGGAGATCACCGGCTGGTTCAGCGAGGACCTCACCTTTGCCGAGCTGCGCACCCTGCGCGCGGTCGAGCGGCTGCCCGAGCTGCGACCCGCCAGCACGGTGTACGACGGCTGCTTCCCCGTGCCCTCGCTCGACGAGGTGCTCGACCTGGCGCGGAGCTCCTCACACCGGCTCGGGCGCACCATCGGCGTCTACATCGAGGCCAAGAGCCCGCAGCACTTCCGCTCGGTCGGCCTGCCGCTCGAGCAGCGGCTTGTGGACAGGCTCGACGCCCACGGCCACCGCACCGCGGAGGACCCGGTGGTGCTGCAGTCCTTCGCCCACGACAGCCTGCGCGAGCTGGCGGAGCTCACCGCGCTGCGCCTGACGGTGCTGCTCGACGACATCCCCGCTGACGACGCCCTGTCGACCCCCGCCGCGCTGCGCGCGCTGGCGGCGTGGGCGTGGGCCGTCGGGCCGAGCAAGGACCGGGTCCTGCCCCGCCTGGCCGACGGCTCGCTCGCCGCCCCGTCGACCTTCGTCGCCGACGCCCACGCGGCCGACCTGGCGGTGCACGTCTGGACGTTCCGCGCCGAGACCCCCTTCCTGCCCACGGGTCTGAACGCGACGCAGGAGCTGCTCGCGTTCGCCGACGCGGGGATCGACGGGCTCTTCACCGACCAGCCCGACCTCGCGGTCGCGGCGCTGCGCGAGCTCCGGCGCGCTGCGGCCTAGCTGCCGCGCGGACTACTCGTGGCGGCCGGCGCGGCCGCCCAGCCCGGTGTCCTGCTCGGCAAGCAGCCCCAGCGCCGCCGGGCCGCCCCAGGCGAGCAGCAGCGGGAGCAGGGCGACCGGCGTGGGGACGCGGTCGCCCCGGACCAGCACCACCGTGAGCAGCAGCGAGACCCCCACGCCGGTGAGGGTGAGCGCACCCGCGCGCGCAGTCGAGAAGCGCCGACCCTCGGCCATCTGCAGGCCGACGACGAACGGCGCCAGCGTCACGGCCGAGAGCACCGCGAGGGCGAGCGACACGAGCAGCGCGGTCGTGACGACGGCGAGCAGCAGGTCGAGCACCGCATCACCCTAGAGGCAGGCCGGTTCCCGTGACCGCAGCCAGCGCGAGCCCCAGGACGAGCAACCCGCCGGCCCGGCGGACGTGCACGAAGCAGATCGCCGCGAACCACAGCGGCCAGACGGGGAAGCCCGGCGGCGGCTCCGCGGGCGCCGGCTCCCGCAGCGCCGCCGCTGCCTTGCGCAGCGTCGGCAGGGCGAGCGCGACGAGCAGCACCGGCCAGGGCAGCGCGCCGAGGGCGACGGCCAGCCCGGTCGTGGCGTAGAAGGCCACCAGGATCGCGATCGTCGTGCCGCGCGCTGCGACCTCACCGAGCACGACCGGCAGCGTCCGCGTGGCCGTCGCCGCGTCGTACGGCAGCTTGTCGATGTGCTTGCCCATCAGCACGCTGGTGCAGAGCAGGCCGTACGGCACGCTGGCCAGCCAGACCTGCCAGGGCAGCTCGCCGACGGCGGAGAAGTAGGTGCCAGCGACCATCAGCGGCCCCCAGGTGAGCAGCACGTCGAGCTCGCCCAGCCCGCGCGCCTTGAGGCGCAGCGGCGGCGAGGTGTAGGCGATCGAGAGCAGCAGCCCAGTCAGGGCGAAGGCCACCACCGGCCAGCCGCGCTGCAGCGCGAGGACCACCATGACGACCAGGTCGACGGCCATCAGCCCCAGGACGGCCAGGCCCATCTGCCGTCGGCGGACCATCCCCGACAGGATCGGGTGCGGGGCGTAGAGGGCGCGCGGGTAGGCACCGGTGTCCAGGCCGACGTCGGTGTCGGACAGGTCGTTGAGGATGTTGTTGCAGACGTGTGCAGCGAGGATGCCGAGCAGCGCGAGCAGCCAGAGCGGCCAGGAGAAGCCGTCAGCGCGCACCGCCAGCAGCCCGGCGACCAGCCCGGCCAGCAGCGTCATCGGCAGCACGGCGGCGCGTGTGACGACCAACCACTTCGTGACCGGGTCGAGGGTGCGCGGGTCCCGTCCGGGTGGCGGGTTGGTGGTGCGCAGCGCGTAGGCCCACGCGCCGAGCCGACCGGGTCGCGGCGGGGCCAGGAGCCGGCTCTCGCGGCTGGAGGGGGCCGGGCGGGTCATGCCGACGACGGTACTTGTCCCAGCGTCAGACCAGGCGCCGGTCGGCGGCCCACCGGGACAGCTCGCGGCGGTTCGAGAGCTGCAGCTTGCGCAGCACCGACGACACGTGGGTCTCGACCGTCTTTCCGGAGATGAACAGCTCGGCCGCCACCTCCTTGTAGGTGTAGCCGCGCGCGATCAGGCGGAGCACGTCGCGCTCACGGGCCGTCAGCCGGTCGAGGTCGTCGTCCTGGACGGGCGCGTCCGGCGGCGCGGGCGACGTGCCGGAGAAGGCGTCGAGCACGAAGCCCGCCAGCCTCGGCGAGAAGACGGCGTCGCCACCGGCCACCCGGCGCACCGCGTCGGCGAGCTCCTCGGTCGAGATGCTCTTGGTGACGTAACCCCTTGCCCCGCCGCGGATCACGCCGATGACGTCCTCGGCTGCGTCGGAGACCGACAGGGCCAGGAAGCGGGTGTCCGGCGCCGATGTGCCGACGCCGGCCAGCACCGCGCGACCACCCCCGTCAGGCATGTGCACGTCGAGCAGCACCACGTCTGGCTGCGTGGCGACCACGACCGCGACGGCCTCGGCCACGGTGCCGGCCTCGCCGACGACCTCGACGTCCTCGCCGAGCTCGCTGCGGACGCCGGCCCGGAACAGCCGGTGGTCGTCGACGAGCACGATGCGCAGGGGGCCGGTCATCGACGTCCCTCCAGCCGGACCTCGGTGCCGCTGCCCGGGGTGCTTCGGACGACCGCGCGGCCACTGTGCCGCTCCATCCGGCCGACGACCGACTGGGCCAGGCCGTACCGGTCCGGCGGGACGGTCGCCGGGTCGAAGCCCCTGCCGCGGTCGCGCACGAAGACCTCCACCCGGTCCTCCAGCACCTCGGCGTAGACCTGCACGACGTCGACCCCCGAGTGCTTGGCGGCGTTGGTGAGCGCCTCGCGGGCGGCGGCGACGAGGGCCACCACCGCCGGCGAGGTGGGGCAGTCCCCCACGACAACGACCTCGACAGCGATCGCGTGGGCCTCCTCGACCTCCGCTGCCGCCGCCTCCAGGGCGCCGCTGAGGGTGAGCTCGGGGGCCGGCCGGTCGTAGAGCCAGGTCCGCAGCTCGCGCTCCTGGGTGCGCGCCAGCCGGTTCACCTCGCGCGGGTCGTCGGCGGCCTTGCGGATCATGACCAGGGTCTGCAGCACCGAGTCGTGGACGTGGGCGGCGACCTCGGCGCGCTCCTGCGAGCGGATCCGCTCGCGCCGCTCGGCGCGCAGCTCCTGCGCCGTCCGCGCCCACCAGGGGGCCGTCAGCACGGCCAGGCCCAGCACGACGACGACCGTCGACAGCAGCCCCTCGCGCGCCTGCTGCAGCTCGCCGCGGGTGGCCAGGAAGCCGATCAGGCCGGTGACGACCAGCGCGGATCCGGCGGCGACGACGACCGGGCCGCGCCGCCCGGCGGTGCGCCAGCGGGCGCGCTGCACCGCATCGGCCTGCCGCCAGACCAGCGCGACGCCGCCGACGACGAGGAGCAGCGGGGCGATGGCGGGTGAGAACAGGCCGGCCACCTGCAGCAGCAGCAGACCGCCGGCGCCCAGGGCCGTCAGCGCGAGCAGCTGGGCACGGTCGTCACCGGTGCGGGCCGGCCGGACCTCGCCCTGCGGCACGAGCACCCACAGCGCGGCGTACATGAGCAGCCCGGCACCGTCGGACAGCGTGAGCAGGACGAAGGCGATCCGGACCACGAGCGGCGACAGGCCGAGATGGTCGGCCAGCCCCGCGGCCACCCCTCCGAGCGCGCGGCCGGACGTCGCGCGCACCATCCGGCGCAGGGGCGGCCGGGCGTGCGTCCGTGCGGTCGGGGCGGTCACACCGGCAGGCTCCCACCGCGCGGGCCCGGTGCGGCTCAGGGAACGACCCTGAGGGCAGGACCAGGGTCGTTCCCTGATGGCAGCGGCGCCCGACCGGGCCAGAGTCGCTGCCATGACCGAGACCCTGCTCGACCCGCCCCCCGGCCCACCACCGCCCCCGCCCCGACTGGCCCGCGATGCTGACGAGAAGGTCGTCGCCGGCGTCTGCGCCGGGCTGGCGCGCTACACCTCGACCGATCCCGTGCTCTGGCGCGTCGCCGTCGCCGTGCTCGCTGTCTTCGGTGGCGCCGGCTTCGTCCTCTACGCCCTCGCCTGGCTGCTGCTGCCGCGCGTGGACCAGCAGGAGTCGGCGGCCGAGCGGTTGCTGCGCCGGCCCGGCACCGGGCTGAGCGTGGCGGGCGTCGTCGTGATCGTGGTTGCCGCCGTGGTCGTCCTCGGGATCAGCTTCGACGGGGGCCCCGGGCTCGGCGTGCTGCTGGTCCTCGGCGGGCTGGGCTACCTGGTGCTGCGCGAGCGCCGCGAAGTGCCCGCCCCGGGCCCGGTCTACGGCCCGTCACCCCTCGCGACGGCGTCGTACGGCCCGCCGGCCTGGAGTGACGGAGGCGCGCCACCGCCGGCCGTCCGGGCCCCACGGGAGCGCTCCGTGCTCGGCACGCTCACGTTGTCGGTCACCGTGCTGGTGACCGGGATCCTGCTGACACTGAGGGAGAACGGCGTCGAGAGCCTGACCGTCGCCCGCGTCCTGGCCGTCGCCCTGCTCATCGTCGGGGCGGGCCTGGTGCTCGGCACCTGGTGGGGCCGGGCCCGTTGGCTCGCGCTGGTCGGGCTCCTGCTTGCCGGACTGCTCGTCCCGGCCGCGCTGTTCGAGGGCTCGCCCAGCTCGCTGCGCGGCGGGGTCGGTGAGCGCACCTGGGTGCCGGCCGACGCCGGCGTCCGGGACCGCTCCTACAAGCTCGGAGCAGGCGAGGCGACGCTGGACCTGCGGCAGCTCGAGCCGGGCGGCGCCCGCCGGGCCCTCGACGCCGAGGTCGGGGTCGGGGTGCTGATCGTGCTGGTGCCGGACGACCTCACGGTGCAGGTGTCAGCCGAGGTCGGCCTGGGCGAGATCGTGGTCCGCGAGCTGGACGGCTCGCGCAGCGATCTGGCGGGCGAGGACGGTACGGACCTGGCCGAGGAGTTCGTCGTGGGCAGCCCTGCCCGCGACGCGGACGTGGCGCTCGACCTCGGGGTCGGCGCCGGACAGATCGAGGTGCGTCGTGTCACGTCATGACCGGGACAGCCTGTCGCTCATGGCCGGCTTGGTGCTGCTGCTCGTCGGGGCCCTCTACCTGCTGGACGACCTGAGCTCGGTCCGGGTCGACGGCGAGTGGGTGCTCCCGACCGGGCTCGTGCTGATCGGCGCACTGGGACTGCTCAGCTCGCTGCGGTCGGTGCGACCGGCGCCCGAGTAGCCGAAAGGCGCTCGACGGGCGCCGTAGCGTGGGCCCACGTGCAACCCCTCCCCCTCGCCGACCCGGGCGCCCCCGACCTGCGCAGCCCGGTGCGCTTCCTGCTGAGGGTCCTGCGGCTGCAGGCGTGGACAGTCGCCGGCGGGGTGCTGTTCGGCGTGCTGTGGATGTCCTGCCAGGCCGTCGTACCCTACGTCCTCGGTCGGGCCGTGGACGAGGGCATCGCCGGCCGCGACGGCGACGCGCTGCTGGGTTGGGCCCTGGTGCTGCTGGCGATCGGCACTGTCCAGGCGGGCGCGGGAGTGAGCCGGCACCGCTTGGCCGTCAGCAACTTCCTGCTCGCCTACTTCCGCACGACGCAGTGGGTCGCCGGCCAGTCGGTCCGGCTCGGCGCCGACCTGCGGCGACTGACGTCGACCGGCGAGGTCGTCAGCGTCGGGACCACCGACACGCTCGCCGTCGCGCGCGCTCTCGACGTGACCGCCCGCGGCGCCGGTTCGGTCGTGGCGTTCGCGCTCGTGGCCGTGCTGCTGCTGTCGTCGTCGGTCGCGCTCGGGCTGGTCGTCCTCGTCGGGGTGCCGGCCTTCAGCCTGGTCATCGGCCCGGCGCTCAAGCCGCTGCACCGCCGGCAGGCCGTGCAGCGCACCGACCTCGGCCGGCTCACGACCCTGGGCACCGACACCGTCGCGGGGCTGCGCGTGCTGCGCGGTGTCGGAGGCGAGGCGGCGTTCGTCGACCGCTACCGGCGGGAGTCGCAGCGGGTGCGCGCCAG
>JBBSLB010000062.1:0-11954 GCA_038255675.1 Mycobacteriales bacterium
CGGGGCTGCGGGCGGGGCCACATCGGGATCCCCGGCTCAGACGACGAGGACGGCCTTTCCGGCGAGGGTGCGGTCGTTCATGGACCGAAGCACCTGGGCAGCCTCGTCGAAGGGGTGCTCGACGACGGCCGGCGGGACGAAGGCGCCGGACTCCATGAGCGCGCGCAGCTCGGCCCACTGCTCCTGCATGTAGTCCGGTGCGGACATGAGAAAGGCGCCCCAGCCGACACCGACGACGCTGACGTTGTTGAGCAGCAGCCGGTTCACCTTGACCTGGGGGATCTCCCCGCCGGTGAAGCCGATGACGAGCAGCCGGCCCTCGGGCGCCAGCGAGCGCAGGCTGTCGGTGAAGCGGTCACCACCGACCGGGTCCACGACGATGTCGACGCCACGCCCGCCGGTCAGCTCCTTGACCCGGTCCTTGAAGCCGTCGATCAGCAGCACCTCGTCGGCGCCGGCGGCCTTCGCCACCTCGACCTTGGCCTGGGTGGAGACGACGGCGAGAACGCGGGCGCCGTACGCCTTGGCGAGCTGGACGGCCGCTATGCCGATGCCGCCGCTGGCTCCGTGCACCAGGACGGTGTCGCCGTCCTTGACCTGACCGCGCCGCGTGAGCGCGAAGTGGACGGTGAGGGCGTTGAACGGCAGGCCGGCCGCGACGGCGAGGTCGACCCCGGCCGGCAGGGCGAGCACGCTCGCGGCCGGCAGCGTGACGGTCTCCTGCCAGCCACCCACGCCGCAGACGGCGACGACCGGGTCGCCGACCGACAGGCCCGATCCGGCGGGCGCGCTGCGGACGGTCCCGGCCACCTCGGCGCCGGGCGCGAAGGGGACCTGCGGCTTGATCTGGTACTCGCCGCGGGTGAGCAGCAGGTCGGGCCAGGCGACGCCGCAGGCCTTGACGTCGACGACCACGTCGTCCGGGCCGCCGACGGGCTCGGGGACGTCGACCACCTGCAGGGCGTCGGGGCCGGTCAGGTCGGTGACGTGGAGCGCGCGCACAGGGGTCGTCCTCTCAAGGCAGGGACCGCCGGCGGGCACCGACCGGGCGGTGGGCCGACCGTAGCCCGTGCCGGTTCAGGCCCCGCGCTCGCCCGACCGACAGCGCGACAGTATGAGCAGCCGGGTGGAAGTGGTCCTCGCGGGATCAACCCGGTGTGTGGAGCGTGCTCCCGGCGGTGTGCTCCGTGCGGCCGTCCGAGGTGAGCACCCAGACCGACTGCCGGCCCTCGACCCGCCACGTGTGCGGCCCGCCGACCAGCGCGGTGTCCTCGTCGATCCCCACCACGGTGACCCCGGCGGGGGTCTCGACCAGCCGGGTGAGGAGCAGGTCGGGGACCCACCCGGCGAGGCGGTCGAAGTGCGGGAGCACCCGGACGTGCGGCAGCAGCCCCAGGCCCGCCTCGGCCTCGCGCAGCGGGTGGCGCAGGTCCGGGACGTGGTCGGTGAGCGCGATCGCCCCGGCGCTGCAGCCGGCCAGCGCGGCGCCCTCGCACCAGGCCCGCTCGACCGCCCGCCAGACGGCGGTGCCGCGCAGGGTGCGGGCGAGGAAGGGCGGGCTGCCGCCGGAGAGGTAGACCAGCCCGGCGCCGTCGACGAGCGCTGCCAGCTCCTCGTCGTCGGCGCTGATGCGATCGACCACCGGGACGACCACCTGCTGCACGCCCAGGCGCTCGGCGGACGCGCGGCCGAGCGCGTGCCAGCGCCCGAGCGACTCCGGCCCCTCGGGGGCGGCGGCGGTGGCCAGCTGGACGTAGCGCGGCGGGCGACCGTCGAGCAGGGCCCGCTCCACGTGCTCGAGCACCGGCAGGTACTCCCCGCTGCCGACCAGGGCGAGCGGTCCGGCGCCGCTCACCCGGCGGCCGGGACGAGCAGCTGGTGCGCCGCCAGCTCGCGGTAGAGCGGGCTAGTCTCGAGCAGTTCGTCGTGCCGCCCGACCGCGACGACGCGACCGCCCTCCAGCACGACGATCTGGTCGGCGTCGACGACCGTCGACAGCCGGTGCGCGACGACGAGCAGCGTCCGGTCGCGGGCGACCGCGTCGACCGCAGCGCGCAGTGCCGCCTCGTTGCGGGAGTCGAGGTTGCTCGTCGGCTCGTCGAGCAGCAGCAGCGGCGGCGCCGAGAGCAGCGACCGGGCGATGGCCAGCCGCTGGCGCTCGCCGCCGGACAGCAGCACCCCGCCGTCGCCGACCTCGCTGTCGAGGCCGTCCGGGGCACGGTCCACGAGCTCGCGCAGGTTGACCGCGTCGACGACCGCCTGCAGCTCGACCTCCGTCGCGCCCGGCGCGGCGAGCAGCAGGTTGTCGCGCATCGACCCGGCCAGCGCGGGGGCCTCCTGCTCGACGTAGCCGAGCAGCCCGCGCAGCTGGGTGCGGGGCAGCGCGCGCACGTCGGTGCCGCCGACGAGCAGGCTCCCCGCGGTGACGTCGTAGAAGCGCTCGACCAGCGCCAGGACCGTCGACTTGCCGGCGCCCGAGGGTCCGACCAGAGCAGTGCGCGTGCCGCGCGGTATCGCGAAGCTGATGCCAGACAGAACCGGACCGCCTGCGGCATAGGCGAAGTCGACGTCGCGCAGCTCGAGCAGCGGTGCGGCCGGATCGAGCGCGACCGGCTCGGGCCCCCCATCGTCCTCGGCCGGCAGCGCGCGCACCTCCTCCACCCGCTGCAGCGCACCGAGCCCGGCCTGCAGCGTCGTCCAGGCCTGCAGGGCCTGGGCGAGCGGCAGCACGAGCAGGAAGAGGTAGAGCACGAACGCGACCAGGTCGGCCACCGTCAGGTCACCGCGGGCCACCCGCGCACCGCCGAGCGCGAGCACCAGCAGGAAAGACCCCTGCACCGCCAGGCTGCTCGCGGGGGAGACCAGCGCCGTCAGCCGGGCGGCGCGCAGTCCGGCGTCGTACGCCGCCCGGGCACTGCCTGCCACGGAGGCGGTCTCGCGCTCCTCGGCGCTGCTTGCACGGATGGTGCGCACGGCACCGAGGGAGCGCTCGACGGCGGCGGTCATGTCGCCGACGCGCGCCTGCGCCAGCGTCGACAGCAGCCGCACCCGGCGGGAGACGCTCACCACCAGGCCGATCGCGACGCCGACGCTGAGCAGCGTGACGGCGAGCAGCGCCGGGTCGAGCAGCGCCATCGCCACGACCGCACCGCTGACGATGACGGCGCCGCTGGCCAGCTGGAAGAGCCCCGACGTGACGGCGGCGTGCAGCTGCGTGGTGTCGGCGCCGACCCGCGAGAGCAGGTCGCCGGAGCGGCGGGCGTCGTGCTCGGCGACCGGCAGCCGCAGCAGGTGAGCGGCCAGGCCGGTGCGCGCGCCGAGCACCACGCCCTCGGCGGTGCGCTGCAGCAGGTAGCGCTCGAACCCGCCCACCAGCGCCCCGCCCACCACGCTGGCCAGGAGCAGGAGGACGGCGCCGCCGGTCGGCCGGCCCTCGCGGACCGCGTCGAGCACCTCGCGGGTGAGCAGCGGCGACGCCAGCGCGAGGACCGAGCCGACGACCGTGAGCCCGGCGACCAGGGCGAGCGTGCGCCGGTGCGGCCGCAGGTAGGGCAGCAGGTGCCGCAGACCGACCCTTGTCTCCACGCCGCAACGCTAGGCGGGTCGTGACCGGAGCGCCCTACGGGACGTGCTGACGTCGTCGACCGTGCGCTAGGGTCGGCCCCGCTACAACCGAACACGCTCCTGAGCGGGGAAAGCCGGTCCGAAGCCGGCGCTGACCCGCAACCGTAGGTGCCCGAACGCAGGGCACGAGCCGGAACGCCCGCCCGGGAGCGAGCGGCTCCTTCGTACCGTCGAGGTCAGCGGGGCGGAGCCCGGACGTCCCCCGTCCGTTCACGCCCCCGTGCCGCACGTCGGCAGCGGGGGCGTCGTCGTCCGAGGGGTGCCAGGGTCCTGTCGCGGACCGCTCTTTGAGAGGCACCCGTGCTCACCACATCAGCTCGTCCCTTCCTGGCCGGGGCTGCCGTCGCAGCCCTGGCCCTCACCTCCGTCGCCTGGGCCCCGGCCGCAGCGGCGCAGACCGCCCCCGCAGCCGCCACCCCCGCGCAGGTCGCCGCCGCCGCGGGCTGGCTCGCCGGCGAGCTCAGCCAGCAGGGCACCGTCACCGGGAGCTTCCCGGACGGTGCGGGCGGCACGATCGCGTTCACCGACTGGGGCCGGACGCTCGACAGCGCGCTCGCGCTGCTCGCCGCCGGCGGCCAGGACGGCGCGCTCAGCCGCACGCTGTCGCGGGTCGAGTCCACCTCGACCGTCCAGGAGTACACCCAGGGCGCGCCGTTCGACACGGCCGGCTCGGCCTACGTCGGCGCCACCGCCAAGCTCGCCACCGTGGTCGAGCTGACCGGCGGCGACGCCACCGACGTCGCCGGCACCGACCTGCTCGCCCAGCTCGCCTCGCTGGCGCAGGAGGACGGCACCTTCACCGACCGCTCCTCCTTCGGCGACTTCGCCAACCTGTTCGGCCACTCCTTCGCCCTGCTGGCCTTCGACGCCGCCGAGGCGACCGCGCCGGCCGGCACGGTCGGGGCGCTGCTCGGCGCGGCCTGCGCTGACGGCGGCTTCCCGCAGGACTACCCGGCAGCCGGGCAGGAGTGCAGCAGCTCGATCGACGCGACCGGCCTGGTCCTGCAGGCGCTCGCCGCCGTCGACGAGGGTGACAGCGCGGTCGCGCAGGCCGCCGCCGGCTGGCTGCTCGAGCAGCAGCAGGCCGACGGCAGCTTTGCCGGTGAGGCGCCGGTGAACAGCACCGGCTACGCCCTGCTCGGCCTCGGCGCGCTCGGCACCTCCTCGCCCGAGGGCGTCGCCTGGCTCGTGAGCACCCAGCAGGAGGACGGCGGGCTGAGCCGGGGCACGGCCGACGCCACGACCAGCGACCTGTTCGCCACCGCGCAGGCGCTCCCCGCGCTGGCCGGGACGACGTTCACGGCCTCGGCCCGCGACGTCGTGCGCTCCGTGCTGCGCCGCGCCGGCGCAGACCGCTACGCCACTGCGGCCGACATCAGCCGCGAGGCCTTCCCCGAGCCCGGCGTGCCCGTCGCCTACGTCGTCACCGGCACCGAGTTCGCCGATGGCCTGGCGGGCGGTCCTGCCGCCTCCGTCGAGGGCGGCCCCGTCCTGCCCGTCGCGAAGGCCGGCCTGCCCGCCCCGGTGCGCGCGGAGCTCACCCGCCTCGCGCCCGCCTCGATCGTCGTGCTGGGCGGCCCGAGCGCCGTGAGCGACGCGATCGTGGCCGAGCTGGCGACCTACACCGCCGGCGACGTCACCCGCGTCGGCGGCACCGACCGGTACGACACGGCCGCGCAGGTCGCGACCCGCACCTTCACCGCGCCGGTCCCGCAGGTGCTGATTGCGACCGGGCAGGGCTTCGCCGATGCCCTGGCCGGCGGGGCCGTCGGCGCCTTCACCGCCAGCCCGGTCCTGCTCGTCGAGCAGGGCCGCATCCCGGCCGGCACGGCCGCGGCGCTCAGCGCGCTGGAGCCGGCCGACATCGCCGTGCTCGGCGGCACCGCCGTCATCTCCGACGCGGTGCTCGAGCAGCTGCGCGCCTACACCGAGGGCGGCGTGAACCGACTGGCCGGCGCCGACCGGTACGAGACGGCCGTTCGCACGAGCCGGGCCTTCTGGCCGGGCACGTCCGAGCGCGTCTACCTGGCGACCGGTGGCAACTTCGCCGACGCGCTCGCCGGCGTCCCGGCCGCGGGCGCCGACAGCGCGCCGCTGCTGCTGACGCGCAGCGACTGCCTGCCGCAGGTCGTGGCCGACGAGCTCGCGCGCCTGGCCCCGTCGCAGGTCGTCGTCCTCGGCGGCGAGACGGCGGTCAGCCCGGCCAGCGCCTTCCGCGAGGTCTGCGGGACGTGACCCGGCTCCGGTCTGCCCTCGCCACCACCGCACTGCTCCTGCCGCTCGGCGGGGCGGTCGTGGCCACGGCGCCGGCCGCCGTCGCCGACGGCTGCAGCGCGGCGGAGGTGACGGTTCTCGTCGACTTCGCCTCCCTCGGCGGCGGGGTGCAGACCGGTTGCACGGGCGGCGATCCCGCCTCGGGAGTCGAGGCGCTGCAGGCCGCGGGCTTCCCGCCCACGAGGGCGGCCGCGGACCGCTCCGGCTACTTCGTCTGCCGCATCTCGGGCCAGCCCGCGGACGACCCGTGCCAGCGGGCCTCCCCCGCCGGAGCCTCCTGGTCGTACTGGCACGCCGAGCCAGGTGGCACGTGGGCCTACAGCGGGCAGGGTGCCGGCGCCTACGACCCACCGGCCGGCACCGTCGAAGGCTGGTCCTTCGGTGCGGGTGACCCGCCGTCGGCGCGCCCGCCGCGGCTGGCCGCCCCTCCCGCCCCTCCCGCCCAGGAGCCGCCGGCCGCCCCAGCGCCGGCCGCCCCGGCGCCGTCCGCCCCGGCGCCAGCCGCCCCGGCCCCCGCCCCAGCGGCCCCCTCGCAGGCTGCTCCTGCGCCGGTGGCTCCGGAACCGGCTCCGTCCGAAACCACTGAGACACCCAGCACGCCGCCAGAAGTGCCTGTCGAGCAACAGCTCTCCCCCACCCAGAGCGCGACCGCCTCCACCTCGACCTCCGACCCCGTCGCAGCGGCGCCGGCGGCGGGCTCTTCGGACGACGCAGGCAGCGGGCTCGTGGCGGCGCTCACCGCCGGCGGCGTCGTGCTCCTGCTCACCAGCGGTGGGCTGCTGCAGGCCCGCCGCCGGCGCGGACAGGCCGGACCGTGACCGTCCTGCCCCGGGCCCTGCACCCCGTCGCGTGGTGGGTGTGGGCCCTGGGCATGGCGGTGGTCGCGAGCCGGACCACCAACCCGCTGCTGCTCGGCGTCCTGCTGGCAGTCCTCGGCTACGTCGTCGTGTCCCGCCGCGGCGACGCCCCGTGGGCGCGGTCGTTCTCCAGCTACCTGATCCTCGGGCTGGTCGTCATCGGGATCCGGGTGGTCTTCAACGCGCTGCTCGGTGCCGGCGACGACGGGCACGTGCTGGTGGTGCTGCCGCAGGTCGACCTGCCGGCCGCGGCCGCCGGCATCGAGCTCGGCGGGCCGGTCACCGCCGAGGACATGCTCGCCGCGCTCTACGACGGCCTGCGGCTGGCCGTGCTGCTCTGCTGCGTCGGCGCCGCGAACACGCTGGCCAACCCCAAGCGCGCACTCCGCTCACTGCCGGCGGCGCTGTACGAGCTGGGCGTCGCCGTCGTCGTGGCGCTCACCGTCGCGCCGCAGCTGGTCGAGAGCGTCCAGCGGGTCCGTCGGGCCCGGCGGCTGCGCGGCGCATCCGGCAAGGGCCTGCGCGCGGTGCGGGCCATCGCGGTACCGGTGCTGGAGGACGCGCTGTCGCGCTCCCTGCTGCTCGCCGCCTCGATGGATGCCCGCGGCTACGGCCGCTCCGCCACCGTCCCGGCCGCCCGCCGCCGGGCCACCTCCGCGCTGCTGCTGACCGGGCTGATGGGCCTGTGCCTCGGGACCTACGGCCTGCTCGACGGGACCGCCCCGGCCGCAATGGGCCCGGTCGGGCTGCTGGTCGGCACCGGCCTGGCCGCGGCCGGCCTGCAGCTGGGTGGCCGCCGGGTCCGCCGCACCAGCCACCGGCCCGACCCGTGGGCCGGGCCCGAGCGGGTCGTCGCCGCGACCGGGATCGCCTGCGCCGCAGCCATGGTCGTCGTCTCGCGCACCTCACCACTGCTGCTGCACCCGTCGCTGGACCCGCTCGAGTGGCCCGCACTGCCGGTCGTCCCGCTGCTCGTCGTGCTGCTCGGGACGCTGCCGGCCTTCGCCGCCCCGCCGCCTGGGCGAATCCACGCCGCACGGCCCGCGCCTACCGTCGAGCGGGCTCCCTCCCGTGAGAAGGCCTCCGCGTGATCCGCTTCGACAATGTCTCGATCACCTACCCCGACGCCGCGCGCCCGGCGCTGCGCGACGTCGACCTGGTGGTCCCTGAGGGCGAGCTGACCCTGGTCGTCGGCCGCACCGGCGCGGGCAAGTCGACCCTGCTCGGCGCGGTCAACGGAACGGTCCCGCACTTCACCGGCGGCCTGCTGTCCGGGCGGGTGACCGTCGACGGCCGTGACACCCGCACCAGCCCGCCGCGCGAGCTGGCCGACGTCGTCGGCGTGGTCGGCCAGGACCCACTGGCAGGCTTCGTGACCGACACCGTCGAGGAGGAGCTGGCGTACGGCATGGAGCAGCTCGCGCTCCCGCCCGCGGTGATGCGCAAGCGGGTCGAGGAGGTGCTGGACCTGCTCGGCCTGGCCGACCTGCGGCACCGCGCGCTGCGCGAGCTGTCCGGCGGGCAGCAGCAGCGCACCGCCATCGGCGCCGTGCTCACCTGCCACCCGCGGGTTCTCGTCCTCGACGAGCCGACCTCCGCCCTCGACCCGACCGCGGCCGAGGGCGTGCTCGCCGCGATCACCCGGCTGGTGCACGACCTCGGGGTCACCGTGCTCATGGCCGAGCACCGGATGGAGCGGGTGCTGCACTACGCCGACCGACTGGTCTGGCTGCCGGGCGACGGCACGGTCGTCAGCGGCGACCCGGCCACCGTGCTGGCAGGTGGCGGCCTGGCCCCGCCGGTCGTCGAGCTCGGCCGGCTCGCCGGCTGGGACCCGCTGCCGCTGTCGGTGCGCGATGCCCGCCGCTGCGCCGGTGGGTTGCGCCAGCGCCTGGACCACCTCGAGGTGCTGCCCGCCCCACCGGCCGCGCCCGAGCCGGCCGTCGTGCTGCGCAGCCGCCGGGTCGTCGTGTCGTACGGCCCGGTCGTCGCGGTCCGCGAGGTCGACCTCGACCTGCGCAGCGGGCAGGTGTGCGCGCTGATGGGCCGCAACGGCGCCGGCAAGTCCTCGCTGCTGTGGGCGCTGCAGGGCTCCGGGCGGCGCACCTCCGGCACCGTCGAAGTCGCCGGGCAGGACCCCGCTGCGCTGTCGCCGCCCGAGGCGCGCGCGCTGGTCGGGCTGGTGCCGCAGACGCCCGCCGACCTGCTCTACCTCGAGACCGTGGCGCTCGAGCTGGCTCAGGCCGACCTCGAGTCCGGCCGCCGGGCGGGCACCGCCGAGGCGCTGCTCGAGCGGCTGCTCCCGCACGTCGACCGGACCGCCCACCCACGCGACCTGTCGGAGGGGCAGCGGTTGGCGCTGGTCCTGGCCGTGCAGCTGGTGGCCGGTCCGGCGGTCATGCTGCTGGACGAGCCGACCCGCGGGCTGGACTACGACGCGAAGGCCCGGCTGGCCGAGGTCCTGCGCGACCTCGCCGCCGACGGCCGGGCCGTGGTGGTGTCGACCCACGACGTGGAGTTCGTGGCGCTGGCCTGCGACCGGGTCGTCGTCCTGGCCGACGGCGACGTCGTCTCGGACGGCCCGACCCGCGACGTCGTGCTCGCCTCGCCGACCTTCGCCCCGCAGGTCGCCAAGATCCTGAGCCCGCAGCGCTGGCTCACCGTCGAGGACGTCGCCGTCGCGCTGAGCGGAGCCGCGTCGTGACCGGCCCGGTCGCCGTCCGGCCGCGCGCGGCAGTGGCTCTGCTGCTGGCGTCGGTGCTCGGCGTCGCAGCCTTCGTCTGGCCGCTGCTCGTCAGCCCCGGCGCCACCCTGGACAGCACGAGCGCACCGCTCGTCTTCGCGCTGCTGCTGCCGCTGGTCGTCGGCGTCGTGGTGGCCGAGCTGTCCGAGGGCGGGCTCGACGTCAAGGCGCTGGCGCTGCTGGGGGTGCTCTCCGCCCTCGGCGCCGCCCTGCGCCCGCTCGGCGCCGGCACCGCGGGGCTGGAGACGGTGTTCTTCCTGCTCGTGCTCGGTGGGCGGGTCTTCGGACCCGGCTTCGGCTTCGTCCTCGGCACGACGACGCTGTTCGCCTCGGCCCTGCTCACCGGCGGCGTCGGTCCGTGGCTGCCGTTCCAGATGCTCGGCGCCGCCTGGGTCGGGCTGGGCGCCGGACTGCTGCCGCGCGCCCGCGGCCGCGCCGAGCTGGCGCTGCTCGCCGCCTACGGCGCGGTCGCCTCGCTGCTCTACGGCTTCGCGCTCAACCTGACCTTCTGGCCGTTCACGCTCGGGGAGCGCACCCAGCTGTCGTTCGACGCCGCCGCGGGACCGCTGGAGAACCTGCACTCCTTCGTGCTGTTCACCCTCGCGACCTCGCTCGGCTGGGACGTGGGGCGCGCCCTGACGACCGTGACGCTGACGCTGCTTGCCGGACCTGCCGTGCTCGCCGCGCTGCGCCGGGCGTCGCGCCGGGCCGCCTTCGACGCCCCGGTGGAGTTCGCCGCGGACCGGGTCCGGAGCTAGACCAGGCCCAGCACGGCGCGCACCCCGACGTACGCCGCGACCAAGACGAGCAGGACCGCGAAGCCCTGCGTGAGCCGATGCGACGGGAGCCGGTCGGCGACCTGCTTGCCGACGAACGACGCCAGCACCGCGGCGATGGTGAACGGGACGATGACGTCCCACTCGAAGCCGCCGGTGCCAGCGCGGGCGAGCAGCGCGACGACGGCGTTGAGAGCGATGACCATCAGCGAGGTGCCGACGGCGGCGGTGATCGGGAAGTGCAGCGCGAGAACCAGCGCCGGCACGATGACGAAACCACCCCCTACGCCGAGGAAGCCGGTGAGGAAGCCGATCCCGCTCCCCGCCACCGCCAGCCGCAGCCAACGGCGGCCCTCGGCCCCCGCGGGCACGTCAGTGTCCACCGGGGCAGCGTCGTGCGGCGCGCGGCGCAGGAGCATGCCGGCCGCCGCGACGAGCATGGCCGCCGCGAAGCAGAGCAGCAGCACGTCCTCGGCGACCAGCTGGTTGAGCCAGGTACCGGCCAGTGACGCCGGGATCCCGGCGGCGGCCAGCAGCCCTCCGTCGCGCCACCGGGTGTGACCGCTGCGGGCGTGGGCGACGGAGGCGACGCCGGAGGTGATCCCGACGATGACCAGGCTGGCGGTCGTCGCCGCCTGAGCGGTCAGGCCGAGGGCGAAGACCAGCGCCGGGACCGTGAGGACGGACCCGCCCCCACCGAGAGCGCCCACCACCAGGCCGATGAGCAGGCCGAGGCCGACGGCGAGCACCGTCACGCGGGGACCCGGCCGGTCTGCTCGGACAGCGAGTGAGCACGGCTGCCGGACTCGGCGGTCAGGGCGTAGCGGTCGCCGCGGACGAGGGTGTGCCGCAGCTCGACCGGCCGGTCGTGCACGAAGCCGGTGCGCTCGACCAGCAGCAGCGCCGCCGTCGTGGGCAGCCCGAGCAGCGCCCGCTCCCCGCGGGTCGCCAGCACGGCCCGCACCTGCTCGCGGCCGCCGGTGAGCCGCACACCGCAGCGCGCCGCCAGCTCGTCGTACAGCGCCGTGCGGGTGAAGTCGGCCTCGAGCAGCGGCAGCGCGAGGTCGGCGGGCAGCCAGGTGCGGTCCAGCGCGAGCGGCTCGTCGCCGGCCAGCCGTAGCCGCTCGAGGTGCACCAGCGGCGCTGACTCCTCGAGCCCGAGCCGGGTCGCCACGACGCCGTCGGCGCGCACGTCGAGCCGTCGGACGACGCTGCGCTGCTCGAGGCCGCGCGACTCGACCGCGTCGAACAAGCTGCTCAGGGCGCCCAGCGGTTGCTCGACCTCGGCCGGTGCGAGGCGGGGCTTGCGGCCGCGGGAGGCCAGGACCGTCCCTTCGGCGCGCAACTGGCGCAGGGCCTCGCGGACGGTGTGCCGGCTGACGCCGTACTGCTCGACGAGGGCCAGCTCGCCGGGGAAGGCCTGCGCGAACTCGCCGTCCGACACCCGCAGCCGCAGGTCCGACAGCAGCTGCTGCCACAGCGGGGTGCGGGCGGAGCGGTCGACGCGCGCTGCGGGTCCCCCTGGTCCGGTCACCGGATCAATGTACGGACATTGACGGCCGCCCTGCAAGCACGCGCTGCGGGCACAGGGGCGGCTCGTACTGATCGTCGTGTCGCAAACGGCTCCGTTCCGGGCCCAGAACCGACACGAGGATCAGTACGAGTCCGCTGGGGGCCAAC
>JBBSLB010000063.1:0-11685 GCA_038255675.1 Mycobacteriales bacterium
GAACGACCTGCTCGGCAAGCCGATCAAGGTGACCCCGACGAGCAAGGTCGTCGGCGACCTCGCGCTGTTCCTCGCCGGCAGCGACGTCGACCCGGAGACCCTGCGCGAGGACCCGTCGTCGTACGACCTGCCGGACAGCGTGCTCGGCTACCTCGGCGGCGAGCTCGGCACCCCGCCGGCCGGCTTCCCCGAGCCCTTCCGCAGCCGGGCCGTCGACGGCCGTCCACCGGTCGGCGGCGAGGTGCCGCTCACCGACGAGCAGAGGAGGACGCTCACGGGCGAGGACCGCCGCGGAGCGCTGTCGGAGCTGCTGTTCCCCAAGCCCTACGCGGAGTACTGCCGCGCGGTCGAGGAGCAGGGCGACGTGTCGGTCGTGCCGACCGAGGCGTTCTGGTACGGCCTGCGCCCCGGGCACCGCGTCACCGTCGAGCTCGAGCCGGGCGTCGACGTGCTCGTCGAGCTCGAGACGGTCGGCGAGGTCGACGACGACGGGATGCGCACCCTGCACCTGCGCGTCAACGGCCAGCCGCGCCCGATCAGCGTGCGCGACCGGTCCGTCGACGTGCGCAGCACCCGCGCCCGCCGGGCCGACCCGGCCGACCCCGGCCACGTCGCGTCCGGCCTGCCGGGGGTCGTGATGCTCAAGGTCGCGGCTGGCGACGCCGTCGAGAAGGGCCAGCCGCTCGCCGTCGTCGAGGCGATGAAGATGGAGTCGACGGTGACCAGCCCGCGGGCCGGCACCGTCCAGGAGGTGGCCGTGGACAGCGGCGCCGCCGTCGAGGCCGGCGACCTGCTGGTCGTGCTGGGCTGACCGCTGAGCCGGATGTCGGGGTCGAACCGACGACCTTCCGCTTACAAGGCGGGTGCTCTACCACTGAGCTAATCCGGCGGGGGATGGGGAGTTGGGGCAGGACAACCCTAGGGAGAAAGGCTGGCTCAGCCCCCGGGTCGTCAGTGTGCCAGCGTGGCCGCTGACCAGGACCGTCAGCTCGGTGGCCAGGCGGCGGCACGCTGGCCGTCCCGCTGGCCGTCCGCTGGCCCGGAGCAGATGGCGACGCTCCCCTATAGGTTGGGCGTCGTTGCCTCCGATGACATCTCGTCTGTATCCAGACATGTGGTCCAAGCAGGTCGCAATCGCGAAGGGGACCTGCCGTGCACACAGACGCCGCACCGGTGCTGCTGGACCGGAGCGGGCGTCGGTACCCGCTCAGCGACCGGCGCTGGCGTGGTGACGACGGCGGACCCCTTGCGCTGTCGACCTTGCCCGGCCTGACGCCGGAGCAGATCGTTCAGAGTGAGCGTTCGCTCTGGCGGTACCAGGCGGCGCTCCCGGTCGACCCTGCGCATCGCGTCAGCCTCGGCGAGGGGCTGACACCGATGATTCCGCTGGCCTGGGGCGAGCACCGGGTGCACGTCAAGCTGGAGTGGTTCAACCCGACGTCCTCGTTCAAGGACCGCGGCGTCTCGGTCATGGTGTCGCACCTACGCGCGCAGGGCGCCGACCGAGTGCTCGAGGACAGCTCGGGCAACGGTGGCGCCGCCGTGGCTGCCTACGCCGCCGCGGCCGGCATCCGCGCAAAGATCATCGTCCCGGCCGGAACAAGCGCTCCCAAGATCTTGCAGGCCCGTGCGTTCCGGGCGGAGATCGAACTCGTCGTCGGTACCCGTGACGAGGTGGGCGCCGAAGCGGTCCGGCAGTCCGAGCACATCGCGTACGCCAGCCACAACTGGCACCCGATGTTCATCCAGGGCACCAAGACCATCGGGTACGAGATCTGGGAGGGCTTGGGCTTCAGGGCCCCGGACAACGTCGTGCTGGTCGCCGGTGCCGGCAGCCAGATCCTCGGTTGCGACATCGCCTTTCGCGAGCTGCTCGCCGCCGGGCAGATCGACCGGCTGCCGCGGCTGCTCGTCGGACAGCCCGAGCACTGGGCGACCATCGCCGACGCCCTCAACGGCGCCGACCCGACCAGTCGCGGTGCGCGCGTCCCCACCATCGCCGAGGGCGCGTCCATCGCCACGCCAGTCCGGCTGCCCGAGACCGTCGAGGCGCTGCGTCGCTGCGGCGGCGCGGCGGTCGCTGTGACCGAGCCGCAGATCCACGATTCGGTCCGCGCTCTCGCAGCCCGAGGGCTGTACGCCGAGCCGACCAGCGCCGTGGCAGTCGCCGCACTCGACCACTTCATCGCCGACGGCGGGATCACGCCCGACCAGACGACCGTCGTGGTGCTGACCGGCTCGGGGCTGAAGTCCGCCGACAAGATGGCGCCCCTGTTCACGGCCTGAGCCGTCCTACCGACGACCGCACACCACAAGGAGAGGCCGACGATGGCGGCAGAACAGCTCGGCACTGCAGCTGCAACAACGGCGGCAGGCGTCGACCTGCGCGACAGTCCCGGACTTGTCGCTCCGCGCGGGCACTACTCGCACGTCGCCGTCCACGCCGGCGTCGCCTACATCTCCGGGCAGCTGCCGCTCGACGCGGCAGGCACCCCGCTGGCCGATCAGCCGTTCGACGCGCAGGTGCAGCAGGTGCTCAGCAACCTCGACGACTGCCTGGTAGCCGCTGGCAGCAGTCGCGAGCGGCTGCTGTCGGTCACCGTGTACGTCACCGACATCGACCAGTGGCCTGCGTTCGACGCCGCATACGCGCAGTGGATGGGCGCACACCGCCCGTCCCGAGCGGTCGCGTGCGTCGCAGACCTCCACTACGGCGCCGCGATCGAAGTCCAGGCTGTTGCGGCCGCCGAGCCAGGGCGATGAGTGGCCCGGCCGACATCACCGTGCTGGCGACCGGCGGCACGATCGACAAGGTGTACAACCTCGCCGGTCAGCTCGAGATCGGGCTGCCCGCCGCACAGCGGCTGCTCGAGGTGCTCAGGACCGACCTACGCATCGAGGTGCGCTCCGTCGTCGCCAAGGACAGCCTGGACATCACCGACGCCGACCGACAGACGCTCGCCAACGAGGTCGACGAGCTCGACACGGCATCGGTCGTCATCACGCACGGCACTGACACGCTCACCGACACCGCCGAGTACCTGAGTCGACACAGGTCCGTGACATCCAAGGTCGTCGTGCTGACGGGGGCACTGCAGCCTGCAGCCATGGCCGTCAACGATGCGGCGCTGAACCTCGGGGCCGCCTTGATGGCGTCCCAGACGCTCGCTCCCGGCGTGTACGTCTGCATGAGCGGGCGCGCGTTCCCGGCCGGCCAGGTCCGCAAGGACGCCCTCACCGGGCAGTTCGTGAGCACGGCACCGCCCGTTGCGCCCTAGCCCGCAGAACCCTCTGAGTCCGCTGCCGGTACGGGCGGCGACGACTGGCTGACGTGTTCCCGGGCCGAGACGGGGCAGGGGCTCGTGCATGCGCATCGCGATTGCAGGAGCCCACGGTCAGATCGGTCTCACCCTCGGCCGCCGTCTCAGCGAGGGCGGTGACAGCGTCGTCGGTCTGATCCGCGAGCCGGAGCAGGAGGACGACCTGCGGGAGGCCGGCGTCGAACCGGCGGTGGTTGACCTCGAGTCGGCCTCCGTCGACGAGGTCGCCGCTGCGCTGCGCGGAGCCGACGCGGTGGTGTTCGCGGCCGGAGCAGGTGCGGGCAGCGACGCCGAGCGCAAGGACAGCGTCGACCGGGCCGGAGCGGTGCTGCTGGCCGACGCCGCCGAGGCGGCCGGGGTCGGCCGGTACGTGCTGCTGTCGTCGATGGGTGTGGAGCAGGTGCGGGACGGAGCCACCCCGGACGGCATGGAGGACGCGTTCGTCACCTACCTGCGCGCCAAGCTGGCCGCTGAGGACGACGTACGAGCCCGGCCCCTCGACTGGACGGTGCTGCGCCCAGGGGCGCTCACCGACGAGGCAGGCACCGGTCAGGTGCAGCTGGCCACGAGTGTCCCGCGCGGCGAGGTGCCCCGCGACGACGTCGCCGACGTGATCGCCGCGCTGCTGCAGGCTCCGACCACCGCCGGGATGGTGCTCGAGCTCTGCTCCGGCGACAACGCGATCGAGGTGGCAGTGGCCGCGGCAGGGTAGGGGGCCATGCGGCTACTGTCCGCCTAGGGGTCGCTGATGTGCGCAACCTCGATGCCGACGCCCGTGATGCAACAGCGGACGACCGTGACAGCAGCAGCCGCGCCCAGGGCCTGAAGATCGAGCAGCTGCTCGCGCGAAGCCGTGGGCTCGGCCGACGCTGGCCAGCGAGGCGGTGACCAACGCGCTTGTTCACGGTCGCAGCACTGCTCGTCTCACGGTCACCGTCTTCACCGGCCGGGTGCGTGTCGAGGTCGCTGACGGCAACTCCCGGCACCTGCGGCAGGTCGAGCAGGACGACGAGGCGTCGGACGGCCACGGTCTGCTGCTCATGACCGGACTCGCCCTCCGAGGGGGGTCAGTGACGAGCCGGTCGGCAAGACGGTGTGGTGCGAAGTCCCCTCCCGGTAGCGCCTTCTGCACAAGGATCGTGAGGTCGACCGTCGGCGTCTGGCTGGATCCGCGGGACAGGATCCCGGTGCGGCATGCTGCTGACGTGACCTCCCCTGCCAACCTCCGTCGGCGGCGGGTGTGACAAGCGAGGTCGACGTGGCGGTCTTCGATGCCGAACGACTCGCCGCCGTCGAGCGAAGTGGGCTGCTCGACAGCGCCAGGCAGGACTCCTGGGACGGCCTGACCGCTCTGGCCGCGCGCCTGCTGAAGGCGCCCATGGCGTTCTTGACGGTGGTCGATGCAGAGCGGTCGTTCTGGCTCGCGACCTGCGGCGTCGACACCTCGGCGCCGGGCAGTCGCCAGAACCCGGTGTCGGAGTCGTTCTGCCAGTACGTCATCGCGGACCGGGCGCCCTTCGCCGTCGGTGACGCCGCGGCGCACGAGCGCACTGCCTACAACCCGTCCGTCAGCGTGATGGGCGTACGTGCCTGGGCCGGATTCCCTGTCCTGGACGCCGACGGCCATCCCCTCGGCTCGTTCTGCGTGATGGACGTCGTCCCCCGTGAATGGTCCGGCGACGACCTCGCCACCCTGGAGGTCCTGGCCCAGGCAGCTGCCTCCCAGATCGCGCTGTTCGCGGCCGTGCGAGCCGAGGCGCGCGTGCAAGCCGACCTCGACCTCGCCCAGCAGGCCGAGCTGCGAGCGAGGGCCAGGCTCGAGCAGCTCGCGAACGTCACGCTCGCCCTGCTCGCAGCAGACTCCGCCGACACGGTGACCGACATCGTGATCAACCAGGCCCTGCCCGTCCTTGGCGTCGATGGCGGCGCCGTCCTGGTACGCGAGGACGACCGCTTCCGGCTGGCGGTCAGCACCCGCCTGCACGAGCGCGTTCGGGTCATCTACGGCGACCTCCCGCTCGACAGCCCGCTGCCGGCCTGTCACGTCGGGCGGACCGGCGAGCCGCTCGTTCTCCCGAACCGGGCCGCCGGGCTGGCCTTCCTGCCGGAGATGGAGCAGGTCTATGCGGACACCGAGAGGTCGTCGTGGGCGTTCCTGCCCTTGCGCCTCGCCGACCGGACCCTCGGATCGCTCTCGGTGGCATGGAAGGACGAGCGCGCCAGCATCCCCGCCGATGAGCTCGAGCTCATCGCGGCGTTCGCCGCGCAGTGCACCCAGGCCCTCGAACGCATCCGCGCCAGCGCCGACCGGCGGACTGCCTCGGCGGAGCTCGAGCGTCTGTCCGAGAGCCTGCAGCGCAGCCTGCTGACCACACCCACGATGCGGTCGGACTCCATGACCGTCGCCGTGCGCTACCTGCCGGCCGTGCAGATCGCGCAGATCGGCGGCGACTGGCACGACGTCCACCCGGCCGGCACGGCCACCCTGGTCAGCGTCGGGGACGTGGCCGGCCACGACCGCAACGCCGCCGCCGGCATGGCGCAGCTCCGCAACCTCCTGCGCGGTCTTGCTGTGCACAGCGAGGCCAGCCCTGCCGACCTGCTCCGCGACCTCGACCTGGCCATGGGTCGGCTCGAGCTCGACCTGCTCGCGACCGCACTCGTGGGTCGGGTGGAGTCAGACCCGTCCGCCAGTTCCAGCGGCGGGGTGCGGCTGCGTTGGTCCAGCGCCGGACACCTACCGCCGATGCTCCGGCTCGCCGATGGCACCGTCGCTGTCCTCGACGACGACTCAGACCCGATGCTCGGCATCGTCCCCGGTCACGAGCGCTCCGAGCACCTCACCGAGCTCCCGGCCGGGTCAGCACTGCTGCTGTACACCGACGGGCTCGTCGAACGCCGCGGTGAGAGCATCACCGTCGGGTTGCAGCGCCTCGCCGATGCCTTCGCCAAGGTCGGCGCCGCAGACGTCGAGCAGACCTGCGACCGCCTGCTCGAGCAGATGCTCCCGCAGGCACCCGACGACGACGTCGCGCTGCTCGTGCTTCACCCGTGACAGCGGGCCGCAGCGTCGGGGTCGCGAACGACAAGGCGGGCTCGGTAGACCGGTGCAGGTGACGACGCCGTGCAGCTGAGGTCGAGGCGGCGCGGGTTGCCCGAGGACGGTCCGGAGATCGTCGAGCGGCATCTGGCCGTGTGGCAGGTGCTGGACGACGACGAGCGCCGGCGGTTGCTGGTCGCCACCGACCAGCTGCTGTCCCGCAAGCGGTGGGAGGCAGCGCAGGGCTTCACGCTCGACGACACCGTCCGCGTCGTCATCGCTGCGCAGGCCGCGCTGCTGGTGCTGAACCTCGAGCCAGAGCAGTACCGGCTCGTCAGCGGGATCGTCGTGCACCCGAGCACCTTGACGATCACGGGAGCGCGCCCCGGTCTCGTCCAGGGAACGGTCAGCGACGAGCCGCTGACGGTGCTCGGGCTGGCACAGGGCGGTCGCGGTCCCATCGCCGTCGCCTGGGACCAGGCGCTGACCGGAGCGCACGGGACCGTCCCCGGTCACAACGTCGTGCTGCACGAGTTCGCGCACAAGCTGGACATGCTCGACGGAAGCATCGACGGCACACCGCTGTTGGCCCGCGACCTCCGCGACGACTGGGTGCGGATCTGCACCGACGTCTACGACGACCTCGTCAACGGTCGGCCCCGGCCCCCCATGCGCTGGTACGGCGCGACGAACCCGGGCGAGTTCTTCGCCGTCGCGACGGAGGTCTTCTTCGAGCAGTCGAGCGCCTTGAGGGACACAGAACCCGACCTCTACGCAGTGCTTGCCCGCTTCTACCGACAGGACCCGGCGGCGCGTTCGCCTCGTGGGGAGCTGTAGGCCGCGCCGCATGAGGAAACCCGCGGCTGCGCCCTCATCTGCTAGGGGCAGTGCAGCTCAGGAACGGGTCGCACTTCTGGCGGAGCCCGGTCTGCGTGCCGGAGCCCGGTCTGCGTGGCGGAGCCCGGTCTGCGTGGCGGAGCCCGGTCGGCGTCGTCGGCGGGTGCTCTAACCGGAACGACGCAGAGCACCAGCGTTCGCTGACCGCCGCCCGCCTAGCGTCCGCTCTGCTGCGCGCTGGCGTCGTCCGGCACAGCGGACGAAGCGGCGGGGCGAGCGCGGAGGTGCTCCAGCCCGATCATCGGATGATCCCCAGTAGCGGGCTCCTGGGGACCTTCCGAAGATCTTGAGCGGCGATCCGACCTGGGTGTTGTGGCCCGCTACCTCGATCTCGAGCCGGGCCCCGGGAACGGACAGCACGCCGAACATCCGTTGCGCGTGCGGCCCGCCGCACCCGGTCGGGTGTGATCTGAACGAGCACCGCTGTCGCGTCGGCCCGGTGGCCATGTCCCGCTGCTAGGCGGAGAGGTCCTCGAGCATGCGCTCCGCGAGAGGGCCGGACGAGGCGGGGTTCTGGCCGGTGTAGAGGCTGCGGTCGACCACGACGTGGGGGGCCCACGGCTCGCCCTCCACGAACTCGGCGCCGAGCGCGACCAGCCGGTCCTGCAACAGCCACGGAGCCTTCTCGGCCAGCCCGGCCTGCGTCTCCTCGGCGTTGGTGAAACCGGTCAGCCGGAAGCCCGAGAAGGGCGAGGTCGTGCCGGTGGCCTCGGTCGCCAGCAGGGCGGCCGGTGCGTGGCAGACGATGCCCAGCGGCTTGCCCGCCGCAAGCGTGGTGGTGAGCAGCGCGGCCGAGGTGGCGTCGACGGCCAGGTCCTCCATCGGGCCATGGCCGCCCGGGTAGAACACCGCGTCGTAGCTGGAGACGTCGACGTCCTCGAGCCTGAGCGGGCTCTCGAGCAGGCTGAGGTCCTTCAACGCAGCGCGCATCTCGTCGGCGCCGTCCTGCCCGCCGTTGACGTCCGGGGCCAGGCTGGCCTCGTCGACCACCGGCTGCACCCCGCCGGGGGTGGCCAACGCGACCTCGTGCCCGGCGCCGGTGAACACCCGGTAGGGCGCAACCAGCTCCTCGGCCCAGTAGCCGGTGGGGTGCTCGGTGCCGTCGGACAGGGTCCAGTGACGGGCGCCGGTGACGACGAACAGGACGTTGCTCATGCGGTAGCTCCTTGGGCAGGGGAGAGGGGGGTCGTCCTGCCCGTGCCCCCGGGCGCGCCGGGGGAACCGCGGTCAGCCCGTAGTCGGGAAGTGCGCCCAGGCCGGGACGTTCGGCGGCCGTAGCCGGGACGTGCGTCCCTGTCGAGGAGACCTCCTCTGCCGGAGGCTGTTCGCAGAGCGCGGACCGGCCGCGTCGGGCATCTGGAGCAGGTCATGACCACCACCATCCTCGAGCGGCACGACTCCCGCGTCCGCGTCACCGAGCTGCTGGGCGTCGCGCTCCTGCAGTACGCCCTGGCGGCCGCGCTCGCCTGGGCGGTCGGCGCCGCCACCCGCCGCGAGACCGCCGAGCTGGACGGTCCCGCCCGCTAGCCCGGTTCGACCAGCGTGAGGATCTGCTCGGCCGGGCGCCGGCTGCTCGTCGGCTCGGCTGAGCCGTAGCCGACGCGCAGCAGCATCTGCGGGTGGCCGAGCACGCCGAGGGCGTGCCGCATCCGGCCGCGCAGCACCGGGACCTCCAGCACCTGGGTCAGGGGCTGGGCGGCCAGCCCGTCGGTGGTGGCCTGTAGCAGCACCCGGGCCAGGGCCTGCCCGGCGACCAACCAGTCCTCGCGGTCGTCACCGCGGGTGCCGAGCACGAAGACCGATGGGTGCTCCGGCACCGGCGGCTCGCCGCCCCCACCCTCAGACGCCGGGCCCGACCGGGCGTCGAAGTCACGCGGCACCCACGACGAGCCGCGGCGCTCGGCCGGGACCGTCGGCAGCGCCCGGCTGGGGACGCCCTCCGCCTCCTGCTCCCGCCGCCAGGCGGCCAGCTCCTCGAGGTAGGCCACGTCGCGGCGTTGGCTGTCGTCGGCGTGCGACAGCAGCACCTGCAGCTCGACGGCGTCGTCCTGGCCGTCCTCGCCGACGAAGCGCAGCCACGCCCCCTCGGCCTCGGCCGCGGCGCGCATCGCCTCTCGCGCCTCGGCGGGCACCGGCCGCTCGTCGAACGGGTCGCGGTCGGTGACGCGCCGCGGTACGGCCGCAGCCAGCCGGCGGTCGAGCTCGCCCGGTTCGACCGCGCCCCCGACGGTGATCCGGGCGAGCAGGTGCTCGTCGGCCGGGTCGGGCAGCAGCTCGACGTGGGTGTCGTGTCCGAGCTCGGTCAGCGCCAGCCGAGCGTGCTGGAGCGCGCATCCGCAGCTCAGCACCCGCTCGCGGCCGGTCGGGTCGAGGACGGGCAGCGCCCGCGCGGCGTCGTCGTACAGCGACAGGGAGCGGCCGTCCCAGGTGAAGCGCCACGGCTGGGTGTTGTGCACCGACGGCGCCAGGGAGGCCAGCTCGACGACCGACCGCAGGTCTCCGCCGAGCTCGTTGTCCATGTCCACGTGTCCTCCTCGTCGTAGCTGCTGCTGGCCCTACCCCTCGCTGGCACTCCCAGCCGGCGTGGCCCTGGCAGCCACCACCCGGGCCACGGTCCGCGTCGTCCAGCGGGGTCCGGTCGGGGTACGTCGGCCAGCGGCGTTGAGGGCTGCGGCGATCGTGTGCAACGAGGCGCCCTCTGCGTGCAGCGCCAGGATCCGGTGCTCGTCCGCCCCCTGGTTCAGCAGACGCGGACTCCGCACCGGCGCCGGCGCCGGGACCTGCCCGCCCTCGACCGAGGACGCCGGCCGGTCGGCCATCCAGGCCGCCAGCTCGTCGGCCGGCAGCGCTGCCGACCAGAAGAAGCCCTGGGCCTGATCCACGCCGAGCACCCGCAGCGCAGCGCACTGCCCCTGGGTCTCGACGCCCTCCGCGACCACGGTCTTGCCGATGGCCCGCCCCAGGCTGACGACGGAGGCCACGATCGCCTCGTCATCGGCGTCGCGGCCCAGCCCTGAGACGAACGACCGGTCGATCTTGATGGCATCGACCGGGAAGCGCTTGAGGTAGGTCAGCGAGGAGTAACCGGTCCCGAAGTCATCCAGGGCCAGGTGGACGCCGAGCTCGCTGAGCGCGGCCAGCACCTGTGGCGACCGCGGGTCGTCCATGACGGTGCTCTCGGTGACCTCCAGGACCAGCCGCGCGGGCGGCAGCGCGAACTGCGCGAGCAGGCCGCGCACCAGCGCGACGAGGTCACCGCCGACCAGCTGCCGCGGCGAGAGGTTGGCCCCGACGGCGTACGGCAGGCCCTGCGTGTGCCAGGCCGCTGCCTGGGCGCAGGCGGCGCGCAGCACCCACGCGCCCAGCGGCACGATCAGCCCCGAGGCCTCGGCCAGTGGGATGAACTCCCCCGGCAGGAGCAGCCCACGCACCGGGTGCTCCCACCGGACCAGGCCCTCGGCGCCGACCATCGCGCCGTCGCGCAGCCCGAGCAGTGGCTGGAAGTGCAGCCGCAGCTGCCCTTCGCTGATCGCCGTGCGCAGCTCGGCCACCGCCGCCGCCGTGCGGCCGCCGTCCTCGTCGACCGTGGCCGACTCGACGGTGACCTGGCGGCTGGTCGTCGCCGCCAGGCTGCGCTCGGCGGCGGCCAGCAGAGCCCCGGGGTCCACCGCCGGCGTCATCGCCGAGCCGGCTCGCAGCACGAGCGGGACCGGCACCCCGTCGACCACCACCTCGCCCTGCCCGGCCTCGATCAGCATCGACGCGCGGGCGCGCAGGTCCTCGCCCGAGGCGACGTCCTCGACGAGCACCGCGAACTCATCGGCGCCGAGCCGGGCCACGCTGTCGCCACCGAGGACGGCGGAGGCGAGCCGCTCCGACAACGTCCGGAGCACGACGTCGCCACCAGCCTGCCCCACGAGGTCGTTGACCGCGGTCATCCCGGTGACGTCGACCACGACGAGCCCGGTCTGCTCCCCCGTGCGTCGACCGGCGGCCAACGCCTGCTCGGTCCGGTCCAGCAGCAGCGCCCGGTTGGCCAGCCCGGTCAAGCGGTCGTGCAGCGCCAGCCGCTGCACCTCCTGCTCCGCCGCGCGGTGCCGGGTGACGTCGCGGACGTTGACGACGATGCCGGCGATGTCCGGGTCGTGGAGCAGGTTGGTCAGCACCTGGTCGGTCCACCGGTAGCCGCCGTCGGCGTGCCGCACCCGCACGCTGAACGCCGACGTCCCGCCCGGCGTCCGCGCGACCCGGTCCCACGCGGCCCGGATCACCGGACGGTCCTCGGGCGGGTTGAGGTCGTACGCCAGCCGCTGGGCCAGCGCGACGTGGTCGTGACCGAAGACCCTCGTGACCGCGGGGCTGACCCACAGCATCCGGCCGCGGATGTCGAGCACGAGGACGACGTCGTCGGCGTTGCGCAGCAACGCC
>JBBSLB010000064.1:0-11607 GCA_038255675.1 Mycobacteriales bacterium
CACCAGCGCCTCGGTCGGGTCCAGCCCGGCGGCCTTGAGCCCGACGGAGAGCGCCTCACGGTCCAGCTCGTCGCGCTCGGCGGCGACGAGGTGGGTGGGTGGCAGGACCGGCTCGCGCACCGCGTTGACGACCACGGCGCCGACCGGGAGGCCGACCGCGTGCAGCTCCTGCACCCCGTCGAGCGTCTCCTGGACCGGCATCTCCTCGAGCAGCGTCACCAGGTGCACAGCCGTCTGCGGGGACCGCAGCACGGCCATGACGCCGTCGGACTGCGACTTGAGTGGACCGACCTTGGCCAGCCCACCGATCTCGTGGCTGATGTTCAGGAAGCGTGCGATGCGGCCGGTGGGCGGCGCGTCGATCACGACGGCGTCGTAGGCGTGGCCGCTGCCACTGGGGCCGGTCCGGACCACGGCCTCCTTGACCTTGCCGGTGAGCAGGACGTCGCGCAGGCCCGGCGCCACCGTCGTGGCGAACTCGATCGCGCCCATGCGGCGCAGCGTGCGGGCGGCCACTCCGGTGCGGGACAATCGGTAGAACATGTGCAGGTAGTCCAGCAGCGCGTCCTCGGGGTCGATCGGCAGCGCGTAGACGTCGCCGCCGCCGCGCGCCACAGCGACCTTGCGCTCCTCGTACGGCAGTGGCGGGGTGTCGAAGAGCTGGGCGATGCCCTGGCGTCCCTCCACCTCGGCAAGCAGGACGCGCTTGCCGCCGGCGGCCAGGGCCAGCGCGAGAGCCGCCGCCACGGTGGACTTGCCGGTCCCGCCCTTGCCGGTCACGACGTGCAGCCGCACGTCAGGGAAGTCCGCCACGCGGACAGGCTAGGCGGGCCCGCGGCGGCCCGCCGCGCCGGGGGAGGGCGACGTCGGTCTGAGCGGGTGGCCGAGGGCGCCGCGACGAAGGGTCGTACCCTCCGACCCATGCAGAAGTGGGAGTACGCGACGGTCCCTCTGCTCGTCCACGCGACGAAGCAGATCCTCGACAACTGGGGCGAGGACGGCTGGGAGCTGGTCCAGGTCGTGCCGGGGCCGGGAGGCGGCGAGCAGCTGGTGGCCTACTTCAAGCGGCAGAAGGCATGACGGTCGCGGAGCGGCTGGCCGAGCTCGGCCTCGAGCTGCCGTCGGTCGTGCCGCCGGTCGCGGCCTACGTGCCTGCCGTCCGCAGCGGCGACCTGGTCTTCACCTCCGGCCAGCTGCCGATGATCGACGGCGAGCTGCCGGCGACCGGCAAGGTCGGCGCGCAGGTCACCCCCGAGCAGGCCAAGGAGCTGGCGCGCACCTGCGCGCTGAACGGCCTGGCCGCGATCGACGCACTCGTCGGTCTGGACGCCGTCGTCCAGGTCGTCAAGGTCGTGGGCTTCGTCGCCTCCACGCCCGACTTCACCGGCCAGCCGGGCGTCGTCAACGGCGCCTCCGAGCTGCTCGGCGACGTCTTCCCCGGCGATGCCGGCCGGCACGCCCGGTCGGCCGTCGGCGTGGCGGCCCTGCCGCTCGATGCGCCGGTCGAGGTGGAGCTGGTGGTCGCCCTCGACCCGGCCCGCGTCCGGGCCTGAGGCGCCCCTCGTGACCGCGCCGGTCGGCGGACCTCCCCCCGCGCTGTTCGACCGCGCCCGGATGCTGGCCCGTGGCGAGGTCGAGGTGCCGCCGACGCGCGACGCGGCGACGGTCGCGCTGCTGCGCGACGCGCCGGGTGGGCCGGAGGTGTACCTGCTGCGGCGGGTACGCGCGATGGCCTTCGCGGGCGGGATGCACGTCTTTCCCGGCGGGTCGGTCGACCCGGCCGACGAGCACGCCGCGCTGGCGTGGTCTGGGCCGCCACCGGAGCAGTTCGCGGCGGCGTTCGACGTCGGCGTGCCGCTGGCGCGCGCGCTGGTCTGCGCCGCGGTGCGGGAGACCTTCGAGGAGTCCGGTGTGCTGCTCGCCGGCCCGTCGCCCGACCAGGTGCTGGCCGACGTCAGCACCGACGAGTGGGAGGCCGAGCGGGCGGCCCTGGACGCACGCGAGCAGACGCTGCCCGAGCTGCTCGCCCGCAGGGGGCTGGTCCTGCGCGCCGATCTGCTCCGCCCGCTCGCGCACTGGATCACCCCGGAGGTGGAGCCCAAGCGCTTCGACACCCGCTTCTTCCTCGCGCGCATGCCCGAGGGGCAGGTGTGCCGCGATGCCGGCTCGGAGGCCGACCAGCGGCTGTGGCTGCGGCCCCAGGAGGCGCTCGACCGCGGGCTCGGGATGCTCCCGCCGACCGCCGTCGTGCTCGCCGACCTGGCCGGCGCGCCCGACGTCGAGCGCGCCCTGGCCGCCGAGCGGACCATCTCACCGGTGCTGCCCAAGCTCGTCGTGGGCGAGGACGACGGCGTGGTCTTCCTGCTTCCCGGCGACGCCGGCTACCCGCTCTAGTGCTCCGCCCGGTCACCGCGACCGCAGCGGTCGTCCTCGCCCCGAACCCGGGGCCGATGACGCTCGACGGGACCAACACCTGGGTGCTGCGGGACCCGGCCTCGGAGTCCTGCGTGGTCATCGACCCCGGACCGCTGACCGAGGAGCACCTGGCCGAGGTGGCGTCGTACGGACCGGTGGAGGTCGTGCTGCTCACCCACGGCCACCTGGACCACAGCGAGGGAGCGCGTCGCTTCGCCGAGCTGACCGGCGCCCGGGTGCGCGCGCTCGACCCGGCCCACCGGCTCGGCGAGCAGGGCCTGGCCGAGGGCGACGTCGTCTCCGCGGCCGGACTCGAGCTGCGCGTGCTCGCGACCCCCGGCCACACCAGCGACTCGCTGAGCTTCGTCCTCGACGATGCCGTGCTGACCGGCGACACGGTGCTCGGCCGCGGCACCACCGTCGTCGCCCACCCCGACGGGGTGCTGGCCGACTACCTCGTCTCGCTGCGTCGGCTGGCCGAGCTGGGAGACGTCACCGTCCTGCCCGGCCACGGACCGGAGCTGCCGTCGGCGGGCGACGCCGCGCGGGCCTACCTCGCTCACCGGGAGGCCCGGCTCGACCAGGTCCGAGCCGCGGTCGCCGCCGGCGCGCGCACCCCCGAGCAGGTCGTCGCGGCCGTCTACGTCGACGTCGACCGCGCGCTGTGGCCGGCGGCGACGCTGTCGGTCCGCGCCCAGCTGCTGCATCTGCAGGACGAGCGGTGACCTGCCCGGTCTGCGGCACGCCGACGGTGCCGGGCGCGCGCTTCTGCTTCGCCTGCGGCGCGGCCCTGCCGGAGGGCGGGGGCGCCGAGCACGAAACCGAACGTCGACTGGTCACGGTGCTGTTCGGCGACCTGTCGGACTTCACCAGCTGGTCGGAGGACCTTGACCCCGAGCGGGTCAGCGTCGTGACCGACCGGGTCCTGGCCACCCTCGCCGAGGCCGTCGCGGAGTTCGGCGGGAACGTCGACAAGCTCACCGGCGACGGGCTGATGGCCGTCTTCGGCGCCCCGACCGCCCACGAGGACGACGCGGAGCGGGCCGTGCGGGCCGCGGCGAAGATGCAGACCGCCGTCCGGCGGGTGGTCGAGCAGGAGAGCGGCGGAGGGCGCCGGCTCGGCCTGCGGGTCGGGCTGAACACCGGGATCGTGCTGGCCGGCGTGCAGGCCCACTTGAGCTACACCGTCATCGGCGACACCGTGAACACCGCCGCCCGGCTGTCCGATGCGGCCGGCGTCGGCGCTGTCATCGCCGGCCGCGACACCGCACTGGCGACCATGTCGATCGCGTCCTGGCGCTCGCTCTCGCCGTTGCGGCTCAAGGGCAAGCGCGAGCCCGTCCCGGCCTACGAGCTGGTCGGGCTGCGGCCGGGCTCGGCCAGCCGGCTCGGGCTCGGCGACGAGGCGGCGATGGTCGGCCGCGACGCCGAGCTCGGACTGCTGGTCGGTCGGCTGCTCGAGGTGTCGGACCGGCTGGTGCCCCGCGCAGTGCTCGTCACCGGCGATGCCGGCGTCGGGAAGACCCGGCTGGCCCAGGAGCTCTCCCGCTTCGCGGGGGAGCTCCCCGGCGTCCGGGTGCTGTGGGGGCGCTGCGCGCCGTACGGCGAGGGCCGCGACCTGCGCTCGGTCGCCGAGATGGTCCGTACCGCCTGCGGCATCGGCGAGGGTGACGACGCCGAGACCGCCCGCGAGCGGGTCGCGCGCACTGTGGCCCGGCTGGAGCACCCGGCCTACGCCGGTGCGGTGCCGCGGGCGATGGGGGAGCGGCTGCTCGAGCTGCTCGGGCTCGAGCCCGATCCCGAGCAGGGCGGCACCCCGCGCGACGCGGCCACGCCGGGCGCGGCCGTCGGCGGCGACCAGGTCCGCCAGGCGGTCGCGGCGCTGTGGACCGCGCTGGCCGCCGACGGGCCGCTGGTGCTCGTCACCGACGACCTGCACTGGGCTACCCCGGGGATGCTCGCCGGGCTGCTCGACGTCGTCGCACAGGTCCGCGGGCCGGTGCTGCTCATCGGTGTCGGCCGACCCGACATGCTCGACCTCGCCGTCGACGGCGCGCGGCACAGCGGTGCTCCGCCCTGGTGGGCGGTGCTGCCCGAGGTCGAGGTGCTGCCGCTCCTGCCCCTGGAGGAGGGCGCCATCGAGCGGCTGCTACGCGCCTATCTCGGACGCCCCGAGAGCGAGGTCGACGCGTCCGTGCGCGAGGCGCTGCTCAGCCGGGCCCAGGGCAACCCCTTCTTCCTCGCCGAGCTGCTGCACCTGCTCGTCGACCGAGGGGCGCTGGTCCGCGACGGGGACCGCTGGGTCGTCAGCGGCGACCTGCCCGAGGGGCTGCTGCCGGCCGGCGTACGCGCGGTGCTCGCCGCGCGCATCGACGAGCTGGACGGCTACGCCAAGGGGGTGCTGCGCGACGCTGCGGTCCTCGGCCTGCGGGTCAGCGTGCCGGGCCTGGTCGCCGTCGGCCGGGCCAGCGGGCACGGCGACCCGGACGTCGTCCGGCGGGCCGTCGAGGTGCTCGTCGACCGGCGGCTGCTGGAGGCCGACCCCGAACAGGACGGCTACCGCTTCGCCCACACCCTGGTGCGCGACGCGGCCTACGCCGGGCTGGCCAAGGCCGAGCGGGCCCGGCGGCACGCCGCGGCGGCGGCGTGGACCGAGCTGGCCCAGGCGCACCGCCCGCTCGCCGCCCGCTCCGCCGAGGCCGATGCGACCGCCGCCAGCCAGGCAGAGCGGGCCTTGAGCCTGGCGGTCGAGATGGGCCTGCCGGCGGGCGACCCGTCATGGGCCGCGCGGGAGACGGCCTTCGCCGCGCTGGCCCGTCTCGGCGCGAGCGCCTTGGGCCGCGACGACAACGCGCTGGCCGAGGACCTGCTGCGGCGGGCGCTCGCGCTCGACGACCAGATCTACGGCGGGGCGCTGCCGCTGGCCGTCGTGGGTCCTGTCCGCGTCGCTCACGCCCAGGCCCTGGCCGCGCTGCACCGGCTGGAGGAGGCCGAGGCCCAGCTCGGCCCCGCGCTCGACGCCGTCGACGACGGGGTGCGCGCCGCCGGCCTGGTCGTGCTCGGCCAGGTGCGGCGCAAGCGCGGCGAGGTGGTCCTGGCGCGGCAGGCGTTCGTCTCAGGGCTGGCCGCCGCGTCGTCGGCGGGGGTTGACCGGCTCGCCGGCGAGGCGCTGCGCCAGCTCGGGCTGCTCGACTACTTCGACGGTCGGCTGCGCGACGCGGAGGAGCGGTTCCGCCAGGCGCACGACCTGGCTGAGCAGGTCGACGACCCGCGGGGCGCCGCGTGGGCGCTGCAGCACCTGGCGTGGAGCGCGACGACGCGCGGCGACTACGCCCTGGCCGACCGGACCCTCGAGTCGGCCGCCGAGCTGTTCACCAGCCTCGAGGACAGCGGCGGGCTGTCCTGGGTCGCCGGCACGGAGGGCTTCGTCCGGCTGCTGCAGGGCCGGCTGTCGGAGGCGCGTGACCTTGCCCAGTCGGTGCTGCCGCTGGGCGAGGCGGTGGGCGAGCGCTGGGGCGTGGCGGCGCTGCTCACCATCGACGCACTCGCCGCCGCCGAGCTCGGGGACGTCGTCGCCGCCGCCGAGCAAGGGGGGCAGGCGCGCGAGCGCTTCCGCGAGCTGGGCGACGGGTGGGGCGAGTCGTTCGCGCTCACCGCTCAAGGCATCGCGGCGCGTGGGGCGGACGACCCCGACCGCGCCGTCGAGCTGCTCGGCGAGGCGGTGCGCATCTGCGACACCAGCCGCTACCCCGTGATCGGCAGCCTGGCGTTGGTGGCCATGGGCTACGCCCACCTCGACCGCGGTGACCTCGACGGCGCCGAGGCGGCCGCCTGGCGGAGCTCCGCGCTGCTCGCCGGGCTGGACCTCGACGCCTCCGGCCCGCTCGGGGCCAAGGTGCTGCTCGCGCAGGTGCTGCGGGCCCGCGGGCAGCTCGAGCCGGCGCTGGAGCAGATGGACGCCGCCCTGGAGGTCACCGACAGCGCCGCGCTGCTGTTCCCCCGCCGGCAGGCGCTGGCCCACCGGGCTGGCGTGCTGCTGCAGCTCGACCGGGTCGACGAGGCCCTCGCGACGGCGCGGGAGGCGGTGGCGACGCCGACCGAGGACGTCCGCGCGCAGGTGCTGGCGCTGCGCGTGCTGGGCTCGGCGCTGCGGGCCTCCGGCGACGAACCGGCAGCCGTCGAGGCGATCGGGCAGGCGCTCGAGGTGGCCCGCTCGACCGGACAGCGCTCGGAGGTCGCCGCCACCGAGCGACTCCTGCGGCCCTGAGCCGGTCGCCGCGGAGCTGGCCTAGCGGGCCCGGCGGCTCAGGCGGTCGGCGTCGAGGATCGTCACGGCCCGGGAGTCGACCCGCATCCAGCCGCGGGCAGCGAAGTCGGCCAGCGCCTTGTTGACGGTCTCGCGGGAGGCGCCGACGAGCTGGGCGAGCTCCTCCTGGGTGAGGTCGTGGTGGACGCGCACGCCGTCGGCCTCCTCGGTGCCGAAGCGCTCGGCCAGGCCGAGCAGCGCCTTGGCGACGCGGCCGGGCACGTCGGTGAAGATCAGGTCGGCAAGCGCGTCGTTGGTGCGTCGCAGCCGGCGGGCCAGCACGCGCAGGAGCTGCTCGGCGATCTCGGGCCGGTCGTTGATCCACGGCCGCAGCGAGGCGTGCGTGAGGGAGGCGAGCCGGGCGTCGGTGAGGACGGTGGCGGAGGCCGTGCGCGGGCCCGGGTCGAACAGCGACAGCTCGCCGAACATGTCGCTCGGCCCCATGACCGACAGCATGTTCTCGCGGCCGTCCGCGGCGCGGCGGCCGACCTTCACCTTGCCGGACAGCACGATGTAGAGCGTGTCGCCCTGCTCGCCCTCGGAGAAGACCGTCTCGCCGCGGCTGTAGTCGGCGTACTGCAGGCCGGAGGACAGCGCGTCACGCGCCTCGGGGGCCACGCCCTGGAACAGTCCGGCGCGTGCGAGCACGTCCGCACCGGGGTCGCCGGTGGCGGCGTCGTTGGTGGTGAAGGTCACGTCGTCGTTCTCCCGTTGTCGGACTGCAGGCGCGGAGTGTCCCACGTCACGGGGTCGTCAGCGGGGACGACCGGGGAGGAGCCTGGACAGGCGTCGCCGCCGCCAGTACCGCTCGAGCGCTGGGGCGAAGCCCTCGCTCACGTAGGTCTCGACCTCCTCGGGCCGGGCCGAGTCCAGGAAGCTCTCCAGCTGCTCGCTGACCGAGTCGACCCGCAGGGGTCGCTCGACCCGCTCCATCATGAGCATCAGGAACAGCAGCAGCACGGGCAGCAGCAGCGCCACGGCGAGCAGGGTCACGTCGTCCATGTTCCCCCTCCGGGGCCGTGCTTACGCGCCGAGGTCATGCTCAGGCGCTGGCTGTCGCCCGGCGTCGCTCGAGCGGCAGGGCGGTCAGGCAGAGCGACGGCTGCTCGCGGTAGCGCGCGATGAGCTCGCCGGTGGCCTCGCCGATGCGCCGGTGCAGGGCGTTGCGGTAGGCCGAGAGCTGGGCCTCCGCCAGCTGCAGGTCGTGCACCAGCGTCGCGGTGCCGGCCTCGTCAGAGGCTTCGACGCGGCGGTCCCAGAGCTCGGCCAGGCTCGGCAGCGGCGGGATGTCATCGACCGGCAGCACCTCGACGAGCGCGGAGCGCCCCGCGCCGACCCGCTCGGAGGTCAGCAGCGGCCGGAGCTGGGCGTGGTCGACGTCGCGCGCCCCGGAGCCGGCCTGGACGACGTCGAGACGGGCCTGCAGGATCCGGCGCCAGTACGACACCTTGCCCTCCTCGGCGGTCAGCGCGCGGCGGTACTCCCGCAGCGCGTCGATCGACAGGTGGGCGTAGTCGGCGTTGCGGACGGGGATCGGCCGGGCCGCGCCCTTGCGCGCGACGACCGGCCGGTCGGCCAGGCCCAGGCCGCCCGGGACGCCGGTGGCCGGCCCCCCCTCGGCGGGTCCAGCAGCCTGCACGTCCATCGGTCCTCCCATGTCGTCACTCTCTGTGATCGACAAGGGGAGGCTCGTCACGGTGCGACAGATCCTTGAGGTGGTTCACCCGGGTGGGGCAGTGGGGGGAGCAGTCTCCCGGCGCAGGCGGCGCACCACGTGCCGCCGTACGCTCGGGTGCATGGTCAGCACCGCTCCGCCGAGCCGGACGGCCCTGGTCCGCCGGGCCCGTCGGCTCGCCCGCGAGCTGGCCGTCCTGCATCCCGACGCCCACTGCGAGCTGGACTTCACGACCCCGCTCGAGCTGGCCGTGGCGACGATCCTGTCTGCCCAGTGCACCGACAAGCGCGTCAACGAGGTCACCCCGGCGCTGTTCCGCCGCTACCCGACGGCCGCCGCCTACGCCGCGGCCGACCGCTCGGAGCTCGAGGCGCTGATCCGGCCCACCGGCTTCTTCCGCAACAAGGCCGGCAGCCTGATCGGCCTGGGCGCCGCCCTGCTCGAGCGGCACGGGGGCGAGGTGCCGCGGCGGCTGGAGGACCTCGTGCAGCTGCCCGGCGTCGGTCGCAAGACAGCCAACGTCGTGCTCGGCAACGCCTTCGGCGTGCCCGGCCTGACCGTCGACACCCACTTCGGCCGGCTCGTACGTCGCTTCGGCTGGACCGAGCTGGACGACCCGGTCAAGGTCGAGGCCGTCGTCGCGGAGCTGCTGCCGAAGGCCGAGTGGACGATGTTCAGCCACCGGGTGATCTTCCACGGCCGCCGGGTCTGCCACGCCCGCAAGCCCGCCTGCGGTGCGTGTGGCATCGCTTCCCTCTGCCCGTCCTACGGACTGGGGCCGACCGACCCCGAGCTCGCCGCGAAGCTGGTCAGGACGCCGGCCCAGGTCGAGGTGTCGGCGTGAACCGGTCGCAGTGGGCGGCTCTGGCGGGGGTCGGGCTGCTGCTCGCGGGGGCCTTCGCGGTCCGTGTACAGCAGGAGGCGGCTCCCGATCCCGTCGACGAACGGGTGACCGCCCTGCAAGCGGAGGTCGAGCTCGACCCGTGCCCCGCCGGCCTCGGCCCCGCGCTGCCCGACCTCGTCCTGCCGTGCCTGGACGGCGGCCCCGACGTCGACCTGCGCGCCGCACCCCCCGGCCGGCCGACGCTGGTCAACGTCTGGGCGACCTGGTGCCCGCCGTGCGTGGAGGAGGTGCCGGACCTCGCCGCGTTCGCCGCACGGGCCGGCGACCGGGTCGGGATCGTGGGCGTGCTCACCCAGGACCCGGCCACGAACGGGCTGGAGTTCGCCCGGCAGTTCTCGATGACCTGGCCCAGTGTCGTCGACGACCAGGGCGAGGTCTTCCGCGCCTTCCGGCCAGGGCCACCGGTCACCCTGTTCCTCGACGCCGAGGGCCGGGTGGTGCACAAGAAGAGCGGCAAGTTCGCCGACGGCGCCGAGCTCGAGGCGCTCGTCGCCGAGCACCTGGGCGTGGTGCTGTGAGCGTGCTACCGGACTGGCTGGACCAGCTGGCCAGGGCGCTGCCCGAGGTGCGCGGCGAGCAGCTCAGCCGCTTCCTGCCGCCGCCGACCGGGGGGCGGCACTCCGCCGTGCTGGTGCTGTTCGGTGAGGGCGCGTCCGGCCCGGACCTGCTGCTCATCGAGCGGGCCCACACGATGCGCTCGCATGCCGGACAGCCCGCCTTCCCCGGCGGCGCGCTCGACCCCGAGGACGGCGACCCGGCCGCCGACGGGCCGGTGCGGGCCGCCCTGCGCGAGGCCAACGAGGAGGTCGGGCTGGAGCCCGCGAGCGTCGACGTCCTCGGTCGGCTGCCCGCGCTGTTCCTGCCGCCGTCCGGCTTCGTCGTCCACCCGGTCGTGTCGTGGTGGCGCGCGCCGCACCCGGTCGACGTCGTCGACGTGGCAGAGGTGGCCGCCGTCGTCCGGGTGCCCATCGCCGAGCTCGTGGACGCGGCCAACCGGCTGCAGGTGCGCCACCCGAGCGGCTGGGTCGGCCCGGCCTTCGAGGTGGCCGACCTGCTCGTGTGGGGCTTCACAGCCGGGCTTCTGGACAAGCTGCTGCAGCTCGGCGGCTGGGAGCTGCCGTGGGACACCGAGCGCAGCCGCACCCTGGACCCCGGCACGCTGGCGCTGGCCGCCCGCGGCGCCACCTTCCCCGCGGGCCTGCCCGAGGCCGGCCCCGATCCGAGGAGCTCCTGGTGACCCTGCCCCACCGCCCCTCCCGCGCCTGGCGGCTGCCGACCGCCCTGCTCGCTGTCGCCCTGGCCCTGTCCGCCTGCGGCGGCGGCGGGGACGGGCCGGCCGAGCCGAACGGCGGGACCGTCCAGGCAGAGGGCCCGGCCGACGCGCAGACCGCCACCGTGGTGAGCGTCGACGGGTTGATGTACGACCCCGGGACGGTCGAGGCTGTGGTCGGGACGCTCGAGCTGACGCACCGCAACGCCAGCGACGTGCCGCACAACCTCACCTTCGACGACGCCTCGCTCGGCGCGATCGACACGGTGACCGGCGGCCAGAGCAAGACGATCACGCTGACGTTCTCCGAGCCGGGCACCTACGTCTTCGTGTGCACCTTCCACTCCGGCCAGGTCGGCCAGGTCGTCGTCTCCTAGTCGCCGCCACGTCTTCTGCTGCTGGCCTAGGGTTCGATCGTGCCCGGGTACCTGCTCGACGTGGTCCTGGCTCTCGCGGTCGTGCTGTTCGCGATCTCGGGCTACCGGCAGGGCTTTGTCGTCGGGGTGCTGTCCTTCATCGGTTTCCTGGGCGGTGGCGTCGTGGGGGCGCAGGTGGCCCCCTCGGTCGCCGACTGGCCGTTCTTCGTCGACCTGCCGAGGGCCGTCATCGGACTCGCGGTGGTGTTCCTGTTCGCGAGCGTCGGCCAGGTGCTGGCGACGCTGGTCGGCGGCGCGGTGCGCCGGAGGATCACCTGGCACCCGGCGCGCCGGCTCGACGCGTTCGGCGGCGCGGTGGTCAGCATCATCGGCCTGCTGCTCGTCAGCTGGCTGGTGGGCCGGGCGGTCGCGCAGTCGCCGTACCCTGAGCTGTCGGCGCAGGTCCGCGGCTCGGTGGTGATCCGGACCGTCGACGACCTGGTCCCGGACGGCGGGCGGCGGCTGTTCACGGAGTTCCGGCAGCTCGTCGACGAGCAGGGCTTCCCCGAGGTCTTCGACGGCCTGGACCCCACCCGGGTGCAGGTGGTCGACCCGCCCGACCTGGCACTGGCCGCCAGCCCGGGGGTGGAGAAGGTCATGCCGAGCGTCCTGAAGATCACC
>JBBSLB010000065.1:0-11589 GCA_038255675.1 Mycobacteriales bacterium
AGCGGCGGGCCGAGGTCCTCGCGGTCGGCCGCGAGCTGCACCACGGCCTTGAGGTAGTCGAGCCGGTCGCCGGTGTCGTAGCGGCGGCCGCGGAAGACGACGCCGTGCACCGGCTGGGTCGCGATGAGCTCCTGCAGGGCGTCGGTGAGCTGGTATTCCCCGCCCCTCCCGCGCGGGAGGGTCCGCAGGACCTCGAAGACGGCCGGCGACAGGACGTAGCGGCCGATGATCGCCAGGTTGCTGGGGGCCTGGTCGACCGGGGGCTTCTCCACCAGGCCGGTGATCCGCACGACGTCGCCGGAGCCCTCGACCGCGGCGCAGCCGTAGAGGCTGACCGACTCGGGCGGCACCTCCATCAGGGCGATGACGCTGCCGCCCTCGCGTGCCTGGACGTCGAGCATCTGCTCGAGCAGGTGGTCACGGTCGTCGATGAGGTCATCGCCGAGCAGCACCGCGAAGGGCTCGTCGCCGACGTGCTGGGCGGCGGCGAGCACGGCGTGGCCCAGACCCAGCGCGTCGCCCTGCCGGACGTAGTGGACGGTCGCGAGGTCGGTCGCGTGCTGGACGGCCGCGAGCCGGGCCGTGTCGCCCTTGGCCTCCAGCGCCGTCTCCAGCTCGATGTTGCGGTCGAAGTGGTCCTCGAGCGGCCGCTTGTTGCGGCCGGTGACCATGAGCACGTCGGACAGGCCGGCGCGGACCGCCTCCTCCACGACGTACTGGATGGCGGGCTTGTCGACGACCGGCAGCATCTCCTTGGGGGAGGCCTTGGTCGCGGGCAGGAAGCGGGTCCCCAGCCCGGCGGCGGGGATCACCGCCTTGGTGACGCGGGCACGGTCGGGGGGCGTCGTCATGCGGGCGACCCTATGCCGGGCCTGCTTCTCCCGGGACGGTCACGTCGGCCAGCCGCCAGGTGTTCCGGCCGGCCCGCTTGGCGGTGAACAGCGCCTCGTCGGCGCGGCGCAGCAGCGCGGTGGAGCTGCCGCCGTGCAGCGGGAAGACGGCGGCGCCGATGCTGACCGTGACCTCCAGCGAGTGCTCGCCCGCCTCGGCGAACGGCCGCCGAGCCACGGCCGCGCGGATCCGCTCGGCGGCCTGCGAGGCGCCGTCCTCGTCGGTCTCGGGGAGGATCACGACGAACTCCTCGCCGCCGTAGCGGGCAAGGGTGTCGACGTCGCGCACCATGCCGCGCACCCGGCCGGCCAGCTCGACGAGCACCGCGTCGCCACGCTGATGGCCGTACACGTCGTTGACGAGCTTGAAGCGGTCGAGGTCGAGGATGAGCAGCGCCAGCGGCCGGCCGAAGCGGGCCGCGCGCTCGATCTCCTTGCCGATCGTCATCGTGAAGTAGCGGTAGTTCCACAGCCCGGTGAGCCCGTCGGTGATCGACATCCGGCGGGCCTCCTCGTGCAGGAGGACGTTGTCGACCGCCACGGTCGCCTGCGAGGTGAAGGTGCGCAGGGTGGCCAGGTCGGCCTGGTCGAACAGCTCGCCGTCCTGGCGGTCGTAGACGGTGAGGACGCCGATGACGGTCGTGGAGCTCTTCAGCGGCACGGCCAGCACGGCCCGGGCCGACGGCTCGCCCACGACACCGAGCAGCTCGCCCGGGCCGACCCGGCCGCGGAGCGGCTCGCCGCTACGGGCGACCCGCCCGGCGATGCCGTCGCCGAGGGATACCCGCATGGCGGGGGGCACGGCCCGGCCCTCGAGGCCCTCGCCCACGGCCAGCTCCAGCTCGGTGCGGTCGGCGCCGAGCAGCCAGACGGCGCCGGCGCCCGCGCGGGTGGCGGCCATCGCCGTCTCGAGCACGACGCTGAGGATCCGGTCGAGGTCGTGGGTGCCGGACAGCGTGTCACCGATCCGGGCGACCCCGGCCTGCAGCTCGTCGCGGCTGGCCTGCAGCGCGCCGACGTAGCTGCGCAGGTCCTCGGTCATCGCGTTGAAGGACTCCGCGAGGCGGCCTACCTCGTCGCGCGAGCGGACGTCGATGGTGGTATCGAGGTCGCCGCCGGCCACCCGCTCGGCCGCGGCGCCGAGCTCCTCCAGCGGTCGGGTGATCGCGCGGGCGAGCAGCAGCGCCACGCCGACGGCGGCCAGCACGGCGGGGGTGCCGACGCCGAGCGCAAGGGCGAGGAAGTCCGACCGGTCGGCCCGGGGCTGGGTGACCAGCACGCCCAGCGGCTGACCGGCACGGGCGGCACTGACGGCGGCCACGGCCCCGTCGACGCTGACCGGGAGCTCGCCGGCCAGCACCGCCGCCCGCCACAGCTGCTCGGACACCGGTCCACGGGTGGCGACCGGCTCGCCGTCCGCGAGCAGGGCCACCGAACCGGCGCCGATCGTCTCCTGCAGGCCGGTCGCCAGCTCCTCGTCGACGGTGAACGCCGCGACGGCAGCGCCCGCCGGGCCGCCTGCCGCACCGGCCCGGCCCAGCGTCACCACCGCCGCGATCTGGACCAGCTCGCCGGTGACGGCGACCTCGCCGGTGGTGCAGTCGCTGGGCGGGACGTCGGGGGCCTCGCCGGCCTGCGCCGCGGTGGCACCGCCGGGCAGGGTCACCCGCACCCCGTCGGCCAGGCCGCGGCGCACCAGCTCGCCCAGGCCCGCTGCGAGGCCCGCGTCGTCGGCACTCGTGGTCGCGGCGGCGGCGCGGGCGGCGGCCTCGGCCGCGGCGCGGGCGCGGTCGCACAGCCCCATGACCACGCCGGCGGCGAGCCGGCTCGAGGAGCGCGCGCCGTCCTTCTGCTGCTCCGAGAGCGCCCCCGGCAGGGTCAGCCTCACGAGTGCGAGCACGACGATGAGCGGCAGCAGCACCACCAGCACGCAGGCGGTCATCAAGCGCGTCCGCAGCGTCACCGCCTCCACCTCCGCTCGCCCGTCGCCGGTCGTCCCCGGCCCGGCTGCGATGCTCCCACGATGACCGGGGTGCGCGGGGCCGCCGACAAGGCTGCGCTCCGCCGCGCCGTGCTGTCCCGGCGCGCCGCCCTGCCGGCGGACGAGCGCGCCCGGATCGCTCGCACCGCGGTTGAGGTCCTCGTGCCTGAGGTCGGCACCGGGCCCGTCGCGGCCTACCTGTCCGTCGGCACGGAGCCGGGCACGGCCGACCTGCTCGAGGCGCTCGCGCAGGCCGGTGTGGAGGTGCTGCTGCCGGTGCTGCTCCCCGACGGCGACCTCGACTGGGCCCGGGCCGGCGAGGGGCTGCAGGTCGGCCCGCACCGCCTGCTCGAGTCGACCGGGACCCGCCTGGGCCCCGACTCCGTCGGCGCCTGCACCCTGGTCGTCGTCCCCGCGCTGTCCGTCGACCGCGCCGGCGTCCGCCTCGGCCGCGGCGGCGGGTCGTACGACCGGGCGCTGCGGCGCTCGGCGGGTCGTACGGTCGCGCTGCTGCACGACGGGGAGGCTGTGCGGGCCCTGCCGGCCGAGGAGCACGACGTCCCGGTGCACGCCGTGGTGACCCCTGGCCGCGGGATGGTGACGCTGAGGGAGCATGTCCACGACGGCGCAACGGGAGGACCGGGGTGAACAAGGTGTTCGACGACCTGCTGGCGGCCAACGAGGGCTACGCCGCGCGCTTCACCAGCGGCGGGCTGCCCGGGCGCGCGGCGCGTGGCCTGGCGGTCGTGACCTGCATGGACTCCCGGATCGAGCCGCTCCAGATGCTGGGGTTGTCCAAGGGCGACGCCAAGATCCTGCGCAACGCCGGGGGCCGCGCGACCGATGACGTGCTGAGGACGCTCGTGCTTGCCACCCACCTGCTCGGCGTGGACCGGGTGATGGTCGTCGCGCACACCGACTGCCGGATGGCCAAGGTGACCGACGAGCAGGCACACGAGGCGATCCTCGAGGAGTCCGGCCTCGACACCCGGAGCCTGGAGTTCCACACCATCCCGGACCAGGTGAGGACGCTGCAGCGCGACGTCCAGCGGATCCGCAGCTTCCCGTACCTGCCGGAGGCCCTGGCCGTCGTCGGCTGCGTCTACGACGTGGGGACCGGCCGGGTTCAGGTCGTCGTCCCGCTCGAGGGCTAGCGTTCGCAGGCGCGCTCGACCGCCTCGGCGGCGGGCTCGGGCGGGGCGGTCACGACCAGCGCGCGGTGCAGGCCGCTCAACCGCAGGACCCGCACGACCTGCGGCGAGACGGCCGACAGCTCGAGCGCGCCGCCGCTCTCGCGCAGCCTCCGATGGGCCTGGACGAGCACGCTCAGGGCCTCCGACGAGAGCCGGGTGACGCGGGACAGGTCGAGCGACAGCGTCAGGCCGGGCGCGACAGCGTCGTCGAGCTGGGCCCTGAGGCGCGCGGCCCCGCCACGGTCGAGCTCGCCGGCCAGGACCAGGTGCGGCCCAGCAGGGCGTGCGGTGGTCAGGACGACGCTCGGTGATCGTTCGCTCATCGGTCCCCCCGGCGGCGGACGCTACCCGCGGGCGTTGGACGGCCCGCCCGCTCGTGCCGCACACTGGCACTCGCAGGAGTGGAGTGCCAGCCCAGCCAGGAGGACCGATCGTGCCGACCTACCAGTACGCCTGCACTGCGTGCGACGAGCGCCTGGAGGCCGTCCAGACCTTCACCGACGCCCCGCTCACCGAGTGCCCGGCGTGCGGTGGCACGCTGCGCAAGGTCTTCAGCGCGGTCGGGGTGGTCTTCAAGGGCTCGGGCTTCTACAAGACCGACAGCCGTGACGCCAAGAAGGCCGCGGCGAAGGCTCCCGCGGAGGGCGCTGCCGCGGCGACGTCCTCCTCCGACTCGGGCTCCACGTCCGGCTCCGGCTCGACGTCGGGCTCGGGCTCGACGTCGGACTCCGGCTCGGGCTCAGGCGCGAGCAGCACCCCGGCCGCGCCGGCGGCCTCCGGCAGCTCCAGCACCTCGTCGGCGCCGGCGAGCAAGACCGCCTGACAGGTCTGTGGACGTCGCCCCCAACCGGGCGGCCGCTCCGACCGCGGCCCTAGGGTCGCGCCCATGCAGCAGACGGCGACGCTCGGCGTCATCGGCGGGTCCGGCCTCTACGCCCTGCTCGACGGCGCCCGCGAGGTCGAGGTGGCGACGCCCTATGGCCCGCCGAGCGACCCGCTCGTGCTCGGCGAGGTCGGCGGCCGGACCGTCGCCTTCGTCCCGCGGCACGGCCGCGACCACCGCTTCCCGCCGCACCGCATCCCCTACCGGGCCAACCTCTGGGCGCTGCGCAGCCTGGGCGTTCGCCAGGTCCTCGCGCCGTGCGCGGTGGGTGGTCTGCGCGCCGAGCTGGGGCCCGGCTCTCTGGTCGTGCCGGACCAGCTGGTCGACCGCACCTCCGGCCGAGCCCAGACCTTCCACGACACGGGCGCCGTGCACGTGCCCTTCGCCGACCCCTACTGCCCCACCGGCCGGGCCGTCGCGGCACGGCTGGCCGGCGACGCCGGCTGGCCCGTCACCCGCGGCGGGACGATGGTCGTCGTCGAGGGGCCGCGGTTCTCCACCCGCGCCGAGTCCCGCTGGTTCAGCGCTCAGGGCTGGGACGTCGTCAACATGACCGGCCACCCCGAGGCGGTCCTGGCCCGCGAGCTGGCGCTCTGCTACACCGCCGTCGCGCTGGTGACCGATCTCGACGCGGGGGTCGAGGACGGCCAGACCGTCACCCAGGCCGAGGTCTTCCGCGTCTTCGCCGACAACACCGCGCGGCTGCGGACCCTGCTGCTCGACGTGCTGGCCGCCCTGCCCGAGCAGCGCGACTGCCCGTGCGGCAGTGCGCTGGACGGCATCGCGCTCAACCTGGAGCTGCCGTGAGTGGCCTGTCGCCCCGCGCGCTGCTCCACGCCGCCGCCCGCCGGCGCGGGCTGCTCGCGGCGGGCCTGGCCGCGGCCGCCGTCGCCAGTGGGCTGACCGCGCTCGCCCCGACGCCACCGGCCACCACATCGGTGCTCACCGCCGCGCGCGACCTCGCGGCCGGTGCGGTCCTCACCGCCGAGGACCTGGTCGCCGCTCCGGTCCCGAGCAGGCTGGTGCCCAGCGGGGCGCTGGTCGACGTCGCCGCTGTCGCCGGCCGGCTGGTCGCCGGCCCGGTGCGCCGGGGCGAGGCGCTGACCGACGTCCGCCTGCTCGGAGCAGGACTCCTGCCGCCGGGCGAGGAGGTGGCGGCGCCGGTGCGGCTGGCCGAGCCCGCTACGGCAGCGCTCGTCGCCGCGGGCGACCGGATCGACGTGCTGTCCGCCGCGCCCGACGGCGGGCGCGCCGCCGAGGTGGTGGCGACTGCGCTGCGGGTGCTGGCGGTCCCGGCGGTCGACGGCTCCGGCGAGGGAGCGCTCGTCGTCGTCGCCGCCTCCCGCCCCGCCGCCGCCCGGCTGGCGGCCGCCGCCGTCACCGGACGACTGTCGGTCCTGGTGCACGGACGATGACCGGTCACGCCGAAGCCGCCGTCGCCCCGGGCGACGGGCTCGGCCCCGGGGCGCTGCTCGGCTGACCCCGTCTGCGACAGGATGCCCGGTCCGGTTCTCCCGCCTCTTTCGAGAGGAGCCCGTCCGTGGACGGCTTCAAGAAGTTCCTGCTCCGCGGCAACGTCGTCGACCTCGCCGTCGCCGTCGTCATCGGCGCAGCGTTCGGCGCCGTCGTCACCCAGCTCGTGGCCGCGTTCGTGACCCCGCTGGTCGGCGTGGCCACCGGGGCCACCGGCGACGTCAGCAAGAAGACCTTCAGCGCGGGCGGCGTCGAGTTCCCGTACGGGCTGTTCGTCCAGGCGCTGCTCAGCTTCGTCGTCCTTGCGGCCGTCGTGTACTTCTTCATGGTCAAGCCGATCAACCGGCTGATGGAGCGGTACAAGACCGAGCCCGAGGTCCAGACGCCGACCAAGCAGTGCCCGGAGTGCCTGAGCAGCATCCCGGCTCCGGCCCGCCGCTGCGCCTTCTGCACCGTCGAGCAGTCGGCGCTCTAGTCGCCGTGGTGGGGCGGGACCTCGCGGCGCAGCCGCTCGTCGTCGTCCGGGGCCGCGGGGGCCGGCTCCGGTGCCAGCACGTCGAGCCCCGCCGGCCCGGTCGGCCGGGCTCCCGGCGGTCCGACCGCCCGGCGCCGGTGGCGGGCGGGAGCACGACCGTCCTGTCCGCCACTCACCCGCGCCTCCTCGCCCCCGGGCCCGGCCGCTCGGCCGGGCGCCCGTTCAGGCTAGGCGCCGCTGCTGCAGCTGGCGCAGGCCGTTCAGGTGCTCTTTGGGCGAACGGCCTGCTGCCCGGCCGGTCCTGGCCGACACTCTGACGGTGAGGACGCGGTCACGCACCACCGGAGGCGCGCAGGGCGGTCGGCTGCTCGTGGCGGCCGGCCTGTTCACGATCGTCAACAACTACCTGCCGGGTAGCGACCACCTCGACGTGGCCGTGCTCAACACCGTCGGGCTGGCCGCGGTGCTGCTCGGCCTGGCCTGCCTGGCCGTCCCGTGGGAGCGGCTCTCGCCGCGGGCGCCGCTCGCGCTCGCCCCCGTGGCCTTCGCCATGCTGTCGGTGTCCAACTTCTACGGCGGGGTCAGCGCCTACAGCTATGCCGTCTACTTCGTGGTCGTGTTCGTCTGGGTCGGCATCGCCCAGCCGCCCGGCACCTCGTGGCTGCTCGCGCCGCCGGCGGCGGTGGCCTACCTCGTGCCGTTCCTGCTCGACGCCGACGCGCCCGCGAACGCCGTCCCCTCGGTCACCGTCGCCATCCCGGTCTGCGTGCTCGTCGGGGAGGTCCTGGCCCGCACCGTGCGCCGGCTCGAGCACAGCCGCACCGCTCTGGACCAGCGCGTGCGCCGGGTCGAGCGGCTGGCCGAGCTGGCCACCGGGCTGGCGGCCGACCTCGATGCCGAGCACGTGCAGGAGCGGCTGTGCAGCGGCGCCGCCGAGCTGGTCGGGGCGCCCGGCGCGTTCATCGCGCGTCTGAAGGGCGACACCGCGCGCGTCCTGGCGTCGTACGGCAGCGCCCCGGCCGCCGGGACGACCCTCGACGTGCCCGCCGACGCGCTGCGGCGAGCGTGCGCGGAGGAGCCCGTCGGGCTGCTCCGCACCGAGGACGAGGCGCTCACGGTGCTGGACTGCTGGTCGCCCGACGGCGAGCAGGTCCTCGCCGTGCTCGGCGACGGGCAGCCGGTGCGCGAGGACCTCGACGTGCTGCGGCTGCTGGTGACGCAGGCCGGCGCAGCGCTGCGCAACGCCGAGACCCACGCCGCGGTCGTGGCCCAGCGCGCCCACGAGCAGGCTGTGGTGGACGTGCTCGCCGACGGCGTCATCGTGCTCGACGACAGCGGCCGCGTGCTGGCCTGCAACGAGGTCGGGGCAGCCCTGCTGGGGGCAGCGCGCGACGACCTGGTCGGCACCGTGCCGTCGCTCTCGCTCAGCCGCGACGGGGTGGCGGTGCACTCGCAGTCCGGCGAACGCTGGCTCGAGACCGTCGCGACCCGGCTGGAGGCCAGCGGCGAGCGGGTGGTGACGATGCGCGACATCAGCCGCCAGCACGCGCTCGACGAGGCCAAGGACCTGTTCCTCGCCACGACCAGCCACGAGCTGCGCACCCCGCTGACCGCCGTGAAGGGCTACGTGCACGTCCTGCAGCGCAGATGGGAGGTGCTCGACGACGCCCGTCGGCTCGAGGCACTGGGCACCATCGCCGAGCGGACCGATGCGCTGATCACCCTGACCGACCATCTGCTGCTCGGCGCGCGTGCCAGCGCCTCGCGGCACTCCGCGGCCCGGGTGCCCTTCGACCTGGCTGCGACGGTGGCGGCCGCGGCGACCGCGTTCTCCGACGTCTCCGAGCGGCACGTCGTGAAGGTCTGCGCCAACGGCCCGACCCCCGCTCTGGGCGACCCGGGCGGGGTCGCCCAGGTCGTCGCGCAGCTGGTCGAGAACGCCGTGAAGTACAGCCCGATGGGCGGGACGGTCGAGGTGCGCGTGCGGGCCGAGTCGCCGTTCGCGGTGGTTGAGGTGCTCGACGACGGGATCGGCCTGCCCGAGGACGGCATGGCGCTGTTCGCGCCGTTCTTCCAGGCCGGGGCGACCAACACCCGCGAGTTCGGCGGAGTCGGGCTGGGGCTCTACATCGTCCGGCAGCTCGTCGAGGCCCAGGGCGGCACCGTGAGCGCCCGCAACCGCGACACCGGCGGCGCGGTCATCGGCTTCACCGTCCCGCTGGCCGGTGAGCCGCCCCTGCCGCGCGGCAACAGCGACGACCTGGCCCGGTCCGACGGCCTACGCTGGAGCGGTCCGCCTCCGTAGCTCAGTGGATAGAGCGCCTCCGTCCTAAGGAGGGCGTCGGGAGTTCGATTCTCTCCGGGGGCACCGGACGGCCAGGAGCCCGGCCCCCTTCGCAGGGGCCGGGCTCCGGCTCGTCGTGCAGAGGCGCCTAGCTGCGCGGGGTGCCGTACGTCGTGGTGGGGGCGTCCATGGCGGAGGTCGACCGACCGGCCGGGCGCGACCTGCTCGGCTCGGTCGGGTAGGCCTCGTTGCCGCTGTTCGACGTCGCCTCGGACGTGATCTTGTCCTTCTCGTCATTCGCCTTGTTGAGGGCGTTCTCCCAGCGGGACTGCATCGGCTTGATCAGGCCACCGCCCACCCCGACGATGACGACACCCGCGACCGCGGCAAGCGTCGCGTAGAGCAGTGCGCCGGTGACGTTGGTCGCGATGCCGACCTGGTCGAGCGCGGCCTTGACGAAGCCGAACAGGATGAGGATTGCGGCGCCGTTGGCAAGGACCTTGCCGTAGGACAGCCCACCGAGGGCGTTCTGGATGAACGACTTGGCGGCGCCGGCGACGACGGCACCGATGACCACCAGCACGATGGCGACGATGATCTTCGGGATCAGCGCGATGAAGGCGGCCAACGGCTCCTGCAGCGCAGCGATGCCCAGGGCGCTCACGGCCGCGGACAGGAACGGGATGAAGATGGCGAAGAAGACGAGCTTGGCGACGACATCGCTGGCGTCGTAGGAGCTCTTCGCGAGGGCCTTCTTGATGCCGCCCTTCTCCACCGCCCGGTCGAAGCCGGCCTTCTCCAGGCCCTTGTTCACCAGCTTGGCGACGACCTTCGCGATGAAGTAGCCGACGATCAGGATGATGAGGAAGCCGAGCAGCTTCGGGATGAAGGTCGCGAAGGTGGTGAAGCCCTCGCGAACGGGGGTCTCGAAGTCGACGGCGAGGGGGACGGACATGGACTACCTCCGGTGCGGGGACGTCTTCGGTGCCGCGGCTGCGGCGCCGGCGCTGGAGACGCTCTCCCCCCGTCCGCGGCACGTGATCGCGGGTGCAGGGGATGATCACCTGTCCGGTGGGTGAGGCAGACCTGGCCGAACGGGAAGTTTGCGACCCCGGGCGAGCGGGCCGGGCGAAGGGCGCCTAACGTCCGCTCCCGTGTCGACCGCCGTGCTCTGGCTGCGCCGCGACCTGCGGCTCGCCGACTCCCCCGCGCTGCTTGCCGCCCGCGACGGCGCCGACGAGGTGCTGCCGCTGTTCGTGCTCGACGACGCGCTGCGGCGGCCGAGCGGTGCGCCCCGGCTGGCCTTCCTCTACCGATGCCTGCGCGAGCTGGAGGAACGCACCGACGGCCGGCTGCGGGTGTTGACCGGCCGGCCGGAGCTGGTCGTGCCACGGGTGGCCCGCGAGGTGGCGGCCACCTCGGTGCACATCAGCAGCGATCACGGGCCGTACGGCCGGGCGCGCGACGAGCGGGTGCGCGCGGCGCTCGGCGAGGTGCCGCTGGTCGGCACCGGCTCGCCGTACGGCGTGACGCCCGGGACGCTGGTCAAGGCCGACGGCACGCCCTACCGCGTCTACTCGCCCTACGCCCGGGCCTGGCGGGCGCGCGGGCTGCACTCGCCGGCCCTCACCCCGCGGGTCGTGCACTGGACCGACGGCGGCCTGGCGAGCGACGGCGTCCCGCCCGACCCGGAGCTGGGCGACGTGCAGCTGCCGCCTGCCGGCGAGCAGGCCGCGCTCGCGCGCTGGCAGGAGTTCCTGGCCGACGGCGCGGCTGCCTACGCCGAGACGCGCAACCGACCGGCACTGGCCGGCACCTCGGTCCTGTCCGCGCACCTGAAGTACGGCTGCATCCACCCGCGCACGATGCACGCTGCGCTCGGCAGCGACGAGGGCTCGCTCACCTACGCCGGCGAGCTGATCTGGCGCGACTTCTACGCCGACGTGCTGTCGCACACGCCCGGCTCGGCGCGCGAGGACCTGCGACCGCAGCTCGGCGCGCTGGCGTACGACGAGGGGCCGGCGGCCGATCGGCACTTCACCGCCTGGGCGACCGGGACGACCGGCTACCCGATCGTCGACGCCGGGATGCGCCAGCTGCTCGGCGAGGCGTGGATGCACAACCGGGTGCGGATGATCGTCGGCTCCTTCCTCACCAAGGACCTGCACCTGTACTGGACCCGTGGCGCCCGGCACTTCATGCAGCACCTGCGCGACGGCGACCTCGCGAGCAACAGCCACGGCTGGCAGTGGGTGGCCGGCACGGGGAACGACGCCTCGCCGTACTTCCGTGTCTTCAACCCGGTCAAGCAGGGCCGCGACCACGACCCGGACGGCGACTACATCCGCCGGTGGGTGCCCGAGCTGCGCGGCGTGCCGGGCAAGGCCGTGCACGAGCCGTGGCTGCTGCG
>JBBSLB010000066.1:0-11578 GCA_038255675.1 Mycobacteriales bacterium
GCGGCCATCGGGATGAGCGCCACCAGGTCGCCGAGGGCCACGACGAGGACGAGCAGGAAGACCCCGGACAGGAAGGTCGAGAGCCGGGTGCGAGCACCGGACGCCTTCACGTTGATCATCGTCTGGCCGATCATGGCGCAACCGCCCATGCCACCGAAGAAGCCGGTGACGACGTTCGCGACGCCCTGCCCCCACGACTCGCGTGTCTTGTCGGAGTGCGTGTCGGTGATGTCGTCGACGAGCTTGGCGGTCATCAGCGACTCGATCAGGCCCACCATCGCCACACCGAAGGCGTAGGGGGCGATGACCCGCAGGGTCTCGAGGGTGAACGGGACGGCGGGCAGACCGAAGAACGGCAGGCTGTCCGGCAGCTCCCCCTCGCCGCCGACCGTGGGCACCGTGATGGCCGTCGTCACGGTGAGGGCCGTGAGCACGACGATGGCGACCAGCGGAGCGGGCACCGACGTCGTAAGACGGGGCAGCCCGTAGATGACTGCCAGTCCCCCGAGCACCAGCGGGTAGACGAGCCAGCTGACGCCCAGCAGCTGAGGCATCTGGGCCAGGAAGATCAGGATCGCCAGGCTGTTGACGAAGCCGACCATGACCGAGCGCGGCAGGAAGCGCATCAGCCTCGCCACCCCGAGCCCGGCGAAAGCCACCTGCAGGAGGCCGCCGAGGACCACGGCGGCGAACAGGTACTCAACGCCGCGCTCCTCCACCAGGGGGGCGAGCACCAGGGCAATCGCGCCGGTAGCCGCCGTGATCATCGCCTTGCGACCACCGGTGAAGGAGATGACGACGGCCATCGTGAAGGACGCGAACAGCCCCACCCGCGGATCGACGCCGGCCAGGATCGAGAACGAGATCGCCTCGGGGATCAGGGCAAGCGCCACGACGAGACCGGCGAGGGCCTCGACGCGGAAGACCTTGGGGGTCAGCCACTCGGGGCGGCGGAGGGCGGGCGGGCGGGGCGGGGTCAGGGAGGTCATGGTCCGTCTCGGATCGGCGCGTCGCGACGCGGTGCAGGGATCGGCGCACGGCACAGCGGGCCGTCGGCAACCCTACGTGTACGTGAGGGTCGATTCTGCTGACCCGAGCGTGACGGCAGTCACGCCCCTCCTCCTGCGTGCCAGCAGTGCAATCAGGGCGCCCTGGGCCGCGTCCGGGTGTCCATGACGGTCCGACGCAGCACCAGACCCGCCGCCCTCGCTGCGCTCGTGGCCCTCGCCGTCGCCGGCTGCACGGCGGACACCGGCCCGGCCGCCGCCCCGCAGCGCGACGCAGCCGCCAGCATCCCCGGGCTCGAGGCGCTCGACGGCGAGGGCCTGCGCGACACAGGACCGCCGCCGGTCTCCCTGCCCCAGGTGGCGGCCGGAGCACGCGAGCCCGTCCCGTCGGCGCTGCGCGAGCCGGACGCACCCGGGCTGCCAGAGCCGACGATCGACCTCGTCGACGTCCTCGACGGCGGGCAGCCACCCGACGGCATCCCGGCACTGGACGAGCCGCGCTTCCAGCGGACCTCCGACGTGCGCTGGGTGGACGACGCGGAGCAGGTGCTGGTCGTGCAGGTCGGTGGGGAGGCGCGGGCGTATCCGATCCAGGTCCTCACCCACCACGAGATCGTCAACGACACCATCGCCGGTGTCCCGGTCGCCGTGACCTACTGCCCGCTGTGCGCGTCCGGGATCGCGTTCGACCGGCGGGTCGACGACCGGGTGCTCTCGTTCGGGACGTCCGGCCGGCTCTACCGCTCCGACCTGGTGATGTACGACCGCCAGACCGAGTCGCTGTGGCCGCAGATCGAAGGGGCCGCCGTCGCCGGCGTGCTCACCGGGACCGAGCTGACGGTCCTGGCCGGCAGCCTGGTCTCCTGGGAGCAGTGGCGAGAAGCGCACCCGGACGGCTGGGTGCTGAGCCGGGAGACCGGTTACGCCCGTGTGTACGGCTCGAACCCGTACGTCGGCTACGACGACAAGGCCTCACTGCCGATGTTCTTCAACGGACCGGTCGACGACCGCATCGAGTGGCTCAAGCAGCCAGTGGTCGGCATCAGCTCCGGCGCCGATGCGCTGGCCGTCGACGTCGAGGCACTGCGCGTGGACGGCGTGCGCGAGGTGACGGTCGACGACCGGGACCTGACCGTGTGGTGGCTGCCCGGCGCGCGCTCCTCGCTGGACGACTTCGCGGTGGGCGAGGGGCGTGAGGTCGGCACCACCACCGTCTTCGACCCCGACCTGGACGGCCGCCGACTGACGTTCCGCCCCGCTGGGGACGCCATCACCGACGTCGAGACGTCCTCGACCTGGAACGCTCTCGGTCGCGCCGTCGCCGGCCCGCTGGCTGGCGCCCAGCTCGAACCTGTCGTGCACACGAGCACGTTCTGGTTCGCCTGGCGGTCCTTCCACCGCGAGACCCGTGTGCTGCGCTGACGCCTGCCGGGGGCCGGGCTGCGCCCGTTGGCGCAGGCGGGCGGGGCGGGGTGCAATCAGTCGGGACGCCGGGGCGTCCTGAAGCGCAGGGAGCCGGGACAGGAAGGGGGTGCCAGATGGACGACGGGGACTTCCTCGACGCCTTCACCGAGCACCTCGACCGGCTGCACAACCTCGCTCGCGGCCTCACCGGTAGTCCTCAGGACGCCGAGGACCTCGTCTCCGAGACCTGCCTGCTTGCCCTGCGCGGGTGGCGGCGCAACCCGCCGGACGACCCGGCGGCGTGGTTCGCGACCATCTGCCTCAACGCGGCCCGCTCGTCCTACCGCCGCCGCGCGGCCCGCCCGGTGGAGGTCACCGGCGAGGACTGGCTGCTCGACCGCGCCGATGAGCGGGCGGACACCGCCGGCAGCGCGCTGTCCTCGATCGAGGTCCGCCGGGTGCGCGAGGCGGTGGGCCAGCTGCCGGCTCCGCAGCTGGAGGCCATCGCCCTCATGGACCTGGGCGGGTACACCGCTGCCCAGACGGCCAGGATCGTGGGCGCACCACGGGGCACGGTGCTCGCGCGGGTGCACCGGGGCCGCAAGGTGCTCGCGCGCGCGCTCGCCGACGACAGGGAAGGTGGCCGGTGAGACACGACCCCGAGAGCGACGCCGCCCGCTTTCTCGGCGGCGTGATGCCGGTCGAGGACTCCCATGCCTTCAGCGCGCACCTGCTGCGCTGCGCGGACTGCTGGAGCGAGATCGAGCAGGCCCGGCGCGGTCGCTCGCTGGCCGAGTCGGTGCGCACTGCGGCATCGCCTGCGCTGCGCGACCGTGTGCGCGGGCTGGTCGACGCCGACCGGCTCGATGCCGGCGACCCGGCGCGTCGTGGACCCCGGCGGTGGCTGCTGCCGGTCGGTCTGCCGGTGGCCGCGGCAGCAGCCATCGCCCTGATTGTGGCGCTCGCAAGCAGCGGCACCCCGGAGCCCCCGTCCCTGCGGCAGGCGGTGGCCGACTACACCGCGGAGCGGCTGCCCGGTGCGCAGCTCCCGGAGCAGCGCGCCCCGGACCTGACCGCTCTGCGACTCCAGCCCGTCGGAGCCGGCGGTGGCAGCTACGCCGGGCTGGAGGTCGACGGCTTCGCCTACCTCGACCCCGCGGGCCGACGGGTCGTGCTCTACATGTCCGACGATCCGTTCCCCGAAGCACCTGGTGCACAGCAGCTCTCAGGCGACGACGGCCCATGGGTCGTGCGCCGCGGTGACGTCACCATCCTGTGCGCCAGGCTGCCGCACGCCCTGCTCGTGGTCGGCCAGGACGACCGACTCGTGCGCAGCACTGCCCAGGCGCTGGGCGTGCTGTGACGTCTCCCGGCCTGCCTGAGCCGACCCGGCTCGAGCGATGGGTGGGCGAGGGCGGCTGGCTGGTCGAGGTGCTGCTGCCCCGGACGGACGCGGGGGTGCTCGCGCAGGGCGTCGTGGTTCTCGTGCTCCTGGCTGCGCTGTGGCCACCGGCCCGGCGCGCGGGGCTGCTGCAGCTCTGGTGGGGCGGGGCCGCCTTCACCGCCGGGCTGTTCGCGCTGCGCGCCAGCCACTGAGACCTACCTGCCGGCCCCGCTGGTCGGTCGCGCGAGCAGCCGGGCCGCGAGCAGCCCACCCAGCGCACCGAACAGGTGACCCTGCCAGCTGATCCCGTCGCGGGGCAGCAGGCCGAGCAGCAACGAACCCCCCTGCACGAGCGCGACGACGAGTCCCGTCAGCAGGTAGTACCAGCGGCGGTCGAACAGCCCACGCGCGATCAGGTAGGCGGCGTAGCCGAAGACCACGCCGCTGGCGCCGACGTGCAGCGTGCCGGCCGGAGCGAAGAGCCAGGTGCCGAACCCGCTGACCAGGGCAACGACCACCGTCACGAGCAGCACCCGGCGCAGCCCGCTCAGCGCGACGATCGCGCCCAGCACGAGGAACGGGACGGTGTTGGCGACCAGGTGCCCGAAGCCTGCGTGCAGGAACGGCGCGAACGGCACCCCCCACAGCCCGTCCACGGTGCGTGGCTCGATCCCCAGCGCGTCGAGCCGACCGACGACGGCGTCGACGGCCTCGCTGATCCACATCAGGGTGGCCATCCCGGCGACCAGCAGCAGGCCACTGCGGCGGCTCTCGGTCGTGCGCACGGGCGTGGTCATGCTGTGCAGTCTGCCGCAGTCGGTGTCCGCTCGGCGTGTGGACATGACGCCGGGACCTACGACCCTGGCGGCCCGTGGGCGCCAGCAGGAGGCTGGGAGGTGGCGCCCGCGCCGGCGGGCCGCGCAGCCTCCGGGAGGTCCCCCATGACCAGCCAGCAGGTCCTCGTCGGCGTCGACGACTCAGCCGCCTCCGACGCCGCTCTTGCCTGGGCCCTGGACGTCGCGGCCCGCACCGGCGACCGGGTGGAGGCGCTCTACGCCTGGCAGTGGACGGCCGGGATGCTCGGCGTCATCGCGCCCGACGCGCCGGCCAAGCTGGCCGTCGCCGCTCGGCACGCCGCACACACCGCCGTCGCCAAGGCGGTGGCCGACCGGCCCTTCGGCGCGCGGGAGGTCGAGGCGAGCGCCCGCACCGCCGAGGGCGACGCCGCCTCCCGACTGCTGGAGGAGGCCGGCACCAGCGCGCTGCTCGTGCTGGGCCGGCACGGCCAGTCGGCCTGGTCGCGCCGCCTGGTCGGACAGGCCCTGGGCTCGGTGGCGTCGGCATGCCTGTCGGGCTCGACCGTGCCGGTGGCGATCGTGCCGCAGGGCGCCGTCGCGGCGCCGCCGGAGCGCGTCGTCGTCGGCGTCGACGGCTCCCCCTCGAGCGAGCGTGCGCTGCGCTGGGCCGTCGAGCACGCCCGGAACGCGCACCGTCCGGTGCTGGCCGTGCTTGCCTGGCAGCTGACGACACTGCCCGCCCGGCCCGCCGCGCGCGGCGACCAGTCGGTCTCCCCGCTCACGGAGTGGGAGGGCCTTGCCCGCACGCTGCTTCACGACACGGTCTCGCACGCCGTCGGGGACGCCGACGTCGAGGAGCTCGTGGTGCACCGCCCCGCCGCCGCAGGCCTGCTCGAGGCGGTCCGGCCGGCCGACCTGCTGGTGCTCGGCGAGCGCGGGCGGGGCGGCTTCGCCCGGCTGCTGCTGGGCTCGGTCAGCCGGCAGTGCGCCGAGCACGCGCCGTGCCCCGTGGTGGTCGTGCCACCTCGCCAGCGCGTGGTGTGATCGAGTCTGGTTCACCTCGGCCCCAGACGGGGACGACACCGCGCCGAGGAGGACCTGCATGCAGACGACGCCGTACGCCCTGGTGAGCGCGGTTGAGCAGGTGCGCGAGGCGAGCAAGCGCGAGCTGGTCGCCGTGACCCGGCGGCTGGAGCGGGGCGCTCTGGCCGCACCGCCGCCGGCCGTCGCCGCGACCCTGCAGGACGTCCGCTACCTCACCGCGCGCACCCGGGCCGTCTACGCCGCCCTGGCCGCAGCCGGCGCCCCCGGCCGGCTGCACGCCCGCGGGCTGCAGCGCTGGCTGGCCCCCGACGTCGAGGGGGTCGCCCTCGACGAGGACGACCCCCTCGTCGACGAGTGGACCGTGGTGGTGCCCGGCCCCAGTCCGGTCGTCTTCGCCGCCACCGACCTGGGCAGCACCGACTGCGACGACGACGACCGCTGCTTCCACTACGCCGTCAGCACCGACCCGCACGTTGTCGCCAGCTGCGGACGGCTGCTCGGGATCTGAGGACGACAGGCGGGCCAGCGGCTATGCTGGCCGGCGTGGCTCCTCAGCGATTTTCCTACGGCTCCCGGACTCCGGTCGCCGTCGCGCTCTCCTAGCCACGTCAGCCCCGGGTCCCTGGACCCGGCGCTCCCTGCTCCTGGTCGAGGACCCCTCCCAGGAAGGCAGTCCCCCATGAGCACCATGCTGCACAGCGTCGTGAGCGGCCGCGCCCGCATCGACGAGATCGACGCCGAGATCGCCCGGCTGGTCCGCGAGCGCACCGACGTCAGCCGTCAGGTCCAGCGGGCCCGGCAGGCCGACGGCGGCCCGCGGGTCGCGCACGCGCGTGAGAACGAGATCGTCGGCCGCTGGCGCGCCGAGCTCGGCCGCCCTGGCGGAGCGATCGCCCTGGCCCTGCTCGAGCTGGGCCGCGGCCCCGCGTCGTGAGCTCAGGCGGCGCGGAGGTCGCTGGTCGTCCGGCGCTCCACGACGAAGGACAGGAACGGGATCGTCCCTGCGAGCATGACGCCGATGGTGCGCAGCACAGACCAGCCAACCCGCCGCGACAGGTCGATCGTCGCAGCCAGGTAGACGATGTAGAGGAAGCCGTGGATCGGGCTGATCGTCTCCGACAGCCGAGGCTCCCCGCCCAGGTACCGGAGAGGGACGGCGACGAGGATGAACACGACGAGGACGACGCCGACGACATTGGCGATGACCCGGTAGCGCTGCAGCGCGCCGGTCACTCCCGCGCCTGCTCGGCCAGCTGCGCGAGGCGGCGGTTGTACTCGGCCAGCTCGGGGTCGTCGTCGTCCTCGGCCGGGTCGGGCGCGGTGGCCTGCGGGCGGCGGTCCGGCTGCGGAAGCGGGGTCGGCTGCGCGCGCTCGGCCACGCGCTGGGGGTCGAGCTCGTCGAGCACGACCTTCACCCACAAGAAGACAGCAAAGGCACCGAACAGCCACCACTGGACGGCGTAGCCGTAGTTCTGCCAGTCGCCGTCGGACCGGGCAGTCGTCCACTGCCACCAGCCGATGCGGCCCAGGACGCCCAGCGCCAGGAGCAGGAGCGCGTGCCGCCCGAGCCACACCGGGGTCGTGAACGGCTTCCACACCCTGACGACGCTACCGGCGCGCCGGAGCCGCCGCCTGCCTGTTGCCGGGCGCAGGTCGTAGCATGCGAGCACCGGGCTCGGGCAGGAGGCAGCGCAGGCATGGCCGTCGACCGCCTCCCCGTCGCGCCCGCACCCCGCCGCTCCTCCGGGCGCCGCGCCGCCCGTGCCCTGCCGAGCGAGCCCGCCACCGTCCCGCGCGCTCGCCTGTTCGTGCGGGAGGTGCTCGCCGCCTGGGAGCGGCTGGAGTACGAGGAGGCCGGCACCCTGCTCGTCAGCGAGCTGGTCGGCAACGCCGTGCTGCACGCCCGCACCCCCGTCGAGGTCGAGGTCGTCGACAGCGAGGACGGCGTGCTGCTCAGCGTGGCCGACGGCTCGACCGTCCTGCCGGTCGTCCGCCGGCACAGCCGCGAGGCCGCGACCGGCCGCGGCCTGTGGCTGCTCGACCATTACTCCGCGGCGCACGGGGTGCACCGGCTGCCCGCCGGCAAGGTCGTCTGGGCGGTGCTCTGCCCGGAGGTGGGGGACCCGCTCGAGGGCTCCGACGCCGCTCTGGCGACCTGGCTCCATGAGATCGACGGGCTGTAGGCACGAGCGGCCTGACGCACCGCTCGACGAGCGTTCGCCCGGTCCTGCGTCAGCTGAGGCCCTGATCACGGGTGGCCCCGGGGCGGGCCGGGTAGAGGCTGCTCGACCCGGTCACCCTGCCCCGAGAGGAACCACCATGAGCGAGCAGCCCGCCACGAGTGCCGGCACCACCAGCCCTGCCGGAGAGGGCGTCGGCGACGAGGAGCTGACCGAGCAGGTCGCCGAGCAGACCAGCAGCGACCTCGACGTCGAGGGCGTCTTCGAGCGCGAGGCCGATGGCGCGAGCACCGACACCGAGGCCGCCAAGGCCACCGGCGACGAGCTGCAGTAGCCCAGCCGTTGGACGGCCCCGCACCCTCGGGTGCGGGGCCGTCGCCGTCGTCAGGGGTCGAGCGGTGGTCGGCCCGGCCCGGGCGGTCCGGCGAAGCACTGCGCGACATCGAGCCAGTCGTCGGCCGCGTCCCCGTGCGCGAGCAGCGCAAGGTCGTCGCGGTGCCGGCGCTGCGTCACCAGCAGGCAGAAGTCCAGCGCCGGGCCGGTCACCCGCTGCTCGCCCGCCCCGAAGGCCCAGGTGGATCCGTCCGGTCCAGTGAGCTCCAGGGCCACCGGCTCGGCCGGCGCGGTCAGCCCGCGGTTCGCGTACGCGAAGCCTCGGGTGCGCAGGCCCAGATGGCAGACGTGCCGCAACCGGTCGGTCGGCGTGCGCACGGCGCCGAGCGCGTCGACGCAGTCCTGGCCGTGCGCCCAGTACTCCATGAGCCGTGCGGTGGCAAAGGACGCGGGGCTCATCGGCGGTCCGTACCAGGGCACCTTCGTCCCGGCCGGGACGCCCGTGAAGGCGTGCACCATCGCGTCGAAGGACAGCTGCCAGTCGGCCATCAGCTCCTCCCGCGAGAGCCCCTGACGGGCGGTGAGCTGGGCGGTGAGGAAGGCCTCGACGTCCTCGGCCACCTCGGCCAGCCCGGCGAGGAACTCCTCGGGTCGGGTCGCTGCCCTGAGCGCCTCGACGTCGGTGCCGGCCAGGTGCGCGACGGTGTCCCGGACGTCCCACCCCTCGGCCGGGGTGGGGGTGTCGAGGTCGGCACCGGCCACGAGAGCACGCAGGTCGGCCTGCTCCGCGCGCAGGTCATCGAGCAGGGCGGACAGCGGCGGTGGCATGCCCCGGAGGTTAACCGCGGCTCACAGCCGGCGGCTAGCCTGGAGTGGTGACTTCCGCTGCCGCGCTGCCCCGCCGCGAGCAGCTGCTGGAGGCCGCCGCCCAGCTGTTCGCCGACCGCGGCTTCCACGCCGTGGGCATCGACGACATCGGTGCCGCGGCCGGGATCAGCGGACCGGGGGTCTACCGCCACTTCCGCAGCAAGGGCGCGCTGCTCGAGTCGCTCTGCGACCGGGCCATGACGCGGATGCTGGAGGGCGCCCGCGGCATCCCCGCCGCCCACGTCGAGCCGCACGCCGCGCTCGAGGCGCTGGTTGACCTGCACGTCGCCTTCGCCGTCCAGGAGCGCGCACTCATCGGCGTGTGGGTGCGCGAGATGCACGCCCTGTCCGACGACGTACGCCGCTCGCTGCGCCGCCGCATGCGGGAGTACGAGCAGCCGTGGAACGAGGTCCTGTCCCGGCTGCGCGACGACCTGGAGCCGGCCGAGATCGCCGTCGTCACCGGCTCGACGCTGGCCCTGCTGAACGGGACGGCGTTCACCGCGCCGGCGGTCGAGGTCGACCGGTTGGCGCAGCTGCTGCGGCGGATGGCGCTCGCCGCCCTGCTCAGCCGCCGCTCCCCCGCCCGCCGGACGTGACGCGCGGCGCGCTCCTGGTCGCGGCCCTGCTGCTTACCGGCTGCGGTGGGCTGTCCGTGCCCGAGCCGGAGGGGCCGCTGACCGGCGAGCGCCTGGTGAGCGCGCTGCGCGATGGCGGGCTGGTGCTCTACCTGCGGCACACCGAGACGACCGAGGGCGGCATCGACAGTGTCTCCACGCTCGGCGACTGCGCCAAGCAGCGCGAGCTGAGCGTGGCCGGTCGGCGCGACGCGCGCCAGATCGGCACCGCCTTCGACGCTCTCGCGGTGCCCGTGTCGCGAGTGCTGGCCAGCCCGTTCTGCCGGACGGTCGAGACCGCCGAGCTCGCCTTCGACGAGGTGCGCACCGACGACGCCCTGCTGGCACTGGCCTCGACCGGCCAGTCCCAGGCCGAGCAGGACGCCGCGAAGGAGCGGGTCCGCGCGCTGCTCGCCGAGGAGCCGCCGGACGGCGAGAACGTCGTGCTGGTCGGTCACATCAGCAACGTCGGCCCCGTCACCGGGACCTCCCCCGAGGAGGGCGGCACGGTCGTCTTCCAACCCGACGGCGGTGGGGGCTTCGCGCTGGTCGCCGAGGTGCCGCCGCAGGGCTGGCAGCGGCTGGCCGAGCTGCAGTCCGACTAGGGAGCGACCGGGTCGTGGCCGCCGCCGCTGGTCGCCTGCGCGAAGTGGCTCAGCGCGACCACGACGAACAGCCCGACGGCCTTGAAGGCCACGATCCCGTCGGGCCCGGCGGACTCGCAGGACACCCAGATCTTGCGGCCGTCGCGGCGGTCGACGCGCCCGCGCACGACGTACGGCACGCCGGTGAGCACCGGCTTGAGGTAGTCGACCTCGAGGCGGCGGGTGACGCCGGGCGCCTGGACGACGTAGAGCAGGAAGCCCAGCACGTCGTCGACGACGGTGGCGACAGCCCCGCCGTGGGCGATGCCGGGCGCGCCGCTGTGCCGGGCCCCGAAGACGTGCTCGGCGAGGACGCCGTCGCCGTCGCGGCGGACCTGCAGGTGGTAGCCCTGCGGAGCGTCGGGGCCGCAGCCAAGGCAGGTCGGGTAGTGCGGCGGGAGGACCTCGTCGTCGATCCGGTCGACGACCGCCCGCAGGTGCGAGCGGATCTCGTCAGACACCGAGCGACCGGCCGATGATCTCCTTCATGACCTCGGTCGTGCCGCCGTAGATCGTCTGCACCCGCGAGTCGATGTAGGCCTTGGCGACCGGGTACTCGAGCATGTAGCCGTAGCCGCCGTGCAGCTGGACGCACTGGTCCACGACGCGCTTCTGCAGCTCGGTGGTCCACCACTTGGCCATCGCGGCGTCCTTGACGTCGAACTCGCCGGCGTTGTGGGCGAGCACGGCCTTGTCGACGTAGTGGCGGGCGATCTCGACCTCGGTGGCCATCTCGGCCAGCACGAAGCGGTTGTGCTGAAAGCTGCCGATCGGCTTGCCGAACGCCGTCCGGCTCTTGCAGTAGTCGATCGTCAGGGCGAGCACGTGCTCGGCCGCAGCGACGGCGACCACGGCGATCGACAGCCGCTCCTGCGGGAGCTTCTCCATGAGGTGGACGAAGCCGCCGCCCTCCTTGCCGACGAGGTTCTCGGCCGGCACGCGGACCTCGTCGAAGAACAGCTCGGCGGTGTCCTGCGCCTTCATGCCGACCTTGTCGAGGTTCCGGCCGCGCGCGAAGCCCTCGGCGCCGCGCTCCACCGCGAGCAGCGAGAAGCCGTGCGCGCCAGCGTCGGGGTCGGTGCGCGCGACGACGAGCACGAGGTCGGCGTTGATGCCGTTGGTGATGAAGGTCTTGGAGCCGTTGATGACCCAGTCGCTGCCGTCGCGGCGCGCGGTGGTCTTCAGTCCCTGGAGGTCCGAGCCGGCGTCCGGCTCGCTCATCGCGATCGCGGTGATCATCTCGCCGGTGACGAACGGCGGCAGCCAGCGCGCCTTCTGCTCCTCGGTCGTGAGGTCGAGCA
>JBBSLB010000067.1:0-11554 GCA_038255675.1 Mycobacteriales bacterium
CCGCGGCGGCAAAGGCCGCCGGGTCCTCGACGGCGGTGAGGTGACCGGTGCCGGGCAGCACGACCAGCCGGCCCTGCGGCAGCACGTCGACCATCTCCTGCGCCTGTGCGACGGGGGAGAGGGAGTCTTCCTCCCCGACGACGACCAGCGCCGGGACGTCGGTCGCGCTCAGCACCTCGGCGCTGTCCGGCCGCTCGGCCATCGCGCGCGAGGCCCAGGCCACCGCCGCGGCCGGAGCGGCCGTCACCAGACCGCGCACCCGCCCGGCGACGGCCGCGCGGTGCTCCAACGTCGTCGGGCCGAGCAGCACGGGCAGCATCGTCTCGGCCAGTGCCGCAGTGCCGTCCTGCTCGACGGCCTCGGCGGTCCGCAGCCGACCGGCGCTGGCCTCCGGGGTGTCGGCCGACATCTTGGTGTCGGCGAGCAGCAGCGCGATCACCCGCTCGGGCGCGCGGCGCAACAGCTCCATGGCGACGTAGCCGCCCATCGACAACCCGCCGAGGACGACCCGGTCGAGCTCGAGCCGGTCGAGCAGCGCGAGCACGTCGTCGGCGCACTCCCCCAGTGACGGCGCGTCCTCGCCCAACGGCGACCCGCCGAAACCGCGCTGGTCGGGGGTGAGGACCCGGCAGTGCGGGGACAGCAGCTCACGCTGCTCGAGCCACATCGCCGACGACAGCGGGAAGGCGTGCAGGAGCAGCACGGGCAGGCCGGAACCGGCCTCGCGGTGGCCGAGCGCGACGACGGCCACGTCAGGCCGCCGTCTGTCCGCCGTCGACGACCAGCGCCTGGCCGGTGATGTACGACGAGGCGTCGCCGGCCAGGAAGACGGTCGGACCGACCATCTCCTCGACGTCGGCCCAGCGCTTGAGGCCCTGGTTCGCGACCATCATCGCGGCCAGCTCCTCGTTGCCCCAGAGGTCCTTGTTGAGGTCGGTCCGGGTCCAGCCCGGGCACAGGGCATTGACGCGCACCCCGGCCGGGCCCCACTCGATCGCGAGCGTCTTGGTGAGGCTGATGACGGCCGACTTCGACGCGCCGTAGGCCGCCAACGACGGCGTCGCGGTGAGCCCGGCGACGGAGGCGACGTTGATGACCGAGCCGCTGCCGCGCTCGACCATGTGTCGGCCGACGACCTGCGACAGGTGCACGATCGAGTCGACGTTCAGACGCATCGTCTTCTCCCACCCGCTGAAGCGCAGGTCGGTGAACGGCCCCATGTACGACGAGCCGCCGGCGTTGTTGACGAGAACGTCGAGCCCGCCAAACGCAGCGATCGCCTCCTCGCCGAGGCGCGCGCACGCGGCGGCGTCGGTGACGTCGGCGACGACGACGACCGCCTTCCGACCGAGCGCCTCCACCTCACCTCGCACCTGCTCCAGCAGCGCCTCGTCGCGCGCGGAGAGCACGACGTCGGCGCCGGCCCGGGCCAGCCCGACGGACAGGGCCCGGCCGATGCCGCGTGAGGCGCCGGTGACGAGGGCGGTCTTGCCGGTCAGGTCGCTCATGCGGAGGGCTCCTCGTAGGTCGTGGGCAGGGGGGACGCGCTGGGGTTCGTACGGGCGACGACCTCGTCGAGGACGCGCTCGGTGAAGCCGACGAACAGGTGCTTGGCGCCGTCGACAGCCACCACGTCGCACTGCGGCACGGCGGCGAAGCGCTCGCGCGCCTGCTCCGGACGCAGGAAGTCGTCCAGCTCGGGGACGAGCGCGGTGAGCGGCTTGCCCGACTCGGCCCAGACCTGCAGGTCGCTCGGCGCCGAGAAGCGCAGCGGCGGACTGATGAGCACCGCGCCGACCACGCTCGGGTCGCAGCCGTACTTCAACGCCAGGTCGGTGCCGAAGGACCAGCCGACGAGCCAGATGCTGGGCAGGTCCTCGGCCTCGCAGAGGTCGAGAGCGGCTGCCACATCGAACTTCTCGCCCTCTCCGTTGTGGAAGGCCCCCTGGCTGGTGCCGCGCGGCGAGGTCGTCCCCCGGGTGTTGAAGCGCAGCACGGCGAGGTCGGCCAGCGCCGGTAGCCGATAGCTCATCTTCTTGAGCAGGTGACTGTCCATGAAGCCTCCTTCCGTCGGCAGGGGGTGCAGGCAGACCAGCGTCGCGACCGGCGGCCGCTCGAGCGGCAGGGCCAGCTCGCCGACCAGCTCGAGGCCGTCGGCGGTGTGCAGGACGACGTCTCGCCGCTCGGCGGGCAGCACGGTGTTCTGGCGTATGTCGGGCACGGCAGTCGACACTAGTCAGCCGTACCGTGGGGCGTTCTTGCTGCGCTGCACCTTGACGCCGCGGCGGCCGCGGGCCTGCCAGCACGCGGAGTGCCAGTGCCGGCGGTCGTCCGGGCGACCCTCCGGCCAGGCCACGACGTGGGGCGTGCCGGCCCGCAGCTCCTGGTCGCAGCCCGGGCAGCGGTACGGCCGGGCGCTTGCGGTGCCGGCGACCGAGCGGACGACGTGGCCGTCCTCGACCCGCTCACCGGCCGGCGGCCGGCTGGCGGCATCCTCGCTGTCGTGCTTCAAGGCGTCCAGGGCCGCGGCACGCATCGCCGCGCGCCGCGACCCCTTACTCATGAGCGTGGCCCACGGCCAGGCCTACGTGCGGGCGTAGTCGCGGAAGCCGCGACCGGTCTTGCGGCCGAGGTAGCCCGCGCGCACGAGGTGCTCGAGCATCGGCGCCGGCACGTCGCCCGGCTCGCGGAACTCCTCGAACAGGGTCCGCTGGATGGCCAGCGCGACGTCGAGGCCGACGACGTCCATGAGCGCGAACGGGCCCATCGGGTGCCCGCAGCCCTTGGTCATCGCGAAGTCGATGTCGTCGATGGTCGCGTAGTGCGCCTCGAGCATCTTCACCGCGTCGTTGAGGTACGGGAAGAGCAGCGCGTTGACGATGAAGCCGGCGCGGTCGCCGCAGCGCACGGCGTGCTTGCCGGTCTGCGCGCACACCTCGAGGACGGTCGCGACGACGTCGTCGGCCGTCGTCACGGTCGGCACGACCTCGACGAGCTTCATGACGGTGGCCGGGTTGAACCAGTGCATGCCGACGACGTCCTGCGGGCGGCTGGTCGCCTGCGCGCACTCGATGACCGGCAGTGACGAGGTGGTCGTTGCCAGGATCGCACCGGGCTTGAGGACCTCGTCCAGCGCCGAGAACAGCGCCTTCTTGATGGCCAGGTCCTCGACGACGGCCTCGATGACCAGGTCGCAGTCGGCCAGGTTGTCCAGCGAGGTGGTCCCGGTGATCCGGGCCAACGCCTCGGACCTGGCCTGCTCGGTCAGCTTGCCGCGCTGGAGCGCCTTGTCCAGCGATCCCTCGATCTTCTTCTGCACCGAGGCGACCTTGTCCTGCCCGCGGGCGCGGAAGACGACGTCGTAGCCACTCCTGGCGCAGACCTCGACGATCCCGCTGGCCATCGTGCCGGTGCCGATCACGCCGATCCGCTGGACGGTGCGCGGGGTGGCGGTCACCGGGCTGGGGGTGCTGTCGTCAGCAACGACCTCGGGGGAGTCCGGCGCCGCGTAGGTGTAGATGCCGCGACCGGACTTGCGGCCCAGCAGGCCGGCGGTGACGTACTGCTTGAGCACAGGAGTGGGCGCGTGGCGGTGGTCTCGCGACTGCATGTACATCGTCTCGAGGATCTCGTACGCGCTGTCCAGACCGATCAGGTCGAGCAGGGCCAGCGGGCCCATCGGGTGCCCGGTGCCGAAGCGCATCGCGGCATCGATGTCCTCGCGCGAGGCGTACTTGCTCTCGTACATGCGCAGCGCGTTGTTGAGGTAGCCGAACAGCAGCGCGTTGGCGATGAAGCCGGCCCGGTCCCCGGCAGTCGCGCCGGTCTTGCCGACCCGCTCGACGAGCGCCTGCACGTCCTCCAGGACGGAGGGGTCGGTGACGACGGTGCGCACGACCTCGACCAGGCCCATGACGGGGGCCGGGTTGAACCAGTGCAGGCCGACGACCCGGCTCGGGCGCGAGGTGCTGGTGGCCAGCTCGGTCACCGACAGCGCCGAGGTGTTGGTGGCGAGGACGGCGTCTTCGGCGAGCATCGCGTCGAGCCGGGAGAACAGCTCGCGCTTGAGCTCCATCCGCTCCGGGATCGCCTCGACGACGAGCTCGCAGTCGGCCAGCGCCGACAGGTCGGTGCCGGTGGTGATGCGGCCCAGCAGCTCGGCGGCCTGCTCGTCGGTCAGCTTGCCGCGCTTGACCGCGCGCTCGGTCGAGGTGCTCAGGTGCTGCTGGCCGCGGTCCAGGCCGGCCTGGTCGTGCTCGACACCCACGACCGTGAGGCCGCTCCGGGCAAGGACCTCGGCGATACCGGCTCCCATCGTGCCCAGGCCGACGACACCGACCTTGCTGAACGTGCGAGCCACGAGTCCTCCAGTCTGCGAGCCGCGTCGCTCGGTCATGAACGGTTGCGCGGCGGTCGCGCTGATCCTCCCAGCCCAAGGGCTTGCGGCGCGCCGGGGGGTAGTACGGGTGCGGACGTGGGGCAGGATGGGTGCGCGGTTGAGCAGACAGCCCCGAGCACGACCCTCCCCCCGCGCCGACCGGCGCGACCCCGGGAGAGGTCCTGGGGAGGCTGTTCGTTGTCCGGCACGATGGCGCCGCTGCGCGTCCGCGTCGCGCGCGAGCGCGGGGGCGCGACCGTCGTCGTGCTCGTCGGCGAGCTCGACCTGGCGACCGCCGGCGGGCTGCGCACCCGCCTGACCACGCTCGCGCAGGCCGACCCGCCGCCCACGACCGTGGTCCTGGACATGGCCCGCCTGGACTTCCTCGACGCGTCGGGCATCTCGGTGCTGCTGTCGAGCCAGCGCGCCCTCGCCGTGCGGGGTTCGAGCCTCCGGCTGCGCGCTCCGTCACGGATGGTCCGCAAGGTGCTCCGGCTGCTCGACCTCGACGCAGTCCTGCAGGTCGAGACGTAGAACTGGCCTAGAACAGCGTCGGCGTGCTCGGGTCCATGCCGCGCAGGGCGTCGTAGTCCAGCTGCACGCAGACGATCCCGCGGTCGGCCGCCAGCACCTTGGCCTGCGGCTTGAAGCTCTGCGCCGCAAGCACGCCCTTGACCTCACCGAGCACGGTCGAGACGCGCTGCAGGTAGCGGGTGAGCTGCTCGACGCCGTCGATCTCGGCGTGCCGCTTGACCTCGACGAGGACGTGCGCGCCGGTGTCGTCGCGGACCAGCAGGTCGACCGGGCCGATGTCGGTGAAGTACTCCCGCTGCACCAGCGTCCAACCGATGCCCAGGACCTCGCAGCGGTCGGCGAGCAGCTCCTGCAGGTGCTTCTCCACGCCGTCCTTGACCAGGCCGGGATCCGAGCCGAGCTCGTGCCTCACGTCGGACAGCACCTCCTCGACCGTGATCACGAGCTGCTCGCCCGCCTTGTTCGTCACGGTCCACACGCCGTCGAGGTCGAGCGTGCTGCAGGGCGGACTCATCCAGTTCAGGGGCTTGTAACCGGACTCTGAGTGAATCGAGATCGAGCCGTCGCCCTTGAAGATGATCAACCGGGTGGCCATCGGGAGGTGCGTCCCTAGTCGGCCCTTGTAGTCGACCGAGCAGCGCAAGATGACCATCCTCATGTGCACGACGGTAGGACGCCGTTGCTTGCGGCGATCGACTGGTACGCCTCGCGGACGTCGAGCGCGGCCGCTGCGGCCGCTGCGGCCGCTCGACCTGCCAGCAGGCCGCAACTGACTGCTCTGCGCACAGGGGCGGTGCGTCCTTGTCAGGTCCGGCCGTCACGGCTCGACGCCAGCTGGTTGCACGCGGGACGCAACCGCGGTCTGATGGGGATCGATGCTCTGGGGGTCGCATGGACGACACATCGATCATCTGCTCGACCGAGCAGCTGCAAGCGGTGCTCGGGGAGGCCCACCAGCTCAACTTCGACAAGTCGATGCCGGCGCTCGACGAGCACTGCGTCACCTTCCTGCGGATGGCGACGTTCCTGACCGTTGCGAGCTGCTCGACCGGCGGAAAGATGGACGTGTCGCCCAAGGGCGACCCTGCGGGGTTCGTGCAGGTCCTCGACCAGACCACGCTGGCGATCCCGGAGCGACCGGGCAACCGACGCGCGGACACCTTCCGCAACGTCCTCGAGAACCCGACCGTGGGCCTCATCTTCCTGGTGCCGGGCATCGACGAGACGCTGCGGGTCAACGGGACGGCGTCGATCACGGTCGACCCCGAGGTACTTGCACCCATGGCGGTCTCAGGTCGGGTGCCCAAGCTGGCGCTGCTCGTCCACGTCGAGGAGGTCTTCTTCCACTGCGGCAAGGCGCTCAAGCGCAGTGGGCTGTGGAGCGACGAGGGTCGCGTGGACCGCTCTGTCCTGCCGAGCATGGGCGAGCTGCTGCACGCGCAGGCGAAGACCGAGCGCTTCGGCGTCGACCGCGAGCGGATGCACGCGATCGCACAGGACGACTACGACAACAAGGTCTACTGACGCGGCCTGCCGACAACGGGCGGTGGCCCAGTCGTCGGCGTGGATGGACACCGACCCGTCGGCCTTGACCAGCAGCAGCCACGTGACCCTCGGCAGGTGGGCCGCGAGCCGGCCGACGTCGTCCACCGAGCAGGTCGAGATGACAAGACGCACGGTCGGGGAGCCTAGAGGCGAGCGGGAGGCCCATCGACCGGCTGCGGTGAGGGCCGGGTGCAACCGATCGGGTGGCCGCTGCACCCGCCGCGGCCTACCGTCGGCCGGTGACCCTGGAGCCGCTGAGCGAGACGCCGCTGCACCGCGTCGCGCGCCCGGTCTTCCGCCAGTCGTGGCGCGACCTGACGATGCTCCACTGGCCGGTCGACCCGCAGGACGTCGCCCCGCTGCTGCCCGCCGGCACGACGCCCGACGTCTTGGACGGCCGCACCTGGGTCGGGCTGGTGCCCTTCGTCATGGAGGGCGTCCGCATCCTCGGCACCCCACCGCTGCCCTGGCTGTCGGCCTTTCCCGAGACCAACGTCCGGCTCTACGCCGTCGACGCGACGGGCCGGCGAGGCGTCGTCTTCCGCTCCCTGGAGGCCGCCCGCCTGCTGCCGGTCCTGGCCGCTCGGCTCTCCTACGCCCTGCCGTACGAGTGGGCCCGGATGTCGGTGCGGCACGGCCCGGACACGGTGGCGTACGAGACCGCGCGCCGGTGGCCGGGGCCGCGCGGCGCCGGCGGGGTGGTGCGGGTGCGCACCGGCGAGAGGTACCCCGCCGACGAGCTGTCGCTGTTCCTCACGGCGCGGTGGGGGCTCTACTCCCGCTTCCATGGCGGCCGTACGTCCTGGGCGCCGGTCGACCACGGCCCGTGGCCGCTGCACCGCGCAGAGCTGCTCGACCTGCGCGACGACCTCGTCGAGGTCGCCGGCCTGCGCGTGGACGGGCCGCCGCACGTGCTGTGGTCGCCCGGTGTCGACGTCCGCATCGGCCGGCCGGTGCTGCTCCCCCGCTGACGGGGTGCGACGCGCTCGAGTCCTGCAGGCTGGCCTACCCGGCGAGGTCGAAGGTCCAGTTCTCCTGGCCCGTCGTCTGCTTCAGCGGGGTCGCCGCATGGAGCTGCCACCGCGCGTAGGTGCGGTCCAGGACGTGCACCTCGGTGCGTCCGGACGCACCGCCTCGCGCAACGGCGAGCACGTCGTCCTCGCCGTTGCCGTCGGCGTCACCCACGTCGAACGACCAGTCCGCAGGAAGGGTGGGGCCAAGCGGCGTCGCCACGTGGGCCAGCCACCCACGGAAGCCGGCGGCACCGGACAGCACATGCACCTCCGTGCGACCTGACGCACCCGCCCTGGCAAGCGCGAAGAGGTCGGGCACACCGTCGCGGTCGTGGTCGCCGAGCGCGAAGGACCACGCCGACGTGGCGGTGCGTGGCAGCGCCGTAGCGGTGTTCACCTGCCAGCTGCGCAAGCCCGAGGAACCGCTCAGCGCGTGCACCTCCGTCCCTGACTGCCCCTGCCTGTCCACTCCGACGAGATCCAGGTGCCCGTCGCCGTCCAGGTCCGCCACGTCGAAGACCCAGCTGGCCTGGTCGGTCAGCCGCAGCGGCGTGACGACGTCCAGCAGCGAGCTCCGATAACCGCTGGCGCCACTCAGGACGCGGACCCGCACGAATGACCGGCTCGGGTGCTCGACGGCGAACAGGTCACGGACGCCGTCCCGGTCGTGATCGGCCAGCCGGAAGGTCCAGTGCGGCTCGAGGGCCGCGGGCAGTGCGGAGGCCGACTGGGACAGGAACGTCGCATAGCGGGTCGCGCCGTCCACGACGTGCACCTCGGCGCCGGCGCCGCCGAGGCGGTCGACGCCCACCAGGGGAGCCGCCGTCGGGCCGAGCGTGACTCCGGCGCGCGTCGCCGCCGCGCGGCGCTCACCCTCCAGCGGCCAGGTGGTGGTCCGGCAGCCGCCGAGCCCCTTCGACTGCTGCTGCATCACTGACGCTGCGGCGCCCGGGCCCGAGCAGGAGACATGGCCAAGCCCCAGCCAGTGGCCCAGCTCGTGGTTCAGGACGTAGCGCCGGTACTCGCGCACCGCCGGCCAGGTGGGCGTGCCGGTGCGCCACCGCAGGTCGTTAATGATCACGTTGCGCCCGGCGCGACAGCTGTACTCGGCGCTGCAGACGGAGGAGAAGCTGCTCATCGCCGTGGGCGAGGCGAGCCACACGGTGAACGCACCGCCCGACGGCACCTGGACGAACCGCAGACTGCCTCCCAGGCTCCACCCGCGACGGTCGTTGAACGTCTGCTGCGCCACCCGTGCAAAGGCACCGACGTCGGCCTGGACGCTGCCGCGCACCTGGACATCGAAGGTGATCGTCCGCTGGGGTTCTCCGCCGGCGACGGACGCCAGGGCCACCGACGGACCGCCCACCGCGATCGTGCACACCGCGAGCACTGCGGCGGCCAGGAAGCGCCGCGCTGTGGGGACGGCAGACGCCATGCTGAGCAGCGAAGCACACGCTGGCTTGCTCGACAACGCCGACGACCGTCGAGCAGAACGGCAGCACGAGCAAGACCAGGTGGTGCAGCCACGCGATCGGGGACACCGCGGTGGACAGCGAGGCCAGCACCCCGACAACGCCCAGGCGGTCGCCCCGCCCGCGAGAGCGGTTGCTGGTCGAGCCCAGCCTTCGTAGCGTCCGCTCCGCTGCATGCAGGGGTGCTCCAACCCGATCATCGGAAGATCCCCAGTAGCCGGGTCCTGGGGATCTTCCGAAGATCTTGCGCGGGCGCGGCGCCCTACGCGGAGCTACAGCGGGCGGAGGGCACTCAGCGGGCGCCAGGGCGCCGCGCGTTCCGCAGCCGTGCGGGCGGGGAAGGACGCCCCCATGATCTGGGCCTTCTTGTCGACGCGTCTTCGCACCTGGGTGCTGTTCGCGGTGCTGCTGCCGCTCGGGGGGCGGGTGCTGCAGGCCGTCGCCCCGCGGGTGGGTCAACGCAACCAGCGGGCCGGCGACCTGCTCACCAAGGCCGGCGATTACGCCCGCGACCCGCGGGGCAAGCGGCGGGGCACGAGCACCCGCGGCGGCACGCCCCCCAGTCCGCCGCTGACCCGTTAGCGGTCAGCGACCGGTGCTGCTGTAGCCGTCGAGCTCGTCCAGGCCGTTCGCGGAGCGCACCACATCGACCACTGAGCGCATGATGTCGGTGAGCTCGAAGTCCTTGGGCGTGTAGACCGCCGCGACCCCGGCCTGCTTGAGGCGGCGCGCGTCGCTGTCGGGGATGATGCCGCCGACGACGACAGGGACGTCGCCGATGCCGGCCTCCTGCAGCCCCTTCAGCACCGCCGGGACGGCCGCCATGTGCGAGCCGGACAGGATCGACAGGCCGATGACGTGCACGTCCTCCTCGACCGCGGCGCTGACGATCTGCGAGGCGGTGAGCCGGATGCCCTGGTAGACGACCTCGAAGCCGCAGTCCCTGGCGCGCACGGCGATCTGCTCGGCGCCGTTGCTGTGGCCGTCCAGCCCAGGCTTGCCGACCAGGAAGCGCAACCGCACGCCCAGCTCCTCGCCGGTCTGCTTCACCGCGGCGCGCACCGCAGCGATGGCAGAGCCGGCCTCACCGGAGGCCATCGCGCCGGAGACGCCCGTGGGCGCGCGGTACTCACCGAAGACCTCGCGCAGCGCACCGGCCCACTCCCCCGTCGTGACACCGGCCTTGGCGCAGGCCACGGTGGCGGTCATGAGGTTGGCGTCCGTCTTCGCCGCGTCGCGCAGCCCACGCAGCGCCTCGTCGGCAGCCGCGGCATCCCGAGAGGACCGCCAGGCGCGCACCGCGTCGATCGCCTGCTGCTCCACCTCCGGGTCGACGGTCATGATGGCCCCGTCCACGTCGGCGGTGAGCGGGTTGGGCTCCGTCGTCGTGAAGCGGTTGACGCCGACCACGACGTCCTCGCCGGTCTCGATCCGACGGCGGCGTTCGGCGTGCGAGCCGACCATCGCGCTCTTCATGTAACCGGACTCGACGGCCGCGACCGCACCGCCCATCGCCTGGACGCGGTCGATCTCGGCGCGCGCCTGCTCCTTGAGCTCGGCGACCTTGCGCTCGACCACGACCGAGCCCTCGAACAGGTCGTCGTGCTCGAGCAGGTCGGTCTCGAAGGCGAGCACCTGCTGCAGGCGCAGCGACCACTGCTGGTCCCACGGCCGGGGCAGGCCGAGCGCCTCGTTCCACGCCGGCAGCTGCACCGCGCGGGCCCGGGCGTCCTTGGACAGCGTCACGCCGAGCATCTCGAGCACGATCCGCTGGACGTTGTTCTCCGGCTGGGCCTCGGTGAGGCCGAGCGAGTTGACCTGCACGCCGTAGCGGAAGCGCCGGTGCTTGGGGTCCTGCACGCCGTAGCGCTCGAGCAGCAACTCGTCCCACAGCTGGGTGAAGGCGCGCATCTTGCACATCTCCTCCACGAAGCGGACGCCCGCGTTGACGAAGAAGGACAGCCGCGCGCAGACCTGGCCGAACTGCTCCTCGGGCACCTGGCCCGCGGCCTTCACCGCGTCAAGAACGGCGATCGCAGTGCAGAGGGCGTACGAGATCTCCTGCACCGGAGTCGCTCCGGCCTCCTGCAGGTGGTAGCTGCAGATGTTGATCGGGTTCCACTTGGGGATCTCGGTGACCGTGTAGGCCACCATGTCCGTGATCAGCCGCAACGACGGCCCGGGCGGGAAGACGTAGGTCCCGCGGGACAGGTACTCCTTGATGATGTCGTTCTGGGTCGTGCCGGCGAGCTGGGAGGCGTCGGCGCCCTGCTCCTCGGCCACCGCCTGGTAGAGCGCCAGCAACCACATGGCCGTGGCGTTGATGGTCATGGAGGTGTTCATCTCCGACAGCGGGATGCTGTCGAACAGCGCGCGCATGTCGCCCATGTGCGTCACCGGGACACCGACCTTGCCGACCTCGCCGCGGGCCAGCTCGTCGTCGGGGTCGTAGCCGGTCTGCGTCGGCAGGTCGAAGGCGACCGACAGGCCGGTCTGGCCCTTCTCGAGGTTGCGCCGGTAGAGCTCGTTGCTGTCCTTCGGCGTCGAGTGACCGGCGTAGGTGCGCATCACCCACGGCTTGTCCCTGGTGGGACCAGGCGCCTCCAGCG
>JBBSLB010000068.1:0-11519 GCA_038255675.1 Mycobacteriales bacterium
CTCCTCGTCGGCCACCCACGGGTGTCCACCGCGGTAGATCTCGAACGCCGCCTCGAGGTCGTCGCGCAACGGCATCGGGTAGTGGACGTCCTCGAGCAGCTCCATCCGCTCCTCGTACTCGATGCCCTGGGCCTTCATCTCGGCCACGGCCTCGCCCTTGGCCTTGCTGCGCTGGGCGGCGAGCACCTGTCGCGGCGCCTCCAGCGTCGCCTCCACGACGGAGAGCAGATCCAGCGCGTACGACGGCGACTCCCGGTCCAGCAGCTCGAGCGCCGCCACGGCGAACGGCGACAGCGGCTGGTCCAGGGCGAAGTCCGGCTGGAGCTCGACGGTCAACCGGACGGTACGGCCGTCGGCGTCGGGCACCGCCAGCCGCTCGATCGTGCCGGCCCGCAGCAGCGCCTTGTAGATGCTGATCGCCTTGCGGATCAGCTTGCGCTGCTCGGTCCGCGAGGCGTCGTTCTCGGTGAGGATCCGGCGCATGTGGACGAAGAAGTCCCCGGGCCGCTGGACGACCTGCAGCAGCATCGCGTGGCTGACCCGGAACGAGCTGGTCAGCACCTCCGGCTCGGCCCCCACGAGCCGCTCGAAGGTCGGCTTGCCCCAGCTGACGAAGCCCTCGGGGGCCTTTTTGCGCTCGACCCGCTTGAGCTTCTTGGGGTCGTCACCGGCCTTCGCGACCCGCTTGGCGTTCTCGACGTCGTGCTCGGGGGCCTGGACGATGACCGTCCCGCTGGTGTCGTAGCCGGCCCGCCCCGCGCGGCCCGCGATCTGGTGGAACTCGCGGGCCTTGAGGTGGCGCACCTTGACCCCGTCGTACTTGGTTAGGCCGCTGAACAGCACCGTCCGGATCGGCACGTTGATGCCGACCCCGAGCGTGTCGGTGCCCGAGACGACCTTGAGCAGGCCGGCCTGCGCGAGCAGCTCGACCAGCCGGCGGTACTTCGGCAGCATCCCGGCGTGGTGCACGCCGATGCCGTGCCGGACCAGTCGGGACAGCGTCCCGCCGAAGCCCTTGGTGAAGCGGAAGTCGCCGATCAGCTCGGCGATGGCGTCCTTCTCCTCGCGGCTGCAGACGTTGATGCTCATCAGCGCCTGCGCCTGCTCGACCGCGGCGGCCTGGGTGAAGTGCACGACGTAGACCGGCGCCCGGTGGGTGCTCAGCAGCTCCTCGAGCGTCTCGTGCAGCGGCGTCGTGACGTACTCGAAGTGCAGCGGGACCGGCCGGTCGGTGCTGGTGACCAGCGCGCACTCGGTGTGCGTGCGCCGCTCGAGGTCGTCCTTGAAGCGGGTGACGTCGCCGAGGGTCGCGCTCATGAGGACGAACTGCGCGTCGACCAGCTCGATGAGCGGGACCTGCCAGGCCCAGCCGCGGTCGGGCTCGGCGTAGAAGTGGAACTCGTCCATGACGACCAGGCCGACGTCGGCGGCGGTCCCTTGTCCACTGCCCTCGCGCAGCGCGAGGTTGGCCAGGATCTCGGCCGTGCAGCAGATGATCGGCGCCCGGCCGTTGACGGTCGCGTCGCCGGTCATCATCCCGACGTTCTGCGCCCCGAACTGCGCGGCGAGAGCGAAGAACTTCTCGCTCACCAGCGCCTTGATCGGCGCGGTGTAGAACGACCGCCTGCCGTTCGCCAGCGCCCAGAACTGCGCGCCGGCCGCCACCATCGACTTCCCGCTGCCGGTCGGGGTGTTGAGGATGACGTGGTTGCCGCTGACGATCTCGAGCAGCGCCTCCTCCTGCGCCGGGTAGAGGCTCAGCCCCTGCTCGCCGGTCCACAGCTCGAACGCCTCGAAGACCCCGTCCGGGGTGGCCGGGGCGGGGATCAGGTCGGCGAGGTTCATCGCCGTCCACGGTAGGGCCCGCGGTCGCGGCGGGCGGCGCTCACCCAGATCAGCACGAGGTCCGGTGAACCCCACGGCACCGGGCGGCGTACGCACCTGCATGAGGCAGGTGACCGAGCGCGACGACAACGCGGTCGCCGGGCTCGAGGACGAGGACGCCGTCGGCGCCGCCTACGCCGCGCACGGCGCCGAGCTCTACCGCTTCGTGCTGCGCGGCCTCGGCGATGCGGGCGCCGCGCAGGACGTCGTTCAGGAGACCTTCCTGCGGGCCTGGCGCAACGCCTACCGGTACGACCCGGAGCTCGCCTCGCTGCGGGTGTGGCTGTTCGCGATCGCCCGCAACGCGATGCTCGACCACGCGCGCGCCGCCAAGGTGCGGCCGTGGCAGGGCAACCTGATCGACCCGCCGACGGCGCAGGAGGCCGGCGCGACCGTCGAGGACCCCAGCGAGCAGCTGGTCCGTTCCTGGGTCGTGGAGGAGGCGCTGCGCCGGCTGACCGAGGAGCACCGCACCGCGCTGGTGCAGACCCACCTGCGCGAACGGCCGTACGGCGAGGTGGCGGCCGAGCTCGGGATCCCGATCGGGACGCTGCGCAGCCGGGTGTTCTACGGGCTCAAGGCGCTACGGGTAGCCATGGACGAGATGGGGGTGACGCCGTGAACGGGCTCGACGACGAGGGGCACCGCCGGTTGCGCGAGCTGCTGGGCGCCTACGTCCTGGGCGGCCTCCCAAGCGAGCTCGCGGCGGGGCTGCAGGCCCACCTGGACGGCTGCGCCGCGTGCCGGTCCGAGCTGGCCGAGCTGGCGCCGCTGGCTGACGACCTGCGCGGAGTGGACGCCGACGCGCTGTCCGACCTGCCGGTGCCCCCCGCCGACCTCGGCGACCGGATCAGGGCCCGTATCGCCGAGGAGCGCGAGGTGGCGCAGGTGCGCGCGCGGCGTGAGCAGCGCCGCCGGGCGACCCAGCAGACCACCCGTCGCCTGCTCGCCGTCGCGGCCGCCGTCGCCGTCCTGGCGGCTGCGGTCGGCGCGGGCACCGCACTGGGCCGCTCGACCGCCCCGCAGGTCGTCGCCGGGCCCCCCGCACGGCTGGTCGAGCAGGTCGAGCTGCGCCCGCTGGACCAGCAGCTCGAGGTCATGCCGGCGAAGATCATTGCGCACACCTGGGGGGTGGAGGCGACGTTCGTCGGCGCCGGCTTCGTCCAGGGCGAGGTCTACCGCGCGGCGTTCCGCAGCACCGCCGGCGAGCTCGTTCCCGCGGGCGAGTTCCTCGGCACCGGCGCCGAGGAGCTGAAGTGCAACATGCAGTCGGCGCTGCTGCGCGCGGACACCGCCGGCTTCGTCGTGCTGGACGCCGACGGCGTCGAGGTGCTCGCGGTCGACCTCTAGGACAGATAACTCCGCAGCGCGCGCTCGGCGCTCACGATCTTCCGCACATCCACGTGCTCCTCGCGGGTGTGCGCGAGATTGGGGTCGCCGGGGCCGAAGTTGACCGCCGGAATGCCCAGCGCGGCGAAGCGGGCCACGTCGGTCCAGCCGTACTTCGCCACCGGCGTGCCGCCGATCGCCTGGACGAAGTGCTGCGCGGCCGGAGCGGACAACCCGGGCAGCGCGCCAGCGGCGCTGTCGGTGAGCTCGACCTCCCACTGGCTCAGCACCTCGCGCACGTGGTCGTACGCCTGCTGCTCGCTCCGGTCGGGCGCGAAGCGGAAGTTGACCAGCACCGTGCAGGCGTCAGGGACCACGTTGCCGGCGACCCCGCCGTCGATCCGGACCGCATTCAGGCCCTCGCGGTAGGTGCAGCCGTCGATCTCGACCGACCGGGCGTCGTACGCCACCAGTCGGGTGAGCAGCGGCGCGGCGGCGTGGATGGCGTTCTCGCCGAGCCAGCCGCGGGCGGAGTGGGCCCGCCGCCCCGGGACGGTCACGCGGACCCGCAGGGTGCCCTGGCAGCCGGCCTCGACCTGGCCGTCGGTGGGCTCCATGAGGATCGCGAGGTCGGCCTCCAGCAGGTCGCGGCGGGTGTCGACCAGCCGCTTGAGACCGTTCTTGTCGGCCTCGACCTCCTCGTTGTCGTAGAGGACGAAGGTCAGGTCGTACGCCGGGTCGGCCAGCGTCGCCGCGAGGTGCAGCAGGACCGCGTCACCGGACTTCATGTCGCTGGTGCCGCAGCCGTAGAGCAGCTCGCCCTCGCGCCGGCTCGGCAGGTTGTCGGCGATCGGGACGGTGTCGAGGTGGCCCGCGAGCAGCACCCGTCGCTCGCGGCCGAGCTCGGTGCGGGCCACCAGGCTGTCGCCGTCGCGAACGACGCTCAGGCCGGTGACCTGGCGCAGCGCCTGCTCGACGAGGTCGGCCAGCGGTGCCTCGGTGCCGGAGACGCTGGGGACGTCGACCAGCGCGGCGGTGAGTGCGACCGGGTCCTGCGCGAGGTCGAGGCCGGTCACACCGCCACCGGTCACACCGCCACCGGTCACACAGCCACCTCGGCGTCGGCGTCGTTGGTGGCGTCGGTCTCGGGCAGGAACGCGCAGAACTCGTTGCCGCCCGGGTCGGCCAGCACCCACCAGCGCACGGCGTCCGGCTCGGTCACGACCGTGGCGCCGAGCCGGAGCAGGTCGGTGACCTCCTGGCCGGGCTCGAGGGTGACGTCGAGGTGGATGCGGACCTTGCCGGTCTTGGGCTCGGGCACACCGTTGACGTAGATGCTGGGCCCGCCGTCGGCGCCCGGTCGCAGCGAGACGTCGCCGTCGGCGTCGAGCTCCACCTCCCGGCCGAGCACGGCGCCCCAGAACGTCCCGACGGCCTGCGGGTCGTTCGCGTCAAGGCACAGGTCGCGGAAGCGGGCGATCATGGCGGTGGCCGGGGGCGCGGTGCTCACGGGGCCACGCCGTGCTCGCGCAGGATGTCGTTGAGGGCCAGCTTGTCGTGCTCCTGGCCGGGCTCGAGGTAGCGCAGCACCAGCAGGCACGGCATCCCGAAGTCACCGCCCGGGAAGCTCTTGACCCGGCTGCTGCCGACGCAGACGGCCCGCTCGGGCGCCTCGCCTCGAGGTAGCTCGGCGCCGCTCTCGGCCTCGAAGACGCGGGTGCTGGCGGTCAGGATCGCGCCGGCGCCGAGCTTGGCGCCGCGGCGCACCCGGGCGCCCTCGACGACCATCGAGCGCGAGCCGATGAAGGCGTCGTCCTCGACCACGACCGGCGCAGCCTGCGGCGGCTCGAGGACCCCGCCGATGCCGACGCCGCCGGACAGGTGGACGTTCCTGCCGATCTGCGCGCAGGAGCCGACCGTGGCCCAGGTGTCGACCATCGAGCCGGAGCCGACGTAGCCGCCGATGTTGGTGTAGCTCGGCATGAGCACCACGCCCGGCTCGAAGTGACTGCCCCAGCGGGCGATCGCGCCGGCGACGACGCGCACCCCCGGGAAGTCCTTCTTCAGCGGCACCCGGTCGTGGACGTAGAAGCCACCGTTGGCGCCCTCCTGCATCGGCAGCACCTTGAAGCTGAGCAGGATCGCCCGCTTGGCGCGCTCGTCGACGACCACCTCACCGCTGTCCTCGACCCGCGCGACCCGCGCCTCGCCGGCGTCCAGCTGGTCGACGGCCGCAACGACGAGCTTGCGGGCGTCCTCGTCGTCCGGACTGAGCCCGTCGCGGCGCTCCCAGAGCTCGTCGAGGACAGGGCTGATCGGGCTGTCGGTCATGCCGACCAGCCTACGGAGCGCCGGGAACCGCGGGCTCGCGGGGGCCGTTGGCCCGGCATGACCCTGACCTGCCCGAAGTGCCATGCCGACATGCGTACCTACGAGCGCAACGGCGTCCACGTGGACCAGTGCACCGAGTGCCGCGGGATCTTCCTTGACCGCGGCGAGCTGGAGAAGCTCGTCGACGCCGAGAACAGCTGGCACGGGGAGTCGCCCGCGGCCGCTCCTGGCCCACCGCCGGGCGCCGGCTCCCCGCCGGGCGCCGCTCGCGGTTCGGCACCCACCGCTGCAACGGGTGCGGCCGGCGCCGGTGGTCTCGGGGCGATCGTCGGCGAGGTGCTGCGCGAGGCCAAGGCCAGCAGGAGCAGCGGCGGCGACCGGGGCTCTGACAACCGCGGGTCCGACAATCGCGGGTACGACAACCGGGGCGATGACCGTGGGTACGACCGCGGCGGCTACCCGTACAAGGGCAAGAAGAAGAAGTCCTTCCTGGACGAGCTCTTCGGCTGAGCTGCGGCCGGGTGGTGCGCCACAGGTCAACTTCCTGGAGATCTTGACCTCTGATGCATCAACCGCGGCAGACCACTGCCCGCCCTGACGCGACACGCCGGGGCCGCGCACGACTGCACCGACCGGACCGACCGTCGGCGCCGGTCACCACCCGGCCAGGCGCCCCGCGGCCGCGGCGATGCGCTCGTCGGTCGCCGTCAGCGCGAAGCGGACGTGCTGCGCCCCCGCCTGGCCGTAGAACGCCCCCGGCGCGGCCAGCACGCCGATGTCGGCCAGCGCGTCGACCGTCGCCCAGCAGTCCTCTCCACGGGTGCACCACAGGTAGAGCCCGGCCTCGGAGTGCGACACCGTGAAGCCGGCCGCCTCGACCGCGGGCAGGAGCACGTCTCGCCGCGCCGCGTAGCGCGCCTTCTGCACGGCGACGTGCGCGTCGTCGCCGAGCGCGGCGACCAGCGCGGCCTGCACCGGCGCCGGCACGAGCAGGCCGAGGTGCTTGCGCGCCTCGGTGATCGCGGCGATGGCGGTGGCGTCGCCGACGGTGAACCCGGCGCGGTAGCCGGCCAGGTTGCTCCGCTTGGACAGCGAGTGGACCGCGAGCAGCCCCTCGGTCGAGCCGCCGGACACCGCCGGGTCCAGGACGCTGACCGGCTCGGCGCTCCAGCCCAGCTCGAGGTAGCACTCGTCGGAGGCGACGAGGACTCCGTGTGAGCGGGCCCAGTCGACGACGGCGCGCAGCCGCCCGGCCGACCAGACCTCACCGGTGGGGTTGGACGGGGAGTTCAGCCAGACCAGCCCGACGCGGGTCGGGTCCGCGGTCGTCGGGTCCTCGATCGGCACCGGCACGCAGCCGGCCAGCCGCGCACCGGCGTCGTAGGTCGGGTAGGCCAGCGACGGGATGAGCACTTCGGTCCCCGGCTCGAGGCCCAGCAGGGACGGCAGGAGCGCGACGAGCTCCTTGCTGCCGATCGAAGGAACGACCTCGGCCGCAGTGACCTGCGCCCCCAGCCGCGAGCCGACCCAGCCGACCAGCGCCGCACGCAGCTCAGGGGTGCCGATCGTCAGCGGGTAGCCCGGCGCGTCGGCCGCCGCCCGCAGCGCGTCCTGCACCACCTCCGGCGTCGGGTCGACGGGAGTCCCGATCGACAGGTCGACGATGCCGCCGGGATGGGCGCGGGCCCGGTCGCCGTACGGTGCCAGGCGGTCCCAGGGGAACTCGGGCAGACGACGGCGCGCCGCCCACCCCGGTCGGGCGGACGGCGCGGTCACGCGGGTCAAGGCTCTAGTGGCCTTCGATGTTCTTGTTCAGCGGCACAGCCATGATCACCGGGTGGTCGAGGTCGACCGGACCGACCTTGCTCGCGCCGCCCGGGCTGCCGATGGTGGTCGTCTCGGTGAAGAAGTCGACGTTCGCCCGGTAGTAGTCCTTCCACTGCTCGGGGGTGTCGTCCTCGTAGAAGATGGCCTCGACCGGGCAGACCGGCTCGCAGGCACCGCAGTCGACGCACTCATCCGGGTGGATGTAGAGCGAGCGCTTGCCTTCGTAGATGCAGTCGACAGGACACTCCTCGATGCAGGCCTTGTCCTTCAGGTCGACGCAGGGCTCAGCGATCACGTACGTCACAGCGGGGTCCTCTCAGGTGCGGTCGCTCTAGTGTCGCCGATGTGACGGCGGAAGACCTACCCGGGGTGAGCTACGCCCGCAGGCTCAGCGCCGCGGACGTGGGTGCCCGGGTCGTGGTCCGGCGGCGGCTGTCCGACGGCAGGCTCGGCGACCTGCTCGGCGAGCTGCTCGCCTGGGGGGCGACCGTCGTGGTGCGCGACCGGCACGGCGTCGAGCACGCCGTCGACCGGGCCGACGTGGTCGCGGGCAAGACCGTGCCGCCCGCCCCGGCGCGCCGGTGAGCGGGCCGTCGGGTGGCGGGCCGTCGGGTGGCGGGCCGTCGGGTGGCGGGCCGTCGGGTGGTGGGCCGTCGGGTGGCGGGCCGCCGGGCGGTGGGCCGCCGCCGACCCGCGCGCGCTTCGCCGAGGTGGTCCGGAGTGAGCCGATCGACCTCGGGCTGGCCTGCCTGCTCCTTGGCGGCGAGGTGGAGCGCTCCTTCGACGTCGACCGGCCGCTCGCCGTGCTCGACGCACTGACCGCCACCGCCCGCCCGCACGTCCCGCGCGGCGGCGGGGTGCGCGCGGCGGCCGAGGGGCTGCGGGTCGCACTGGGTGAGCAGGCCGGGTTCGCCGGGTTCGCCGAGGACTACGAGGACCTGCGCTCGTCGCTGCTGCACGAGGTGCTGCGCCGCGGCCGCGGCCTGCCCCTCCTGCTCTCGGTCATCTGGCTGGAGGTCGCCGCGCGCCTGGACGTCCCCGCGTACGCCGTCGGACTGCCCGGCCACGTCGTCGTCGGCATCGGCGATCCCGAGGACGAGCACGTGCTCGTGGACCCCTTCGCCGGCGGCCGGCTGCTGACGCTGAGCGACGTGGAGCACCGGGTCCAGGCCACGACCGGCCGGGCGCTGCTGGCGGCCGACCTCGCGCCGCTGCCCGCTGCGGACGTCCTGCTGCGCCTGCTGACGAACGTACGGGTGCTGACCACCCGGCAGGCGCCGGCGCTCGAGGTCGCCCGCACCCGGCTGTGGGCGGTCGAGCTGTCGCTGCTGCTGCCCAAGCACCCGCTCGACCTGCGCCGCGAGCGCGGCGAGCTGCTCGTACGCCTCGGCCGGCACCTGGCCGGTGCCGAGGAGCTCGAGCTCTACGCGATGGCTGTGGAAGACATCGACGAGGCGGCCAGCGAGCAGGTGCGGCGCGAGGCCCGGCTCGCCCGCGCGCAGCTCAACTAGCCGCGCCCCGCGATCGACAGCCCCGTAGCCTCCTGCACGTGCTGCGCCTGACCGACACCATGACCAAGTCCGTGCGCGAGGTCGTGCCCGGCACCCCCGGACTGCTCACCGTCTACGCGTGCGGCCCCACCGTCTACCGCTACGCCCACGTCGGCAACCTGCGGACCTTCCTGCTGACCGACCTCATCCGGCGTACGGCCGAGCGGCGCGGACTGCGCGTGAAGCTGGTGCAGAACATCACCGACGTCGGCCACCTGCAGGACGACAGCGCGATCGACTCCTCCGGCGAGGACAAGCTGCTGGCCCAGGCGCGGCTCGAGGACAAGAGCCCGTTCGTCATCGCGCGCTTCTACGAGGACGCCTTCCACCGCGACCTGGCTGCGCTCAACGTCCGCCCGGCCGACAGCTACCCGCGGGCGTCGGAGTGGATCGACGCGATGGTCGCGCTGATCAGCCGGCTGATCGACGCGGGCAACGCCTACGTCGGTGACGACGGCAGCGTCTACTTCGCCGCCGAGTCCTACGACGGCTACGGGCGGCTGTCGGGCAACCGACTGGAGGACCTGCGCGCGGGGCACGGCGCCACGGGCGAGTCGTCCGCGACCGGCAAGCGCTTCCACGCCGACTGGGCGCTGTGGAAGAAGGCCGGCGAGAACCGCGAGATGACGTGGGACTCCCCCTGGGGCTTCGGCTTCCCCGGCTGGCACGTCGAGTGCTCGGCCATGTCGCTGGACCTGCTCGGCGACCGCTTCGACCTGCACACCGGCGGCATCGACCTGCGCTTCCCGCACCACGAGGACGAGCGCGCGCAAAGCAACAGCGCCGTCGGCCACGAGGTCGTCGGGCACTGGACGCACGGCGAGCACCTGCTGTTCGAGGGCCGCAAGATGGCCAAGTCGACCGGCAACGTGGTGCTCGTCTCCGACGTGGTGGAGCGTGGGTACGACCCGCTCGCGCTGCGGCTGGCCTTCCTGTCCTCGCGCTACCGCCAGCAGGCCAACCTCTCGTGGGACGCCCTCGCCGGCGCCGCCCGCACGCTCGACCGCTGGCGGGTGGCCGTCGCCGCCTGGGCCGAGTCGCCCTCCGCGCCGCTCGCGCAGGCCTACGCCGACGAGCTGCTCGCGGCCTTCGAGGACGACCTGGACACCCCGCGCGCTCTGCAGGTGCTGCGGCGGCTGGAGAAGGACCCGGCTGTGGCCGATGGCGCGAAGTTCGAGACCTTCGCGTGGGGCGACGCGCTGCTCGGGCTCGACGTCGTAAGACAGGTCGGCCAGCCGGTCATCGCGGCGGAGCTGCCGGACGGTGCGCAGGAGCTGCTGGACGAGCGCGCGGCGGCGCGGACCGGGAAGGACTTCGCGGCGTCGGACCGGCTGCGCGACGAGCTCGCCGGGCTGGGCGTGGCCGTCAAGGACACCCCCGCCGGCCAGGAGTGGTCCCTCACCTGACCCGCCCCGCCCCGCCCCGCCGGCGATGATCGGAAGATCCCCAGTAGCCGGGTCCTGTGGAAGCTCCGAAGATCTTGAGCGGACGCCTCAGAGCAGCACGGCTGCCAACTGCGCGGCGACGCGCGGCCCTTCGTGCCGAAGGTTCCCGCGGGTGAAGCGCAGCAGCAGGATGCGGTCGTGCGCCTCGCCGATGACGACGTCGTTCGCGCGCAGGACGTCGCTCTCCCAGGTCCCGACCGAGCGGTGGTGCGCGCCGTCCATCTCGGCGTTGACCCGCTGCCGCTCCCACCAGGCGTCGAGGTAGCGGACGGTCCCGCGCCGGATCGGAAGCTGTAGGCGGTCCGGCGTCGGGAGCCCGTGCCGGCGCAGGAAGCGCAGGAAGTCCAGCTCGCTCGCGGCGTGCGCGCCCAGCTCGACGTCGTCGAGCACGTCCCGCAACAGGGCGCGCCTTCGCAGGCGTGGCATCTGCGCCAGCGCTCGGCGCAGGTCCTGCGGCTGCACCACACCCTGCTGGACGGCCGCCGCGACCCGCCACTCAGCCGCCCGGTCGGAGGTGGCCCAGGCCCCCGCCTGCAGCAGGGCGGCGGGGGCGCGCACCACCGGCAGCCGACGGGCGGGGTGGGTCCAACGCTCGACATGCCGTACGCGGTGCGGCTCCACGCGTAGGACCTGCTCGCCGAGGAAGCGCTGCGGGACCACGATCCGGTGCTCGGGCAGGGCGACGTCCACCACGGACGGCGTCGGCAGGACCATGCCCAGCTCGACCAGCGCCGCGTCGCCGGACAGGTGGGCTCCTTCTCCGCCGTAGAGCACGGCCGCCCACGACCGCTGCCGGGACGTGACCTCACCCGAGTGCGCGACCGCGACACCAGGCAGGACCGCTTGCCACCGATCGCTGTCGTACCTCCACTGCCACTGCTCCTCGCTCACGCCGGCCCGGCGCGCCTGGGTCCGGCTGAGCACCTGGTCCTGCTCCTCGAGGAGCTGCTGCCAGGTCGGCTCGGCTGCTTGCGGGGCGGTCATGCCGTCACGATGTGGCCGCTCCCGGCGGCGGCGATACGCGTGCCGGGCAGCTGTGGACGGACTGCCCAAGATCTTCGGAGTTTCCACAGGACCCGGCTACTGGGGATCTTCCGAAGATGGTCCGCGGGCGGGCGGGCGGGCGGGCGGGCGGGCGGGCGGGCGGGCGGGC
>JBBSLB010000069.1:0-11436 GCA_038255675.1 Mycobacteriales bacterium
GACAGCCGGCTCAGATAGCGGCGCCGCAGATCCGGCGGACAGGAGCAGTCCTCGGGCTTGGCACAGGGGCAGTAGTTCGCTGCGAGCAGCAGCGTGAAGCTGGCCGGGTAGACCGCCGTGCCGCCGACCCGTGTGATGGTCAGCCGGCCGCTCTCCAGCGGCTGACGCAGCGCGTCGAGCACCCGCGGCGAGAATTCCGGCGCCTCGTCGAGGAACAGCACGCCCCGGTGCGCGAGGCTGGCCGCCCCGGGCCGGGCGATCCCACTTCCACCGCCGACGATCGCCGCGGTCGTCGCCGTGTGGTGCGGGTCCTGGAACGGCGGCCGGGTCACCAGCGGCGCACCGGGCGGCAGCGCGGAGGCGACCGAGTGGACGGCCGTGACCTCGAGCGCGGCGTCGAGGTCGAGCGGCGGGAGCAGCCCGGGCATCCGCTCGGCCAGCATCGTCTTGCCGCTGCCCGGCGGTCCGAGCAGCAGTGCGTGGTGCCCGCCGGCGGCGGCGACCTCGACCGCCGTGCGGCCCAGGGACTGGCCGGCCACGTCGATCATGTCCGGGCCGGGGCCCTCGGGCTCCACGGTCGGCACGGTCGGCACGGTCTGGTCGTAGTCCGCACCGGTGAGCAGGGCGACCAGGTCGCGCAGGCTCCCCACGCCCCGGGCCTGCGCACCCGGCAGCAGCTGGGCCTCGGCGAGGTTCTCCAGCGGCACCACGACGCGGTCGATCCCGGCGCGCGCCGCGGTGAGGACCGCGGGCAGCACCCCCGGCACCGGCCGGACCCTCCCGTCGAGCCCGAGCTCGCCGAGCAGGACCCGGTCGAGCAGGGCGTCGGCCGGGACGCAGCCGGCCGCCGCGAGCACCGCGGCAGCGAGCGCCAGGTCGAAGCCGCTCCCCCGCTTCGGCACGGCGGCCGGCGACAGCGCGAGGGTGATCCGCTTCTGCGGCCACGGCTGGCCGCTGTTCACCACCGCCGCCCGCACCCGGTCGCGCGCCTCGGCGAGCGCAGCGTCCGGCAGCCCGATCACCGTCAGGCCCGGCAGGCCCTGCGCGAGGTCGGCCTCAACCTCCACGACATGCCCCTGCAGCCCGACGAGCCCCACCGCATACGCCCTGGCCAGCGCCACCCCGCACCACCTCCGCCGACGACCCTGGGCGGCCGCGCGGCCAGCGGCCAGGGCCCCGAACAGGTCTGTGGACGCCAACCGCGCCGTCCACAGGCGCCTAGAAGGCCGAGAGCAGGTGCACCAGCTCCGGCGCCCGCCCCGGCGCCTTGACGATCCCGACGACGTCGAAGCGGAGGTCGACGCCCCGGGGCTGGCGGTGCTCGAGCAACCAGCAGCAGGCCAGCACCCTCAGCCGACGGGCCTTCGCCCGACCCACCGCCTCAGCCGGGGCACCGAAGCCGGTCCCGGAGCGCGTCTTGACCTCCACGAAGACGATCGTCCCGTCGCGGTCGCGCGCCACGAGGTCGAGCTCGCCTCGCGCGCAGCGCCAGTTGCGGTCCAGGACCTGCATCCCGGCGGCGGTCAGGTGGCGGGCGGCGAGGTCCTCGCCCCACCGGCCCAGGGCGGCGGTGCGGTCCGAGCGGGAGGCGTCCATGCGGGCACGGTGACCCGCGGCGCAGGCGGGCGCAGTCGGCCTGTGGACGGAGGGCGGCCGTCCACAGACCTACGCGCCGTCGCCCTCCGGCAACCGGACGCCGCGCACGATGCGGTGCTCCTCGCTCGTCCCGGGTGAGGCCGACGTGCCGGAGGAGGGGACACCCTGATCATCGCCTTGGCCGGGGCTGCTTCCCGGCGCGCTGTCCAGCGGCTGCGGGCCTGTGCGCGCCGCACCCGCCTCGACGTCGGTCTCGATCGACTCGCCCTCGGGCGTCGTGCCCTGCAGGCCGGGGGCGCGGTGCGAGGTGCCGCCGGTCTGCTGCTCGGACAGCTCGGGCCCGGGCGGCGCGGCGAGCGCGGAGGAGTAGGAGCCGGTGGCCGACAGCCCGCTGCCCAGCGCCCCCGGGTGGCGGGGGGCCTGCGGGTCGGCGCCCCCGACGTTCATGCTGTCGAGGTCGGGCGCCGCCATCGGCTCGGGGTGCCCGGACGTCGGGGACATCGGCTCGATCTTGCCCTGGTTGGTGTCGGGGCTGCCCTGCCCGCCGGGCTCGGTGCGGTCCTCGATCGTCACCGGGCCATCGCCGGCGAGGTCCTCGGGCTGGCTCGCGGCCCCGGGTTGGTCGGCGTCGTCGCTCGTGAAGGTCCCCATGCGGCTCCCCTACCCGTCGAAGGCCGCGCGACCCCCGGGCAGCTCGAGGTCGGGCTTCTCCAGCTTCTCCACGTTGACGTCCTTGAACGTCAGCACCCGCACCGACTTCACGAAGCGGGCGGGGCGGTACATGTCCCACACCCAGGCATCGGTGAGCGTCAGCTCGAACCACACCTCGCCGTCGTTGGAGCGCGGCTGCACGTCCACGGCGTTGGCCAGGTAGAAGCGCCGCTCGGTCTCGACCACGTAGTCGAACTGGCGGACGATGTCGCGGTACTCCCGGTAGAGCTGCAGCTCCATCTCGGTCTCGTACTTCTCGAGGTCCTCTGCGCTCACGCGGTCACTCCCATCCGCCCATCCAACCGCAACGGATCCCCCGGCGAGCGCTGCGACGCGACCGACGCCTGCACGTTGACGTACGAGAAGCGATGCTGCGGGCAGGGTCCGTGCTCGCACAGCGCTCTCGCGTGCTGGGGCGTGATGTATCCCTTGTGCCGGGCGAAGTCGTACACCGGCCAGCTGCTGTGGAGCTCGCGCATGATCCGGTCGCGGGTCACCTTCGCGATCACCGACGCGGCGGCGACGCAGGCCGCCACGCGGTCGCCCTTCCACACGGCCAGCGTCGGCGCCGGCATGCCGGCGATCGGGAAGCCGTCGGTGAGGACGTACGACGGGCACGGGTCCAGCCGCAGCACCGCTTGGCGCATCGCCCGGACGTTCATGACGTGGAGCCCGCAGCGGTCGACCTCGGTGGAGGGCACCACCACGACCGACCAGGCCAGCGCCCGGTCGAGCACCTCGTCGTACGCCGCCTCGCGCGCGGCCTCGGACAGGAGCTTGGAGTCGGCCAGCCCGGGGACCTCCCCGCGGCGGCCGGTCGGCAGGACGGCCGCGGCCACGACCAGCGGCCCGGCGCAGGCCCCGCGCCCGGCCTCGTCGGCTCCGGCGACGTGCGGGAAGCCGCTGCGCTGGAGCACGCGCTCCAGCGCCCACAGTCCGTTCTCGCCGCGGACGACCGGTCGGGGGGCCCTCATCTGCCCTGCCGCCCGGGGACGTCGAGCCGCTCCAGGACGTCGACGAGCTCCTCCGGGTAGACCCGTTCGGCGGTGCTTCGCAGCTCGGCCAGCGTCCACCACCGCATACCAAGCACGGCGACCAGCTCGAGGTCGCTGTGAGCCGTGGGCGCCGCCTCGAAGGCCGCCGTGCGCAGCAGGAAGTAGTCCTCGCTCTGGGCGTAGGACGAGCCGCCGAAGTCAAAGCGGGTCAGCCGCTGGTGCACGACCGGCCCGAGCTCCGCCGCACCCACTACGAGGCCGGTCTCCTCGACCAGCTCCCGGGCCGCCGCCTGCTGCGGGGTCTCGCCGTCGTCGATGCCGCCGCCGGTGGTGTTCCACCAGCTGCCCGCGGCGGGGGCGGCCGGGTCGCAGCACTGCTGGAGCAGGATCCGCCCGTCGGCGTCCACGAGCAGCACCCGCGCCGCACGGCGTTCGAGGGGGACCGTCATGACCCGGCCAGCGTAGGTCAGCCGGTCAGGCCAGCGGATCTGCCAACGGCGCTGCCGACGGCGCAGGGACGCCCTAGTCCCAGGGGTCGAAGTCCTGGTCGACGCGCTCCCCCGCCAGCACCCGGGCGGCCACCGCGGGCAGCTCGCGGGGGAAGAAGCGGTCGGCTGTGCTTGCCAGCTCGGCGGCGGTCCACCAGCGCTGACCCAGGATGGTGCCCTGCTCGTCATCGGTCAGCGCGAGCACCTCGGGGGCGGGCTGCGTGGCGGCCGCAGGCACCTGCACGACGTAGCCGTGGCAGCGGGCCCACCGGCGGGTGCCGCGGTGCTGGAAGGTCGAGTCCTGGGTCCACTGCAGCGGTCCGACGGCGGCGCGGCAGATGGCGATGCCGGTCTCCTCGAGCAGCTCGCGCACGAGCGCGTCGACCTCGTCCTCGCCTGGCTCGATGCCGCCGCCCGGAAGCTCCCACCACCGCACGCCGGGGCGGGCCGGGTCGACGCAGTCCAGCAGCAGCAGCCGACCGGCAGGGTCGACGACGAAGCCCTTGGCGGAGAGCCGCACCGGGCTAGCGGGACGGGCGGGCGCTGCGCCGGCGGGCGACCCGCCGGCGCACGGCGACCATTGGCAGCGCCCCGAGCGCCCCGAGCGCGTACGGCGTGGCGACGACGCCATAGGCAGGCAGCGGGCCGAGCGCCGAGTCGAAGGTCGCGGGCACGCTGAGCACCCGCGCCCGATCCAGCGGCCAGACGATGACGAACGCGCGGCCGATGACCTTGTCCTGGGGGACGGTGCCGGAGTTCGCGTCGTCGATGTGGGCGCGCGAGTCGCTCGAGCTGGAGCGGTGGTCGCCCATGACCCACAGCCGGCCCTCGGGGACGAGGATCCCCTCACTGCCCGTGGGGCAGCTGGCCTCACCCAGCCCGTTGGCGCAGAAGACCTCGGCGTTGTCCTCGAACAGGTAGTCCTCGTCGAGCACGACCGGGGTGTCGGAGCCGGACGGCGTGACCGTGACCTTGCCGTCGGTGCAGCAGGCCACCCGGTCGCCAGGGACGGCGATCACCCGCTTGATGAAGTCCTTCTCACCGGGTGCACCGACGCCGACGGCGCTGCTGACGGCACGCAGCACCCGCTGGACGCCGTTGGTGGGCGGCGCGAGCTGGGTCTCGGGGGTGAAGGAGTCCAGTCCGTTGAAGACCACGATCTCGCCGCGGTGGATGTCGCGGAAGTCGTAGACCAGCTTGTTCACCAGCACGCGGTCGCGGATCTCGAGCGTCTGCTGCATCGAGCCGGACGGGATGTAGAACGCCTGCACGAGAAAGGCCTTGATGAGCAGCGCGAGCACGAAGGCGATCGCGACCAGGAAGGGGAGCTCCTTGAAGAAGCTGCTGCCGCCGCCCGACGCCTTGCCGTGCTTGCCGGGACCGGGTCCGCCGGCCGGCGGAGAGCCCCCGTCGCCGGCACCGCCGTCATCCCCGCCGACGGCCACGGAGCTCGTGGTGGCGGGGGCGGTGCGGTCCTCGCTGCTCATCACCCAGACCCTAACGGTGCAGGGCCGACATGCGTGCCGCTACGGGGCAGAGCGGCCGACCGGGCGGCCCGCACCGGTCGAGGCCGGTGCGGGAGGAGGAGCGGGGTCTCAGGCCTCGGCGGGAGCGGACGGCGCGGCTGTGGGCGGCGCGGGGGTGGCCGCGACGACCGGAGCCGTGGTGGCCGAGCGCTTCGCCGGCACCGCGTCGCGCTTCTCCTTGATCTTGGCCTTCTTGCCGCGGAGCTCGCGCAGGTAGTACAGCTTCGCGCGGCGGACGTCACCGCGGGTGACGACCTTGATCGTCTCGATGACCGGCGTGTGCACCGGGAAGGTGCGCTCCACGCCGACGCCGAAGCTGACCTTGCGGACCGTGAACGTCTCGCGCACACCGCCGCCCTGGCGGCGGATGACGACGCCCTGGAAGTGCTGGACGCGCGAGCGGTTGCCCTCGACGACGCGCACGCCGACGTCGAGCGTGTCGCCCGGACGGAAGTCGGGGACGTCGGTGCGCAGCTGCGCCGCGTCGAGCTGGTCCAGGACGTTCATGGGGTGCGTCGCTTCCTCGTGCGGCGGCCGCGCGCAGACGCGCGGCTGCCGGGTGGCGGGTGGTGCGGGAGTCCTGCGCAGGCCTGTGCGGGCCGCGCAACAGCCCTCTACTCTGCCACAACCTCCGGCGGGCCCGTCAGGGCCGCGCGGTCGCGCGCGTCGAGCCGTTCCTCGAGCCCGGCGAGCAGCTCCGGCCGGCGGGCGGCGGTGCGCCGCAGCGCCTCGTCGCGGCGCCAGCGGGCGATGCGGGCGTGGTCACCGGACTGCAGCACGGCCGGCACCTCGAGTCCGCGCCACACCGGCGGGCGGGTGTAGACCGGCCCTTCGAGCAGGTCCTCCATCGCACCGGGGGCGAAGGAGTCGTCGGCGTGGGAGGCGGCGTTGCCGAGCACGCCTGGCAGCAGTCGGGCGACCGCCTCGACCACGACCAGCACGGCCACCTCTCCCCCTGCCAGCACGTAGTCGCCCAGGGAGACCTCGACGACCCGCAGCCGCGTGCCGGCGTCCTCGAGCACCCGGCTGTCGATGCCCTCGTAACGGCCGCAGGCGAAGGCCAGCCACGGCTCGGCGGCCAGCTCGAGGGCCATCGCCTGGGTGAAGGGGCGTCCGCTCGGCGTCGGCACCAACAGCAGTGGCGCGTCCGTCGGACCGCCCGCCGCCAGGACGGCATCGAGGGCGGCGCCCCACGGCTCGGGCTTCATGACCATGCCGGGACCCCCGCCGTACGGGCTGTCGTCGACGGTGCGGTGGACGTCGGAGGTCCCGCTGCGCAGGTCGTGCGTGCGGACCTCGAGCAGGCCGCGCTCCTGCGCCTTGCCCATGAGCGAGACGCCCAGTGGGGCGAGGTAGTCGGGGAAGATCGTGACGACGTCGACGAGCACGTCAGGCGCCGCCCGGCTCGAGCTCGGGGTCCGGGTCGGGCGCCTCGTCGGTGAGGTCGAGCAGGCCCTCGGGTGGCGCCACCTCGAGCCGGCGCGCGGCGACGTCCACGACCGGAACCATCGCCTTGACGAAGGGCACAAGCACCTCCGCGCCGTTGTCGGCACGGCGTACGACCAGCACGTCTCCGTGCGGCAGGTGCAGGACGTCGACGACCTCACCGAGCGGGTCGCCGCCGACGAGCACGGCAGCCATGCCGCGCAGCACGTGGTCGTGGAACTCGTCCTCGCCCTCGGGCGGCGGCAGGGTGCGCGCGTCGACCTGCAGCAGGGTCTCGCGCAGCTGCTCGGCGTCGTTGCGGTCGACGACGCCGGCGAAGGCGATCATCAGCCGGCCGTTCTGCCAACGGACGCCCTCGACGACCAGCGGACCGCGCTCGGCCGGGTCGGTGAGCAGCACCGCCCCGACCGCGAAGCGCGTGTCGGGGTCGTCGGTGCGGACCTGCACCGTCACCTCGCCCTTGATGCCCTGGGGCTTGCCGATCCGGCCGACGACCAGCAGGTCCGGCTCGCCTGCCTGGTCGGCAACGGCCTCATGAACGGGCTCCGGAACGGGCGCGACCCCGGCTCCCGTGGCGGGAGCCGGGGTCGGAGCGGTCCGGCGACGCTGACCGGCGACGCGAGCCATGCGGCTAGCGGACCTCGTCGGTGTCGACGACGTCCACGCGCACGCCCTTGCCGCCAAGGGCGGTCATGACGGTGCGCAAGGCCTTGGCGGTGCGGCCGTTGCGGCCGATGACCTTGCCGAGGTCCTCGGGGTTGACCCGCACCTCGAGGGTGCGGCCGCGACGGCCGGTGACCATCTCGACGTCGACGTCGTCGGGGTTGTCGACGATGCCCTTGACCAGGTGCTCGAGGGCGTTCTCGAGCACGGGCTAGGCCTTGTCGTCCGAGGCAGGGGCCTCAGCAGCATCGGCGACAGGAGCCTCAGCAGCAGGGGCCTCGGCGGCGGGCACGTCGGCGGCGGGAGCGTCAGCAGCGGGAGCGTCAGCAGCGGGAGCGTCAGCAGCGGGAGCCGCCGCTTCCTCGGCCTTGGCCTTGGGCGCGGCCTTCTTCTTCGGCGTGGTGGCGGCGCCACCGGACTCCGCGCTCTCGCGCGCAGCGGCCTCGAAGACGGCCTTCTTGTCGGCCTTCGGCTCGGCCACGAGCATCGGCGGCGGGGCCGGCAGGCCCTTGTACTTCTGCCAGTCGCCGGTGACCTTGAGGATCGCAGCGACGGGCTCGGTCGGCTGCGCGCCGACGCCCAGCCAGTAGGCGGCGCGGTCGGCGTCGACCTCCATGAAGGAGGGGTTCTCCTTGGGGTGATACTTGCCGATCGTCTCGATGACGCGGCCCTCGCGCTTGGTGCGCGCGTCGGCGACGACGATGCGGTAGTACGGGGCGCGCATCTTGCCAAGGCGCATGAGCTTGATCTTGACTGCCACGGGTGTGGTACTCCGGAAGGTGAGTGGGGTGGCCCCCGGCGCTGCGCGTGGGGGTGCGCGGACGAGGACGGTCTGCGGGCACGCCGACGACGGGTAGAGGGCCGTCGTGCAGCGGGAACTCCCGGACAGTGTGCCAGACCGCAGGACCGCGGCGCTGGGAGGGCTGGTCCGGTGAGATCGGCCACACCCGTTGGTTACCGGTCGGTAGCGGCCGGACACTTTGGCGGTGACCGCCGTCCTCCACCAGCAGACGCGGGTCCCGCCGTCGCTGTGGCGCGCGCCCGGGCTCGGCGCGCTGTTCACCGCCTCCACCACGGCCCGACTGGCCAACGAGGCCGCGCGGGTGGCGATGGTGCTGCTCGTCCTGGACCGCACCGGCTCCCCCGCCCTGGCCGGCACCGTCGTCGGGGCCCTGGCGCTGCCGGCGCTGGTCACCGGTCCGATCCTCGGCGCGTGGCTCGACCGCACCGACCACCGCCGCTGGGTCTTCGTCGCCAACCAGGTCCTGCTGCTGGGCGTCCTGCTCGCACTGCTGGCCGTCACCGGCACCGCCCCGTCGTACGTCGTCGTGCTGCTCAGCCTGCTCGCCGGCGTGACGGCGCCGGTGCTGACCGGGGGCTTCACGGGGCTGATCCTGCCACTGGTGCCCGCGCCGCACCTGCGAAGGGCGTACGGCGCGGAGGCCACCAGCTACAACCTCGCCGGTGTCGTCGGGCCGGCGCTCGCCGGCGCGCTGGCCGCCGCGACCTCCCCCGACGTCGCGGTCGCCACGACGGCGGGGCTGTCAGCGCTGGCGCTCGCTGCGGTGCTTCGCGTGCCGATGCCGCCCCCGGCCGAGGGCGCCACCGGGGGCCTGGTCCGGCTGGTCGCCAGCGGCCTGAAGCTGCTCATCACGATCCCGCCGCTGCGCTCGGTCACGGTCGCCACCACGCTGTCGTTCACGGGCATGGGCGCGCTGCCGGTCGTCTTCCCGCTGCTCGCGGAGGAGGTCGGCCAGCCCGCCGCGGCCGGCGGGGCGCTGTTCAGCGCGTTCGCCCTGGGCGCGCTCGTGGGCAGCCTGGCCGTGGCCTCGCGCGCGCCGCGGACCGGTCCGATGCGGATGGCGTTCGCCGGCATCCTCGGCCTCGCGCTGGCCTTCGCCGCCGTCGCGGCGGCACCCAGCCTGCCCGTCGCGCTCGCGCTGGTCGCGCTGGCCGGCGCGATGGAGGGCCCGGTGCTGGCCAGCACGCTGGCCGTGCGCAGCGCCCACACCCCCGACCACATGCAGACCCAGGTGGTCACGACGGCCGCCAGCCTGAAGTTCGGCGGCTTCGCGCTCGGCTCGGCCGTGACCGGCCAGCTCGTCGCCGCCCACGGCGTGCGGGTCGGCCTGCTCGGGCTGGCCGCGATGCAGCTCGTGGCGCTGGCGCTCGGCCTGCTGGCCCGACTGTCCCGGCACTAGCCGGCTACTTCGGGCGGCGCAGCCCGAACGGGTCCGGCGGCGCCTGGCCCGGCCCGCCCGGCAGCTGTGGGAAGCCCTGCGGCAGCTGTGGGAAGCCCTGCGGCAGCTCGGGCTGGCCGGCCGCCGGCAGCGCCTTGGCGCCCGCCTTGCTGGGCCCGCCGCCCGCGCGGCCCGGCCCCTTCTTGCCCTTCTTGCCCGAGGACTGCTGGCGCTTGGCCTTGCGGCCCAGGCCCGGCAGGCCCGGCATGCCGCCGCCCATCATCCCGGCCATGCCGCCCATCTGCTTCATCATCTTCTGGGCGTCGTAGAAGCGGTCGACGAGGTTGTTGACCTCGGTGACGGTGACGCCGGAGCCCTTGGCGATGCGCATCCGGCGCGAGCCGTTGAGGAGCTTGGGGGTGCGGCGCTCCTGCGGCGTCATCGACCGGATGATCGCCGCGATGCGGTCCAGGTCCTTGTCGTCGACCTGCGCGAGGGCCTCCTTCATCTGGCCCATCCCGGGGAGCATCCCGAGCAGGGAGGTCAGCGAGCCCATCTTCTTGACCTGCACCATCTGCTCGAGGAAGTCCTCGAGGTCGAACTCCTTGCCCTCCATCATCTTGCCGGCCATGCGCTCGGCCGTGTCGGCGTCGAAGCTCTTCTCGGCCTGCTCGATCAACGTCAGCACGTCGCCCATGCCGAGGATGCGCGAGGCCATCCGCTCGGGGTGGAAGACGTCGAAGTCCTTGAGCGTCTCCCCGTTGGAGGCGAACAGGATGGGTTTGCCGATGACCTTGGCGATGGACAACGCTGCGCCACCTCGGGCGTCGCCGTCGAGCTTGGTGAGGACGACGCCGTCAAAGCCGATGCCCTCGTCGAACGCTTTGGCCGTGTTGACGGCGTCCTGACCGATCATGGCGTCGACGACGAACAGCACCTCATCGGGGTTGACTGCGGCCTTGATGTTGGCCGCCTGCTGCATCAGTTCGGCATCCACGCCCAATCGACCGGCGGTGTCGACGATGACCACGTCGTAGAGCCGACGACGAGCGTGCTCGATGGCATCGCGGGCCACCTGCACCGGATCGCCCACACCGTTGCCGGGCTCGGGTGCGAAGACGTGCACGCCGGCGCGCTCACCAACGATCTGGAGCTGGCCGACAGCATTGGGGCGCTGCAGGTCAGCAGCCACCAACAGCGGTGCATGCTTCTCCTCGCGCAACCAGAGGGCGAGCTTGCCCGCCAGGGTGGTCTTGCCCGCACCCTGGAGGCCGGCGAGCATGATGACTGTGGGCGGACGCTTGTTGAAGCGCACGTTGCGGGTTTCGCCACCAAGAATCACGACGAGCTCGTCGTTGACGATCTTGATGATCTGCTGGGTGGGGTTCAGAGCCTTCGACAGCTCCAGGCCCAGGCAGCGTTCCTTCACGTTGGTCACGAAGCCCTTGACCACGCTGAGGTTCACGTCGGCCTCGAGCAGCGCGATGCGGATCTCCCGCATGGTGGCGTCGATGTCCGCCTCCGTCAGGCGGCCCTTGGAGCGCAGCCCCTTGAAGACGTCGGAGAGGCGATCTTGCAGCGTGTCGAACACGTCAGTCCTTCATCGAGAGAAAACGGTGCCTTGCGGCACAGCGGTACCGGGTAAGGATAGACGAGGCACTCACTCGCCAAGGATTCCGGCGACGAAGCCCTCCGGATCGAACGGCGCCAGGTCATCTACGCCCTCCCCCAACCCGATGAGCTTCACGGGAACGCCCAGCTCGCGCTGGACCGCCACGACGATGCCGCCCTTGGCGGAGCCGTCGAGCTTGGTGAGCACGATGCCGGTGAC
>JBBSLB010000070.1:0-11103 GCA_038255675.1 Mycobacteriales bacterium
ACGGCTCTTGGGGTTGACCACCCCGCGCGCCACAACGTCGACGGCCACCGTGCTCCGCTCCACGAAGACCGCGGTCGTCCGAGCCGGGACCGTGAAGGTGCCGCCGGAGAACGTCGCACCCTTGACCACCGGGTCGGCGCCGTCGACCTGGACCGGGCTGAGGACTAGCCCGGCGTCGGTCAGCTGGTCGGCGCTCCAGACCTGCTCGGTGTCGGTCGCGTTGAAGACCGTCACCGGGGCAGACGTCGACTACAACGGCAGCCCCACCGGGTACACCGCCGACCCGCAGGAGAACGTCCTGTACGTGTCGGCGCACGACAACGAGACGCTGTTCGACTCGCTCGCCTTCAAGCTGCCGCAGGGCAGCGCCATGGCGGACCGGGTCCGGGCCCAGCAGCTGTCGCTGTCGACGGTGGCCCTGGGGCAGGGGGTGTCGTTCTTCCACGCGGGGACCGACATGCTCCGCTCGAAGTCCCTCGACCGGAACAGCTACGACTCCGGCGACTGGTTCAACGTGCTCGACTTCTCCTACGCTTCGAACAACTTCGGGGTCGGCCTCCCGCCGGCGCCGGACAACGAGTCGAAGTGGCCGTACATGACACCGCTGCTGGCCGACCCTGCGATCACGCCGGCGAAGGCGGACATCGAGGCCTCGGTCGAGCGCTTCCGCGACCTGCTCGCCGTCGCAGACTCCTCGCCCCTGTTCTCGCTCACCACCGCCGAGCAGGTGCAGCAGAAGCTGTCGTACCTCGACGGCAGCGAGGTCCCAGGCCTCATCGTCATGCAGCTCGACGACACCGTCGGGGAACCGGTCGACCCGGCCCTGGACCGCGTGGTGACGGCGTTCAACGCGACCGACACCGAGCAGGTCTGGACCGCCGACCAGCTGGCCGACACCGGGCTGGTCCTCAGCCCGGTCCAGGCCGGCGGCGCCGACCCGGTGGTCAAGGGTGCGACGTTCTCCAGCGGCACCTTCACGGTTCCGGCTCGGACGACCGCGGTGTTCGTCGAGCCGAGCACGGTGGCCGTCGACGTCGTGGCGCGCGGGATGGTCAACCCCAAGAGCCGTGGCGTGCTGTCCTTCACGGTCCTGTCGGCCGACGGCTTCGACCCGGTCACCGACGTGGTCCAGGACTCGCTCCGGTTCGGCGTGACCGGCGTTGAGGACTCGATCGTCGGCTGCGAGGCCGGCCCGGACGCCAACAGCGACGGGATGCTCGACCTGGTGTGCAAGGCGAGGATTCCGCTCACCGGGGTGGCCTCAGGGGAGACCGAGCTGCTGCTCACCGGCACCACAACGGGCGGCGCACGGCTGGAAGGCACGGTGGCCATCCGCACCGGCCCGGCTTCCCAGCCGAAGCCGAAGCCGAAGGGCCGCAGCTAGGCGCAGCCGGTCGCTCCCGACGACACCGCCGCCGTTCTGCAAGACTCGACCGCGTGAGCGGACGCGAGCTGGACGCAGCAGGGATCCGCGACCCCGAGCTCAGGGCGTCCTACGAGGCCTGCCGCCGGCTGAACGCCAGCCACGGCAAGACCTACTACCTCGCGACGCTGCTGCTCCCGGCCTGGAAGCGGCCGTACGTGCACGCGCTCTACGGCTTCGCCCGCTACGCCGACGAGATCGTCGACGACCTCGCCAGCACGCTCACCGATCAGGACAAGGCCGACTGGCTCGTCGGCTGGGGCGAGCAGTTCGTCAAGGACGTCGCGAACGGCGGCAGCGACCACCCGATCAGCCGCGCGGTCGTCGACACGGTCCGCCGCTGGGACGTCCCGATGGACTACGTCGAGGCGTTCCTGCACTCCATGCGGATGGACCTCACGGTCACCGAGTACGCCACCTACGCCGATCTCATGGAGTACGTCCACGGCAGCGCGGCGGTGATCGGGCTCGAGATGGTGCCGGTGCTCGAGCCGCTCGTCCCGCGGGCCGTCGCCGACCCCTACGCCAGCGACCTCGGGATCGCCTTCCAGCTCAGCAACTTCATCCGCGACGTCGGCGAGGACCTGCAGCGCGGACGGATCTACCTGCCGATGGAGGACCTCGCGGCGTTCGGCGTCACGCGCGAGCACCTCGAGCACGGCGTCGTCGACGGGCCGGTGCGCCGGCTGCTCGCCTTCGAGGTCGCCCGGGCCCGCGAGCTCTACCGCTCCGCCGCGCTCGGCGTGCGGCTGCTGCACCCGACCAGCCGCCCCTGCATCAAGACCGCGCTCGCGCTCTACGGCGGGATCCTGGACGAGGTCGAGGCCGCCGACTACGCCGTCCTCGGCCAGCGGGTCAGCGTGGGACCGGGTCGGCGCGCCCGGGTCGCCCTGCCGGGCCTGGCCCGGGCCTGGGCTGCGCGCCGCTGACGGTTTGGCGCCTACCGGCAGCGGTCAGGAACATGCTGTGCCCCAGGACGACGCATCCACCTCCAGCAGCAGCCCAGACCCGGACCCCGCGGTGACCGCCGGCCTCGAGAGCGGCGGCGGCCTGCAGCCCGGGGACACCTCCCCGGACTCCGACTCGATCTCCGGCGCCTCCGGTGGCGCGCGCAGCCAGGAGCCCAACATGGGCCCGGTCAGCGGCAACCGCACCCCGATGATCATCGCCTTGTCGGTGCTGGCCTTCTTCGTCCTGGCCGTCGCCCTCATCACCGGGGCCAGCTTCTTCCCGAGCGACTAGCGGTCGACCCGCCGCCCCCACCAGACCCACCAGGCCAGCGTCTGCACGACCAGGGCGAAGCCGAACAGCAGGTCCTCCAGCGGCGCGAAGACGATCCGCCCGTCGCCGAGCAGCTGCGGAGCCTGCCCGGCCGTGGAGCTGTTGCCGGTGATGGCGTCACCGTCGTAGAAGACGATGCCGCGGCCGGTGAGCACGCCGTTGGTGATCAGCTGGAAGAACACGATGATCCCGTAGGCCGCCCAGAACGCCTTGCGGGTCAGCAGCCGGGTGCGCAGGACGACCAGGTCGAGCGCCACGGTGAGGGCCACCGCGAGCAGGGCGGCCGTGGTGTAGCTCACCGCTCGTCGCCGACGGTCCACCCCTTGACCGACCGGACCGCCTCCAGGGTCAGGATCGCGCAGATCGGGATCGCCACGAAGAACAGCAGCTCCTCGACCGGCAGCCCGCCCAGGGCCAGGCCCGTCACCTGGGTCGGGTCGAAGTCCCAGTGCCCGGCGCGGATCGCCAGCAGGTCCCACACGACGAACACGACCACGACCGGCGCCAGGGTGAGCAGCAGTCGCCGCCACCGGGCGTAGACACGGGTGCCCAGGACGAGCTCGAGAGGCGCCGTGCCGACCAGGCAGGCAACGAGGACGAGCAGGTACGCCAGGGACCTCATGCGCCTACCGGCGCGCGCGCGTCGTCGGTCTGCTGCACGGCGCCGAGCCTAGCGGCGGGGCATCATCGCCCGCATGCCGGACGAAGAGCACGAGACGCCCACCCATGTCCGCCTCGGGAACCGCGCGCTGGTCCTGGTGGAGGACCTCGTCTACGTGTCCATCGCTGTCCTGCTCGCGGCCGGCGCGGTGGTCCTGGTCGTCCAGGCGGGCGTCGAGCTCGTGCAGGGGATCGGCGCCAGCGGCTCGGACGCGCTGCTCGAGACGCTCGACGCAATCCTGCTGGTCTTCATCTTCGTCGAGCTGCTCTATGCCGTCCGGATCACGCTCAAGGAGCGGCAGATCGTGGCGGAGCCGTTCCTCATCGCCGGGATCCTGGTCTGCATCAAGGAGATCATCGTGCTGTCGGTGAAGGCCCCGGCCGACTACATCGACAAGGGCCCGGAGTTCGCCCGGGCGATGGTCGAGATCGGCTTGCTCGGTGTGCTGATCCTGCTGCTGTCGGGAGCCGCGGTCGTGCTGCGACGCAAGGAGCGCGAGCCCGAGGAGAACGCGAACACCCAGAACGCCGACGGCGAGCCGAGCACCGGCCCGTAGCCCCGGCTAGAAGCCCAACGCCTGCGCGCGCCGCTTGATCTCGGTCGCGCGGTTCTCGTGCAGCGCCTGCAGCGGCGTGCCGGGAAGTGAGTCATCGGACGTCGTCAGCCAGCGCAGCGCCTCGTCGTCGGAGTAGCCCGCGTCGCGCAGCAGCCTGAGGACGGGCACGAGGTGCTTGACCAGCTGGTCGCCGTCGAGCTGGTCGGCAGGCACCCGCGCACCCTCGTCGGTCGGCAGGCTCAGCAGCTGACCGGACCGCACGAGGTCGCGCACCCCGGTCGGGCCGATCCCCATGCGCTCGGCCACCTCGGTCAGCGTCAGCATCTCCACGCCTCTCAGCGTAGGAGGACCGGCGCTCCGCCCGCCGCCGCGCTGGCGAACGCGGCGTCCAGCACGGCCGCGGTCTGCCGAGACTGCTCGAGCGGCAGCACCCAGCCGGAGCCACCGCGCAGCACGGAGGAGACCTCCTCGACCATCACGCGGTAGGCGTCCGTCGCCGGGACGGGCACCCGCTCGGTGACCGTGCCGTCGGAGACCCACAGCTCGGTGTCGTCGTCCTTCCACGAGGTGTACGGAGCATCGCGCAGCTCGATCTCGCCGCGGTCGCCGGTGAGGACCAGCCACTGCCCCTCGGCTCCGGTGATGCCGGCGTGCACCTCTGCCTCGGTGCCGTCGGCCCAGCGCAGGACCGCGCGGGTGTCCAGGTCGACGCCGGTCGACCCGAGCTGCGACTGCGCGACGACGTCGACCGGCGCGCCCCGGCCGACCGCCCACAGGCAGGCCGACACCGCGTAGCAGCCGACGTCGTAGAGCGCCCCTCCCCCGCGGGCCGGGTCCAGCCGGTAGTTGCCGTCGAGCCGACCGTCGAAGCGAAAGCCGGCCGCCACGTGCCGGACCGTGCCGATGTCGGCCAGGCGCTGCTGGGCGAGGCGGACACGTGGGTGCCAGCGGTACCAGCTGGCTTCCACCACCAGCAGGTCGCCCGCTGCCGCCGCCATCGCGTCGACCTCGGCGGCCGTCAGCCCGAGCGGCTTCTCGCACAGCACCGCCTTGCCGGCCTCGAGCGCAGCCAGCGTCCACGGCAGGTGCGCCTCGTTGCTCAGCGCGATGTAGACGGCCTCGACGTCGGGGTCGGCCAGCACCGCGGCGTAGCCGTCGTACGCCCGGATCGGGCCGAGCGACTGCGCGCGGGCGAGGTCGCGGGCGCCGGCGGCGTGCAGAACGGCGCCGTCGGCCGCGGCGACGGCCGGGCCGAGGGCGTTCGTGGCGATCATCCCGGCGCCGAGGAAGCCCCAGCGGACCGGTCCGGTCACGCCGGGGGGACCACCGGTCGTCCGCCGTCCGCGGCGGACAGCGTCGCGGCCTGCATCACGGCGATGTTGCGCCGGCTGCCCTGCGGGGTCACCGACATCGGCGCGCCGGACAGCAGCGCGTCGGCGAGCTCGCGGTGGAAGGGCTGCGCGGGGGGCGGCAGCACGGCCAGCGCCGTCTGCGAACCGTCGGCGTCGAACAGCGAGAGGTCGGCCGGCGCGTCGCTCACGGCGAAGCGGTCCTCGCTGACCAGCCCGATCGGCGACCGGCTCACGATCCGCTCCTGCCGCCAGTGGCCGACCAGGCCGCCCTGGGTGCCGAGCGCGTAGAACTTGGGCTTGCGGACCGCAGCCAGGTCGGAGTGGGTGAACTCCGCCTCCACCCCGTCGGTGAAGTGCAGCAGCACCCGCGTGTGGTCGGCGTTGGTGACGTCGTGCCAGACCCGCTTGTGGGCTGTCGCGGACACCCACTCGACCTCCTGCGGGAACAGGTCGAGCACCCAGTCGAGGTAGTGGCTGCCCCAGTCGTAGATGGCGCCGCCGCTGATCTCGGCATCGCTGTGCCAGAAGTTGCACGGGTGGTCGTAGCCGCCGACGAAGGTCTCCAGGTGGAAGACCTCGCCGAGCCGGCCACTGCGGATGGCCCGCCGGACCGCGAGGTAGTCAGCGTCCCAGCGGCGGTTCTGGTAGACGGCCAGCGTCAGGCCGGCCTCGGCGGCCGCGGCGATCTGCTGATCGGCCTCCTCGACGGTGATGCAGAACGGCTTCTCGACGACGACCGACTTGCCGGCCTGCAGGGCGCGCAGCACCCAGTCGGCGTGCGTGTTCGGCGGGGTGGACACGATGACGAGGTCGACCTCGTCGTCGGCGAGCAGCGTCTCGCCGTCGGCGTGGCCCCGCACGTCCGGCGCGAACTCGCGGGCGGCCTCGATGCGGGCCGGGTTCGGGTCGCAGACCGCGGTCAGCGCCAGCCCCTCGGTCCGGTCGATCGCGACCGCGTGCTCGTGACCGATCGCGCCGTAGCCCAGCATGCCGATGCGCACGGCTGGGCCGTCGGCGAGCCCGAGGACGCGGCGCAGGAGACGGTGCACGATCCGGGCGAAGGCGGGGTCGGCATAGGTCGCCGGGGTGCTGCCGACGGTGAGCAGGCCGACCGAGGTGGCCGCGCGCCAGGTCGCGACCGGGTGGTCGGTGAAGGCGCTGTTGGCGGTGAGCAGCCGCTCGACGTCATCGGCGACCTTGTCCTGCAGCGGCCACCGATCGGTGAGCAGCAGGTCGCCGTCGAGCCGAGCGGCCACGTCCCCCGCGTCGCGGCCGGGCCGCACGCGGACGACGTGCACGGGCAGCAACCGGCCCGGGACGACGCCGGCGGTGTCGGCCAGCGCCTGGCCGGGCTGGGGGCTGATCACGAGGACCGGCGTGCCCCGGCCCGCGGCGGCCAGCAGGTCGGCCTCGACCGCGCCCGGGACGCCCTCGGGGGCGAGCACGAGGACGGCGTCGCAGGAGGGGTCCAGGCCGACGACCGGCAGCAGACCGGTGCGCGCGAGGTGGGCGAGCAGCAAGGCGTCAGGGGCACCGTCGGACACGACCGCAATGCGGCTGAGGGGGCTAGTCACCGTCGGAGAGTAGGCCTGCTGCGGCGGTCCGGCCCGTCAGACGGCCTTGAGCGGGATGCCCGGATCGGCCAGCCGCGCACTGTCGACCGCGGTACCGATCCGCTTGCGCGCCTGGGCCAGGTCGCGCGGCCGGTCGACGGCCAGCAGCGCGACCAGCCGCTCGCCGGTGAACCACCCCACGGCCCAGCCGTCCGGGTCCCCCGGTCCGCCGCGGTGGACGACGGCGTCGGCGGCAGCCGCGTGCCCGACGTGCTGCACCCGGTGGCCCAGCTGCTCGGACCAGAAGTACGGCACCGGGTCGTGCACGGTCGGCCGGCCCAGCAGGGTCGCGACCGCCGCAGCCGGCGCGCGCAGCGCGTCGTCCCAGTGCTCGACCCGAAGCCGGTCGCCGAAGCGCGGCGACCACCAGGCGGCGCAGTCCCCGACCGCGACGACACCCGGCCAGGAGGCGGCCAGGTGCTCGTCGACAACGACGCCCCGGTCCAGCTCGAGACCACTGCCGGCCAGCCAGTCGACGTCCGGGCTGGCGCCCACCCCCACGACGACGACGTCCGCCTCCAGCCGCTCGCCGCCGACGAGCAGCACCGCGCCCGGTTCGACCGCCTCGACCGCGGTGGAGGTGCGCAGCTCGATGCCGGCGGCGGCGTACCAGGGAGCCGTCAGGGCTCCGACCGCGCCGAGCGCCCCCGACAGCGGGGCGGCCGCGGCCTCCACCACCGTCACCCGGCAGCCGGCGGCCGCGGCGGCGGTGGCGGCCTCGGCCCCGATCCAGCCGGCCCCGACGACGACCACGCGCGCACCGGGCACGAGCGCGGCGCGTAGCCGCAGGGAGTCCTCGAGGGTGCGCAGGACGTGCGTGTCCGGCCCGCGCAGCACCTCGGGCAGCCGCGCCCGCGCACCGGTCGCGAGCACCAGCCCGTCGTACGACAGCTCGCCGGCGGTCGTGGTCACCGTCCCCGGCTTCAGCGCCGTGGCAGCGGTCGACAGCCGCAGGTCGACGTCGAGGTCGGCCCACGGCACGTCGAGCCGGCTGTCGTCGGCCGTGCCGAGCAGCACCGCCTTCGACAGCGGCGGACGGTCGTACGGCAGGTGCGGCTCGGCGCCGAGCAGCACCAGCTCGCCGACGAAGCCCTGCGCCCGCAGCTCCTCGACGCTGCGCGCACCGGCCAGCCCGGCGCCGACGACCACCACCCGCTGCACTGCTGCCTCCTGCACTGGGACTACCTGACCACGTCAGGGCGACCGATGCGCGGCGGTGGCGTCGGCGTGTCACGAAGGACAGCCTTGTAGTCTCAGGAGTACCTTTCTTTTACTACTGCCCCGCTTGTCACACCAGTCACATCTGCGTACGGTCGGTGCAACGACCTGCCGTGCTGCCGACTGTCTGGGGCTCCGAATGACCCGTCCTGCCTCGCCCGCTCCGCGCCGCGGCGGCCGCCGTGCGACCGGGAGCCTGGGCCTGCTGCTGGCGCTCGCCGTCGTCGTGTCGGCGCACGCCCCCGGCGCCATCACGGTCCGCCCGGGCGACACCCTCTGGGAGCTGGCCAAGGAGCACGGCACGACGGTCAGCGCGCTCAAGGCGCTCAACGGCCTGACCGGTGACACCGTCCGCGACGGTCAGGTGCTTCAGCTCGGCGGCAGCAGCGCCGGCGGCAGCACCCAGGGCGCCCCGGCCGCTGGGACGCACGTCGTGCGCGCCGGCGACACGCTCAGCCATCTCGCGGCGCGCTACGGCACCACCTCGGCCGCGATCCGCTCGGCCAACGGCATGAGCAGCAGCACCATCGTCATCGGCCGCCGCCTCACCATCCCCGGCGCGGGCGCCGCGCAGGCCGCCCCGGCGCCGCCGGCCGGCTCCACCGCCCGCCCGGCCGCCGGCCTCAGCGCCTCTGTGGCGCAGAACCGCGCCACCCTCGCCGCGCGCAGCCACCCCTCGAAGGCGACGGTCCGGTCGATGGTCGCCGCCACCGCCCGGTCGCACGGTGTCGCGCCCTCGCTCGCGGTCGCCATCGCCTACCAGGAGAGCGGCTTCCAGCAGCGCGTCGTCTCGGGCGTCAACGCGATCGGCGTCATGCAGGTGCTGCCGAGCACCGGACGCAACCTCGGCCTGCAGCACGGCTTGTCGCTGGACCTGCTCGACACCCAGGACAACATCACCGCCGGCGTCCTGCTGCTGCGCCAGCTGCAGCGCTCGGTCGGGTCGAACGACATGATCCTGGCCGGCTACTACCAGGGCCTGGGTTCCATCGCCCAGAAGGGCCTGCTGCCGCAGACCCACCAGTACATCAAGAACATCAACTACCTGCGGAGCACCCGCTTCCCCAACGGCTGACCCGCGCGCCTGAGGGCGTCCTGCCAAGGTCGCCGTAGACTCGGTCATCGTGGACGCGACCGTCGGCACGCAGGTGGCGACTGACGAGGACCCCCTCGTCGGACGCCTGCTCGACGGGCGGTACCGCCTGGACGCGGCGATCGCGCGTGGCGGCATGGCCACCGTCTACCGCGCGACCGACCTGCGGCTGGACCGCACCGTCGCCGTCAAGGTGATGCGCCCGGCGCTGGCCGAGGACCCCGACTTCGTGGACCGGTTCGCCCGCGAGGCGCGCGCCGCCGCCCGGCTCTCGAGCCCCGAGGTCGTGGCGGTCCACGACCAGGGCACCGACGCCGCGACCGGCACCGCGTACCTCGTCATGGAGCACGTCTCGGGCACCACGCTGCGCGACGTCGTCCGCGACGAGGCGCCGCTGACCCCCGCCCGCGCGCTGGACCTGCTCGAGCCGGTGCTGCGGGCGCTGGCCGCCGCCCACGGCGCCGGCCTGGTCCACCGCGACGTCAAGCCCGAGAACGTCCTGCTCGGCGACGACGGCCGGGTCAAGGTCGCCGACTTCGGGCTGGCCCGGGCGATCGAGAGCAGCAACCTGACCGCCACGACCGGTCTGCTCATCGGCACGGTGGCCTACCTGGCCCCCGAGCAGGTCGAGCACGGACGCGCCGACACCCGCACCGACGTCTACGCCGCCGGCATCCTGTTGTTCGAGCTGCTGACCGGCGTGCCGCCGTACTTCTCCGAGAGCCCCCTGTCGGTGGCCTACCGGCACGTCAACGAGGACGTCCCGCCGCCGTCGCAGCTCGTCGAGGGCATCCCCGTCGCGCTTGACGACCTGGTCCTCACGGCAACCCGGCGCGACCCCGCGGCCCGCCCCGTCGACGCGGGCGCCTTCCTCGCCGAGCTGCGGGTCGTCCGCAGCGGCCTCGGCCCGGCAACCGGTCCGGTCGTGCGACGGGTCGACCACCCGACGCTGGTCGTCTCCCGCGAGGAGCTCGCGGCCCACGCGGCCGCCGTCCCGACCGAGGCGCGGGCAGCAGCCGACACCGAGCCCACGCGCGCCGGCCGGCTCTCCCCGCTCGTGCTCTGGTCGCTCGTCGCCGCGCTGCTCATGACGGTCGGCGTGGCCGGCGGCTGGTACCTCACCTCGGGCCGCTTCACCGACGCCCCGACCGCCACCGGCCTGACGGAGGCCGCCGCCAGCGAACAGCTCACCGCCAGCGGCTTCGAGGTCGCGGTCGACCCCGAGCCGCAGTTCAGCGAGACCGTCGCCGCGGGGCTGGTCCTGTCGCAGGACCCCGGCCCCGGCGAACGCGTCCGCCGGGGCGGCGAGATCACCCTCGTGCTGTCCCAGGGCCCGGACCGCCGCGCGGTGCCCGAGCTCGCCGGCCAACAGCAGCAGGAGGCGGTCGACGCGCTCGAGGGCGTGGGGCTGGAGGCCGGCGAGATCACCCAGGCCTTCAGCGATCAGCCGGTCGGCACAGTCCTCAGCAGCGACCCGGCCGCTGGCGAGCAGCTGCGCGAGGGCACCCCCGTCACGCTGGTCCTCAGCAAGGGCGTCGAGCTGCTCGACGTGCCCGATGTCGTCGGCGCACCACAGGCCGACGCCGAGGCGGCACTCGACGCGGCGGGCTTGACCTCCGCGGTCACCGAGGTCTTCAACGAGAGCGTCGCCCGCGGCACTGTCGTCGCCCAGGACCCGGCTGACGGCCAGGCCCCGCGCGGGTCCGCCGTCGCCCTCCAGGTGAGCAAGGGCCCGGAGCTCGTCACCGTCCCGGACGTCACCGGTCAGCGTCGCGCCCAGGCGGAGGCCGCGCTCACTGCGCTCGGCCTGAAGACCCGCGTCTTCGCCATCCCCGGACCGGGCACCGTCCGCTCAACCGATCCCGTGGCCGGGGCGAAGGTCCGCAAGGGCGCGACGATCACGGTC